>NZ_PTRF01000005.1:0-297988 GCF_002965705.1 Escherichia sp. MOD1-EC6842 | reverse complement strand
AACGGTGATGCCGGTGCCTGGGCCCGTATCATGAACGGCGCCGGTTCAGCCGATGGCGGGTATAGCGATAATTACACTCACGTTCAGGTCGGCTTTGACAAAAAACATGTGCTGGATGGAGTGGATCTGTTTACCGGTATCACAATGACCTATACCGACAGCAGTGCAGACAGTGATGCGTTCAGTGGGAAGACAAAATCCGTGGGGGGGGGGCTGTATGCTTCAGCACTGTTTAATTCCGGTGCCTATATCGATTTGATTGGTAAATATATTCACCATAACAATGACTACACAGGCAACTTTGCCGGTCTGGGTACGAAGCACTACGGAACCCACTCCTGGTATGCCGGAGCGGAGACGGGTTACCGTTATCACCTGACGGAAGACACTTTTATTGAGCCTCAGGCCGAACTGGTTTACGGCGCAGTGTCCGGGAAAACATTCCGCTGGAAAGACGGTGAGATGGACCTGAGCATGAAGAACAGGGATTTCAGCCCGTTGATTGGCAGAACAGGAATTGAGCTGGGTAAAACATTCAGTGGTAAGGACTGGAGTGTGACAGCCCGGGCCGGCACCAGCTGGCAGTTTGACCTGCTGAATAATGGCGAGACGGTTCTTCGTGATGCCTCCGGGGAGAAACGGATTAAAGGAGAGAAGGACAGCAGGATGTTGTTCAATGTCGGTATGAACGCACAGATAAAGGACAACATGCGCTTTGGTCTGGAGTTTGAGAAATCCGCCTTTGGTAAATACAACGTGGATAACGCGATAAACGCGAATTTCCGCTATATGTTCTGACAGGAAGAGGCCCCTGAAAAGGGGCCTGTAGTGATGTTACTCCCGGATTAATGCGGTTAGTAAATGTATGACACTGACCACCTTGGGGAGGGGGGCCATCACATCACTACAAATTCCGGCAATTGCGTACATGGCAACGGCAAGTTATTTAATCTCAAACGTAAGCCGTGGATCATGCTGGATGAAGTAGACGTCGCTACCGTCGTGAATGTTATTGATACGTGCCCGAGCGGCGCGCTGAAATACCGTCTTAAATAAGCGAGGGGAAAATGGAAATATGTGAGGGTCATAATAAATTTCACATCAATGATGCGCAGGAAAATCAAATAGCTGAAATTGTCTTTGTGCCGACCGGAGAGAATTTAGCGATTATCGAACATACCGATGTTGATGAAAGCCTGAAAGGGCAGGGGATTGGTAAACAGCTGGTAGCGAAAGTCGTGGAAAAAATGCGCCAGGAAAATTATCCCACTGTGCCCGTTTGCGAAACACGAATTTGATAAAACGCGTGCGTATGATGATATTCGCAGCTGATGGGGCGAAGGCAGGAAGGACGTATTCCCAAAAGCAAAAACCCGCCTTGTAGGCGGGTTCTCAGGAATTAAATTAGTAGTGCCAGCTTGAATTAAAGATCATTGTGAAAACAACGAAGTCATTTTAATAACAAAAGATTACATTTACACATTCGACCTCGAATGTATCACCGGGCACTACCACTAACAATGTGTTTCGGTATTAGTATTTATTGAGATATCTAATCGAAATTTGCACATTTAAGAGGTTCAATATCTGCCTGTAAACTTGCATTCAGCAGGTTATGTAAATGCTGCCCTATCCGTTGGGCCAGTAAGACAGGTACAGCGTTGCCGATCTGCCTCATTGCTTCTCCCCATGCTCCTGTCACCTGGAAGTTTTTAGGGAATGTTTGCAGGAGTTTTCCTTCATAAACTGTGAAGTAACGGACGCTATCATTTTCATATCTAATCATATTTTCGCCACCAGGGACTCCATGAGCCCCAGCTTTTAATGTTTTCGATGGCTGGTCAATGTAGCTACCAGTGTGGCCTGGATAGGTACGGGCGCCATCTTTAAAAATATGATCTTCAATTTCATGGGGCTCATAGGGTTGAGGAACGTTTTTGAGAGCATCACGAACGGTAACCCAGCGTTTCTCTGATGGTGGAAACACTCCAAAACGTTTTTTCAATCTCTCTGTAAGAGGTTCATCTTTTAGAGGACTAATGTTATGTTCCTTCCAGTACTCCCCTGTAACGTACTGTTCCCACAGTAATCGCTCCTGGCTGTGCGTAGGCGCAGGGAAGGTCCACTTTTTGTTTAAGTCGGACCTGATCCCGACAATTATCACTCGCTCCCTAACCTGTGGAACACCATAGTCTGCCGCATTCACTAACTTAAAGGACACATCATAAGTGGTGCCTTGATGCGTACCTTTGCTAGCTTTACGTAACTCGTTAAGATGTAATTGCCAGTCCTGGGCATCACACAAAGATAACGTTGGGTATGTTAAACGAAGGATGATGTATTCGAAGTAATCAGCAAATGATTTTCGAAGTAAGCCCTTCACGTTTTCGAAGATGAAAGCCTTAGGATGTAAAGCTTCGATCGCCTTAATCGCGTAGGGGAACATATCTCGAGTGTCATCATGGGCTTTATGCTTGCCCCCTAAGGAAAAAGGTTGGCAAGGCGGTCCGCCAGCCACGACATCGATATTCTTAAGAGATGTGAAATCGTAATTTTTAATATCTCCTTGAAATACTTTCTCTTTGTCAAAATTTAGACGAAGTGAGTTGCAAGCATGTTTGTTGAGCTCAACAAACCCTTGATGCTCGAATCCTGCCAGTTCTAAACCTTTCGCTAAACCGCCAGTACCTGAGAATATTTCTAAGGATTTCATTTTGTTACTTTAATTCCAAAAAGTATTGCTTAATTCGATTTTCTACAGAGGCTGGTTCTGAATGCCTGCCAGTACATTTTTCTGCCCATTCCCTGCCTGGGTGAATCACATCCCAATCAGATTTGGCTTGGGCGAATCTACCAGCACCAGGAGTATGATTCCCAAAACCATCCACTACGGTGTTCCATAAGGGTTTGTGAATTTTAATCAGTGCTGCTTCGACTGTGCTGATCATGTCAGAGCCAGTAGCTTCAAAAATGATAAAGCGACATGAAAAATCTTCTAACTTCAAGTTCTCTGCTTTCGCTATATTTCTACTATGCTCTCTGATCCTATTAGATAGTTCTGAGCCAGCCCGAGTGGCGCTATCACTGATTCTGGACTGACGCCATCCTGCTGGTACAGCCTTACCTACATAAATAGGAAGGTTGTATGCAAGTCGGTTTATTCGTGAAAATTCATCGTATAAAGGGTTATGACCTGTGTAGTATAGCGCGTAAACACCGGCTCCCTGAAATCCTTGAGGCGGTGGTAATGAATGTACAGGTGTCCCATTAAAAAAACGTACGGCATCTTTTAGAAGCTCTAAAAATGCATCGTTTCTATATACATGCTCAGATCTATCAAACTGTTTACTAATCATCGTAATGGAGTCCGTCAACATTCCTTGTGCTACATAATAACCAACTGAAATTTATTATATTTATTTGTGATGGGTAACGAGTTAGAACAAGGCCAAAAGTGATGCGAGTATGCCATAGTCTTTTTGGTAGGGGCAAGTTGGTAGGAGGCTGCTGCCCCATGCTTGTACATCGTTTTGCAAGAATCCTCACTGCTGCTAACCCCTAGCATTTTGAGCGTGAATTTTTTATCCGCCGTGTAGCGTAGCGGCGCAGTAAATTTGTGCTCTTGATTAAAGATAATATTCTCAACCCAGCACAGATGACTTAGTGAACAACCAAATAAAACATATCTTTTCCCCCCTGGTTCAGGCTGGAATATGTTGATGAGGGCTACTCATATCGAAGTGGTGTCTTCCTGCGTTACGGGCCTTTTACCCTGGCGTTCTGGCTGATCGCATTGATTTCAGCCTGCGCGGAAGGGCGTTTGTGTTTAGTTTGTTCAGTGGCTTTCATCGCAAGGGAATGTTTTAGTGCGCCTTTGTCGATAGGAAGAAGTCGATCCTGAGGAACTTTTTCGGATGTGTCAGATGCCATTCCGGTATTTGATAGGCTTTATAATAATGCCTATTTTGTACCACCGGGGAGGAGGAAATTTAAAAAGGGTAACTGCTTATAAACCAAAACGTGTTGGCTCAAAAAACAAAACCCCCGCCGGAGCGAGGGTTATAAATTTTGGTGCCCGGACTCGGAATCGAACCAAGGACACGGGGATTTTCAATCCCCTGCTCTACCGACTGAGCTATCCGGGCAACGGGGCGCATTAAACCGTAATCTGCACATCTCGTCAACCTAATTTCAGTAAAAGCGATTCAACTGCTTAAGATTGCGGCAAATCGCTTCTTTTCTGTGTTTCTGTCAGGTCAGTGCGCCACCCTGGCGGCAGCGGGCGAAGCGCAGGATATCTTCCGCCAGCCGGTGTGCGGTGTCGACATCCGCCTGGCTACGATTCACCAGCATTCGGCTTAAACAGCCTTCCAGCACCAGTTCCATCTGCTTTGCCACCATCGCAGGATCGTCAACTTCCAGCGTGGTTAATAGTTCGTGGGTGAAATCGTAGGCCGCGCTTTTTTGCTGATCGGCCAGTTGATGAATAGGGTGGCCAGGATCGGGATAAAACGTACAGGCAGCGATAAACAGACAGCCCGGATAGCGGTTGTTTTTAACGCACTCTGATAACGCCTGATAACGCGCCAGCAGCTTTTGTTCGGCGGTTTGCGTTTCGTCCAGCATCAACTGACGACGCCAGACATCTATCTGTTGGCTAAGATAGCGCAGCGCGTCGTAGAGGATCGCCTCTTTGTCCGGCCAGAATCGCCTTAGCTCATCCAGCGGATAATCCACACGTTCAGCAACCATCTCCAGCGTGGTGTTGGCAATCCCTTGTAATTCTAATAATTTCAGGGCTTCTCCCAGTACATCTTCACGTTGCACGCTATTTTCCTCCGTCTTTCCCACTGCAAGTGTCGTTCACGGTTGGCGATCGCGCAAATGTGCGCTGAAGGTTTCAGCATCCATAAAGCCCGTGACGCGTGCTTGTGGATGCTCCTGGCCTTGTCCGTCAAAAAAGAGAATTGTCGGCAGTCCAAGGACATTTAGATGTTTTAACAGCGCCACATCTTGTGCGTCATTAGCGGTGACGTTGGCCTGAAGTAAGACTGTGTCAGCCAACGCTTTTTGCACCTGTGGGTCGCTAAAGGTGTATTTCTCGAACTCTTTACAGGCAACGCACCAGTCGGCATAGAGATCTAACATTACAGGTTTGCCTTTGGCTTCAACGAGCGCCTGATTTAACTCATCCACCGTTTTGATTGGTGTAAAGTTGAGATGCGCCTGAGTTTGTGCGGTATGCGTCGCACCAAATGCCCAGTCCTGGAGTGGGCGCACGCTAACCAACGCCGCTGCCAGTAGGATTATTTGCACAATGCGCATCCAACCGCGTTTGGCCTGTAAGCTGGTGACAAAGGCCCAGCTAAAGAATGCGACGCCAAGCGCCGACCACAAGCGTAATCCCCATATATCGCCAATCATTCGCTCAAGCAGGAAGACCGGCAGTGCGAGGATCACAAAACCAAACGCGGTTTTGACCTGTTCCATCCACGGACCGCTTTTCGGCAGCAGACGGTTGCCAAAGACGGTAATTAACATCAGCGGTAGACCCATGCCCAGCGCATAGAGATAAAGCGTGCCG
Source organism: Escherichia sp. MOD1-EC6842 (assembly GCF_002965705.1). Classification (NCBI taxonomy): domain Bacteria; kingdom Pseudomonadati; phylum Pseudomonadota; class Gammaproteobacteria; order Enterobacterales; family Enterobacteriaceae; genus Escherichia; species Escherichia sp. MOD1-EC6842. The sequence goes on along the minus strand of NZ_PTRF01000005.1, from coordinate 292,404 downwards.
CCGCCCAGCCACATGTTTCCGCTTTGGGCGATATATAGCAGAATCGCGCTAAGCGGCGCGGTGGTGCATGGTGAGCAGATCAAACCGGCAATCGCCCCCATAACAAACACACCGCCGGGCGAGCCACCCTGTTGGCGATTGCTCATCAGCGTGAGGCGCGTTTGCAGTGAAGAGGGGAGTTGCAGGGTAAACAAGCCAAACATCGACATCGCCAGCAAGGTAAAGACGATGGCGAGGCCAATAAGCACGTAAGGATGCTGTAGCGCCGCCTGGAACTGTAACCCTGCGGCGGCAACCACCAGACCCAGCGCCGTGTAGGTCAGCGCCATCCCTTGCACATAAATAAAGGTCAGCAACAATGCTCTGGTGGTGGAGAGCCGCTGTTTACCGCCCAGCACGATGCCGGAAATCAGTGGGTACATCGGCAGTACGCAGGGGGTGAAGGCGATGCCGATGCCTATCAACAATGCCCAGAGCGCAGAAAAGGGCAATTGCGCGGCGGGCTGCTCTTGCTGCGGAACAGCCGCAGGTTGTGGCGCTGCGTTGCTGGCGAGCACTTCGCTTAACGGTACGGTTTTGGTTTCTGGCGGATAGCAGAAACCAGCGTCAGCGCAGCCCTGGTAAGTGACAGTTAATGTCGCGCCAGCCGTAGCCTGGTTGATGGTTACAGGAAGCGTCAGTCGCTTGCGATAAATCTCGCTTTTGCCGTAAAACTCATCGTCATGCCAGACGCCTGGCGGTAACTGCACGTCGGCAATGTTCGCGTGTTCAGGCGTGATGCGGATCTGTTTACGGTAAAGGTAATAACCGTCTTTGATCTGCCAGGTCAGATTAAGATCATGTTGGTTTTGCTGAAAATCAAAAGCAAAAGCCTGATCAGCCGGGACAAATTGTGAGCGTCCTGGCGTGTCGAATAATCCGGCAAAAACGGAAGTGCTGCAAAGTAGCAGGATCAGCGTAAAGATGCGTTGAGCCATGAGAGGTAATCTGTGTCTCCGTGTATAACAGGTAAAACCAGAAGCTCCGGGGTTTGATACGGATGATGAGACTTCAGGCATTCCAGCAGAGCTTGCTGGTGAGCGTTGTCGGTTTTTAAGATCATCTGTACTTCATATTCCTGTTCCAGCTTACCTTCCCAGTAATAGAGTGAGGTTGCGCCAGGGATCAGGGTTGCACAGGCCGCCAGTTTTTCTGCCAGCACTTTGGCGGCTAAATCCTGGGCTGTCGCTTCATCCGGTGCGGTACACAGCACCACGACAGACGCGGTATTCGAACTTTTATCATCAAGCATAAACACCTCGCAAGAACAGATGGAACCGCAAGAGAGAGGTCACTATACAACGGACGAGGGAATGATGTTAGTCGGCGGGAAAGAAAGCGGGGCGTGAACGCCCCGCGATTTGTCATTACAGCATGAAGCTACCCAGCACGAAGCCGAAGCAAACGGCCAGGGCAACACCCAGAGTACCTGGGATGAAGAACGGATGGTTGAAGACGAATTTACCGATACGAGTTGTACCCGTGTCATCCATCTGTACCGCAGCAACCAGCGTCGGGTAGGTCGGCAGAATGAACAGACCAGACACCGCAGCAAAAGAAGCAACAGCGGTCAGCGGAGAAACGTTCAGCGCCAGAGCCATCGGCATCAGTGCTTTTGCGGTTGCAGCCTGAGAGTACAGCAGAGCAGAAGCAAAGAAGAAGATGACGGCCAGCAGCCACGGATGACCCTGAATCACTTCACCAGCGGTATCTTTGATCCAGTCGATGTTGTTGGAAACGAAAGTATCGCCCAGCCATGCAACGCCCAGGATACAAATACAGGCGCTCATACCTGCTTTGAAGGTGCTGGAGTTGAGGATGTTGTCGGTATCAACTTTACAGATAACGGTGGTCAGAGTTGCAACGCTGAGCATGATGATCAGGATTGCGTTAGTGGTGTTCATCAGCGGTTTCTCAACCAGGCCCATGCTCGGGCTGTTGATGATTGCATAGATAACCACGCCAACTACGCCCAGCAGGAACAGCCAGACGGAAGTTTTTGCACCGGATTTGATTTCAATCTGCTTTTCACCGCGCAGTTCAACCAGACCTTCTTCCAGACGCTTGCGATAAATCGGATCGTCAGACAGTTTGGAGTTGAACAGCATAGTGACCAGGAAGGACATCACCAGAACCGCCAGCAGGGTGGACGGGATGACCACAGAGAGCAGATGAAGGTAGCTGATGCCATGACCTTCCATTACGGAAGACATGTAAACCACTGCCGCCGAGATTGGCGATGCGGTGATCGCAATCTGCGCGGAAACCACCGCAGTAGACAGCGGACGGCAAGGTTTAACGCCTTGTTCCTTCGCAACTTCAGCGATAACTGGCAGCGTTGCCAGAGAGATGTTGCCAGTACCCGCAAAAATTGTCAGGAAATAGGTCACGATAGGTGCGAGGATCGTGATGTATTTCGGGTTACGGCGCAGCAGCTTTTCTGTCTGATGAACCAGATAGTCCAGACCGCCAGCAACCTGCATGGCAGAAATAGCGGCGATAACCGCCATGATAATGGAAATGACATCGAACGGGATGTTACCAGGTTTGACGCCAATAGCGGCAAGAACCAGCACCCCCAATCCGCCTGCAAAACCAATACCTATTCCCCCCAGTCTGGCGCCCAAGAAGATCGCCAGCAAAACTATGATGAGTTCTACAACTAGCATATTAGCCTTCCTTGTTTTTTAACAAGTTGATATTAGATTGTTATTTTTAAGTTACTGCTCACAAGAAAAAAGGCACGTCGTCTGACGTGCCTTTTTTATTTGTACTACCCTGTACGATTACTGTTCGCTTTCATCAGTATAGCGTTTTGCTTTGTAAGCCGGGTGCATCAGATTCTGTACGGAGAAAATATCGTCTAGTTCCGCTTCAGTCAACAGACCGCGTTCCAGAACGACTTCACGTACACTCTTACCGGTTTCGGCACAGATTTTACCCACGATGTCACCGTTGTGGTGGCCGATGAACGGGTTCAGGTAAGTGACGATACCGATAGAGTTGTAAACGTAACCTTCGCACACTTCTTTGTTAGCAGTGATGCCGTTAACGCATTTTTCCAGCAGGTTGTAGCAAGCGTTGGTCAGAATATGAACTGATTCAAACATGGCCTGGCCAATGACCGGCTCCATAACGTTCAGCTGCAGCTGACCTGCTTCTGCTGCCATGGTAACAGTGGTGTCGTTACCGATGACTTTGAAGCATACCTGGTTAACCACTTCCGGAACAACCGGGTTTACTTTAGCTGGCATGATGGAAGAGCCCGCCTGCAGTTCCGGCAGGTTGATCTCGTTCAGGCCGGCACGTGGGCCAGAAGAGAGCAAGCGCAGGTCGTTACAGATTTTGGACATCTTCACAGCCAGGCGTTTCAGCGCACCGTGAACCATAACGTAAGCGCCGCAGTCAGAGGTCGCTTCGATCAGGTCTTCAGCCGGAACGCATGGGAAGCCAGTGACTTCAGCCAGTTTTTTCACTGCCAGCGGAGAGTACTCTTTCGGCGTGTTCAGGCCTGTACCGATTGCCGTTGCGCCGAGGTTAACTTCCAGCAGCAGTTCAGCGGTACGTTGGATGTTTTTCACTTCTTCTTTCAGCAGAATGCTGAAAGCGCGGAATTCCTGACCAAGGGTCATCGGTACTGCGTCCTGCAGCTGGGTACGACCCATTTTCAGGATGTCCTGGAATTCGACAGCTTTACGTTCAAAGCCTTCGCGCAGTTGGTTAATCGCATCTACCAGTTTAATCAGGGAAGAGTAAACCGCGATACGGAAACCGGTCGGGTAGGCGTCGTTAGTGGACTGACATTTGTTAACATGGTCGTTCGGGTTCAGGTACTGATATTCACCTTTCTGATGACCCATCAGTTCCAGACCGATATTGGCCAGCACTTCGTTGGTGTTCATGTTTACGGAAGTACCTGCGCCGCCCTGGTAGACGTCTACCGGGAACTGATCCATGCATTTTCCGTTATTCAGGACTTCATCACATGCGGCAATGATTGCATTCGCTACACTTTTAGGAATGGTTTGCAGCTCTTTGTTTGCCATAGCTGCGGCTTTTTTAACCATTACCATACCGCGAACAAATTCAGGAATATCGCTGATTTTGCTGTTGCTGATATAGAAGTTTTCAATCGCTCTCAGAGTGTGAACACCATAGTAGGCATCAGCTGGAACTTCCCTGGTACCCAACAGATCTTCTTCGATACGAATGTTGTTTGACATGTGAACCTTCTTTTTCAAGCTGCCAATGATTTGCTTTAAACACACAGAATATATGTGGTTTCGAATGTTTTTCGACCGACGATTATCCCCTGCATCGGACGAATACCCAGGATCATATGCTGCTTGAGGATTTCTACCGTAATCTGGATCACTTTAAGTGTCGGTTTTTACCCCTTAATTATTAATTTGTGAAATAGATCACCGCTTTGGGATTACTACCAAAAATAGTTGCGCAAACATCTTGAAATTTTGCTAATGACCACAATATGAGCTGAACGCGATTCGCAACCCATTCAGGCGCCCGGATTTAACCGGTTGCTATTACAGGAGAAACCTTTGCGCTGGTTACCTTTTATTGCCATTTTCCTTTATGTCTATATTGAGATTTCAATTTTTATTCAGGTTGCCCATGTCCTGGGGGTATTGCTGACCCTCGTACTGGTTATATTCACGTCGGTTATCGGTATGTCACTGGTACGTAATCAGGGCTTTAAGAATTTTGTGCTGATGCAACAAAAAATGGCGGCGGGTGAAAACCCTGCGGCGGAGATGATTAAAAGTGTTTCGCTGATCATTGCCGGTTTGCTGCTTTTATTACCGGGCTTTTTCACCGATTTCCTCGGTCTTCTTCTTTTATTACCGCCGGTGCAAAAGCATCTGACAGTGAAGTTGATGCCGCATTTGCGTTTCTCCCGGATGCCGGGCGGCGGTTTTAGCGCCGGGACCGGTGGCGGTAATACTTTTGATGGTGAGTACCAGCGAAAGGATGATGACCGCGACCGCCTTGATCATAAAGACGATCGCCAGGATTAATGTCGAAACGCCGGATTATGTGGTTATGCCATTTTCCGGCGTTTTTCGTTTTGGCAGAAACAGCCATAACCCCGCCAGCATGATTAGCGCATAGAGACTTTTCCAGCCGACCATTGCCAATAACAGAACGCATAACAGCCCGCCAGTCACCGCCAGTACGCGATAACGTCCTTGTAATAATTTACAGCCTGCCAACATGCACAATAGGTAAATCATAATAAAGATGCCGTTGGCATAAATAATGAGTGCGTCCAGATTGATCTCTAAAGCATGAATCACCAACGTACTCACCACGCAACAGCCGAGCACGGCATTGAGGGCATTATTCGGGATATGGCGAGAAGAGAGGCGTGCCAGGTAGTGGTCAGGATTATGTTGCGCCTGCGACCAGACCAGGCGGGCGAAGCTCTGTATATAAATGTTGAGGCTGGCAAAGCAGGCCAGATAGCCAATCACGCAGGCAATCCATAACGCCCCTACACCGAATAGCTGCACCACAATTTTGGGAAGCGATGCAGCCGCCGCCATTTTTTCACCATAGGCGTCGAAGTGTAAGACGACTACCGTACAGCCCCAGTAGACTAATCCTGCCAGCAGCAGACCTATCATCAAAGCGCGCGGAAAATCACGCTCTGGATTTTTAAATTCTGAAGCGAGATGGGCAAATGCTTCCAGACCGACAAAGCACCAGAACATCACCGATAACGCAGCAAATAACCCGGTAAGTTCGATATCACCTGGCGCAGGGAAGGGGATGTTCGCAGGTTTGATATCGCCCGCCCACCAGATGGCGACAATCAGCGCGACGATAAGCCCGGCAATGACCGTTTGTAGATTAGCACTGGAACTGGCACCGCGAGTACCGATATACCACACCAGCGCCAGCGTACCGAGTTCTGCCAACAACAGTTGCCAGCTATGCCAGCCAAACATCGCCTGGCCGAATCCGGCGGCAATTTGTAGCGCGGCGGGCAAACCTACGGGAATGACTGATAAAAACAGCCAGCCGGTGACTCTCTCAAGCCGCGAGCCGAACGCCATACCGACGAAGTGCGCAACACCGCCCGCGCTGGGATAGTGGCGACCCAGAATCGCAAACACAATTGCAATCGGGAACACTAAGATAATCAAAACAGGCCACGCCCAGAGGCTGTTATTGCCCGCTACCAGTGCAGCTAACGCAGGAACGGCAAACACGCCAGTGCCTAATAATGACGTCGATAGCAGGCCGATACCCTGGGCCAGCCCCAATTCTTGTTTGAGTCCACTCATGGGTTGATGTCCGATTGCGCCCAAATATTGGGCAACTGCGCAGGATTTCGATGGTAGCACAATCAGATTCGCTTATGACGGCGATGTCGAAATTGCGATGAAACGTGAGGTGAATCAGGATTTTTACCCGATTTTGTGCTGATCAGAATTTTTTTTCTTTTTCCCCCTTGAAGGGGCGAAGCCTCATCCCCATTTCTCTGGTCACCAGCCGGGAAACCACGTAAGCTCCGGCGTCACCCATAACAGATACGGACTTTCTCAAAGGAGAGTTATCAATGAATATTCGTCCATTGCATGATCGCGTGATCGTCAAGCGTAAAGAAGTTGAAACTAAATCTGCTGGCGGCATCGTTCTGACCGGCTCTGCAGCGGCTAAATCTACCCGTGGCGAAGTGCTGGCTGTCGGCAATGGCCGTATCCTTGAAAATGGCGAAGTGAAGCCGCTGGACGTGAAAGTTGGCGACATCGTTATTTTCAACGATGGCTACGGTGTGAAATCTGAGAAGATCGACAATGAAGAAGTGTTGATCATGTCCGAAAGCGACATTCTGGCAATTGTTGAAGCGTAATCCGCGCACGACACTGAACATACGAATTTAAGGAATAAAGATAATGGCAGCTAAAGACGTAAAATTCGGTAACGACGCTCGTGTGAAAATGCTGCGCGGCGTAAACGTACTGGCAGATGCAGTGAAAGTTACCCTCGGTCCGAAAGGCCGTAACGTAGTTCTGGATAAATCTTTCGGTGCACCGACCATCACCAAAGATGGTGTTTCCGTTGCTCGTGAAATCGAACTGGAAGACAAGTTCGAAAACATGGGTGCGCAGATGGTGAAAGAAGTTGCCTCCAAAGCTAACGACGCTGCAGGCGACGGCACCACCACCGCAACCGTACTGGCTCAGGCTATCATCACTGAAGGTCTGAAAGCTGTTGCTGCGGGCATGAACCCGATGGATCTGAAACGTGGTATCGACAAAGCCGTTACCGCTGCAGTTGAAGAACTGAAAACGCTGTCCGTACCGTGCTCTGACTCTAAAGCTATTGCTCAGGTTGGTACTATCTCCGCTAACTCCGACGAAACTGTAGGTAAACTGATCGCTGAAGCGATGGACAAAGTCGGTAAAGAAGGCGTTATCACCGTTGAAGATGGTACTGGTCTGCAGGACGAACTGGACGTGGTTGAAGGTATGCAGTTCGACCGTGGCTACCTGTCTCCTTACTTCATCAACAAGCCGGAAACTGGCGCAGTAGAACTGGAAAGCCCGTTCATCCTGCTGGCTGACAAGAAAATCTCCAACATCCGCGAAATGCTGCCAGTTCTGGAAGCTGTTGCAAAAGCAGGCAAACCGCTGCTGATCATCGCTGAAGATGTTGAAGGTGAAGCACTGGCAACTCTGGTTGTTAACACCATGCGCGGCATCGTGAAAGTCGCTGCGGTTAAAGCACCGGGCTTCGGCGATCGTCGTAAAGCAATGCTGCAGGATATCGCAACCCTGACCGGCGGTACTGTAATCTCTGAAGAGATCGGTATGGAGCTGGAAAAAGCGACCCTGGAAGACCTGGGTCAGGCTAAACGTGTTGTTATTAACAAAGACACCACCACCATCATTGATGGCGTGGGTGAAGAAGCTGCAATCCAGGGCCGTGTTGCTCAGATCCGTCAGCAGATTGAAGAAGCAACTTCTGATTACGACCGTGAAAAACTGCAGGAGCGCGTAGCGAAACTGGCAGGCGGCGTTGCAGTTATCAAAGTAGGTGCTGCTACCGAAGTTGAAATGAAAGAGAAAAAAGCACGCGTTGAAGACGCCCTGCACGCGACCCGTGCTGCGGTAGAAGAAGGCGTGGTTGCTGGTGGCGGCGTTGCGCTGATCCGCGTAGCGTCTAAACTGGCTGATCTGCGTGGTCAGAACGAAGACCAGAACGTGGGTATCAAAGTTGCACTGCGTGCAATGGAAGCTCCGCTGCGTCAGATCGTCCTGAACTGCGGTGAAGAACCTTCTGTTGTTGCTAACACCGTTAAAGGTGGCGACGGCAACTACGGTTACAACGCAGCAACCGAAGAATACGGCAACATGATCGACATGGGTATTCTGGATCCAACCAAAGTTACCCGTTCTGCTCTGCAGTACGCAGCTTCTGTGGCTGGCCTGATGATCACCACCGAGTGCATGGTTACCGACCTGCCGAAAAACGATGCAGCTGATTTAGGCGCTGCTGGCGGTATGGGCGGTATGGGTGGCATGGGCGGCATGATGTAATTGCCCTGCACCTTGCAGAAATAAAGAAACCCTCAGGCAGAAATGTCTGGGGGTTTTTCTTTTGGTCATCTTTCTAGTATAAGATTCAGACACGGACGACACGAGTTGCGTCCAGCTCATTGATTATGGGGAATAACATGCACGTAAAATACTTAGCAGGGATTGTCGGTGCCGCGCTACTGATGGCGGGTTGTAGCTCCAGTAACGAATTGAGTGCTGCCGGTCAGAGTGTGCGCATTGTTGACGAGCAACCAGGTGCAGAGTGCCAACTGATTGGTACTGCGACAGGTAAGCAAAGTAACTGGCTTTCCGGGCAACATGGTGAAGAAGGCGGTTCTATGCGCGGCGCAGCAAACGATCTGCGCAACCAGGCGGCTGCAATGGGCGGTAACGTGATTTATGGCATCAGCAGCCCGTCGCAGGGAATGTTGTCCAGTTTTGTCCCGACGGATAGCCAGATTATCGGTCAGGTTTATAAGTGCCCGAACTGATGTGATCCAGAGGCTGGATGACAAACGTGTAATTGCCTGATGCGCTTCGCTTATCAGGCCTACATCGGGCATTGCAACTGATTGAATGCTCGAGAATTTGTAGGCCAGATAAGGCGTTTACGCCGCATCCGGCATGATCAACGATAACGTTATCAGTAATTTCAGGCTGGATGGCTCCAGCCTCGCATTCAAAAAGATGAGATTATTTCGCCTGTGGCGCGGCCTTGCTGATGGACTGAACTCGTAAGTGATGTATTGCGCGTAAGCATTGATCCTGAGTCAGTGGTTGGGCGTTATTCGCCGCTACGGTGCGAACATAGACCTGACATGGCACACCCGCGAGTTTTTTCAGCCGTGGGCTGAAATCAAGCATCCGGCGTGTGATAGCCTCAATTTCTTTACCCGCTGTCGCTTCACGCGTTTTCACCACCGCGCCGCTAAATTGTTCTTTACCACTTTCATCTTTAAAGCGATAAAGCACCGCCAGATAATGGCTAAACAGATTATGTTTCCATTCCGGCTGAGAATAGGTGTCATATTCCAGATTGCCATTGTCCTGGCAGTCGACGTCATATAACGGCAGGAAATCTAATAGCGATGTAATACGCAATGCCAGTTCACGCATTTCAGCATTATTAATTGCATGAATGATTGCTCGCGCCAGCATTTCAATCTGCAACTCATTGACAATTAATTCACATTTGCTGCCATCATGCAGAGTTAATGTGAATGTGAGATTTTCGCCCTGGTTATCGGTAAGTTCCAGAGTGTTGACCCGGCGATTAATATCGGCATTTTTAAGCTCATCAACCAGAATTTCTGGGATATTCTCTGCCATTTTCTTCATGACTTTATCGCGAGCCTGCTCATACTGAATACGTGTATCAGCATCCAGTTTATGCTTTTGATGCAGACGACTTTCCAGCGCAATCAGCAGGTCTCGCAGTTCCATGACAGACATAAAGAATAACGACTCTTTATTGCGAGGCTCTTTAATTTTCAGTGCCAGTGCAATGAAATTATTACTTTTGCGAATAACACCGGTATTAACACCCTTGATGCTTATGGCCATGTAGGTTCTCCCTAACCATTTCTCAATAAAATAATTAATTTTAATTAATAAGCCAGATAAATGAGCTTGGTAGTAATAGTTGTTAAAATAACATAAATAGCCGTGCTCACTCTATATAAACAGAAAAGAAAGGTTAATTATTGGTGTTGGCTATATAAAAAGTAAAAATAGCAACGTAAATGAATAATTAAAGGTTATGCAACGGGCAAAGATTAAACTTCTCTGTTTAGTGACCTGTCTCTGTTCTCGTGTTCGTTGCTCTTGGCGGATGCGGCGTAAATGCCTTATCCCGCCTACAGCTCATTGAGTTTCAATGCACGATGTAGGCCTGACAAGCGAAGCGCATCAGGCAATTTTCTGTTTAACTTCCCTGTTAATCAGTTACTGCTGGCGTAGCTGGAGATCCAGAGGCGTTTTGCTGGGTTCACCGCCAATCTCGCGCGCCAGTTTCGGCACCAGATATCCCGACACCAGTGTCAGTAACTCACGCATAATCTGCCGTGCTTCATCATCACTCACCATAAAATGCGCCGCGCCCTGCACTTTATCGAGCACATGCAGGTAATAGGGCATCACGCCCGCATCGAACAACGCATTACTCAGGTTTGCCAGCGTTTGCGCGTTATCATTCACGCCACGTAACAGAACGCTCTGGTTCAGCAAAGTAACGCCCACGCGGCGCAACTTAGCCATTGCCTGACGGAATGTTTCATCTACCTCATTGGCATGGTTGATGTGATTCACCAGCAAGATTTGCAACGTAGAACGGGCAAAGCGTTCAGCCAGCGACTCTGTGATGCGCGCCGGGATCACAATCGGCAGACGGCTGTGAATCCGCAGACGTTTGATATGCGGGATCGCCTCCAGTTGCGTCAGCAGCCAGTCCAGCTCGTGATCTTTCGCCATCAGCGGATCGCCGCCGGAGAAAATAATCTCGTCCAGTTCCGGATGCGCCGCAACATACTCAAGCGCCGCCTGCCAGTTACGCTTGTTGCCCTGATTTTCGGCATACGGGAAGTGGCGACGGAAACAGTAGCGACAATTTACCGCGCAGCCGCCTTTAACCAACAGTAGCGCCCGGTTGTGGTATTTATGCAACAAACCAGGCACTACGCTGTGCTGTTCTTCCAGCGGGTCGGTGGAGAATCCGGGCGCGACGACAAACTCATCTTGCGAGGTAAGTACCTGACGCAAAAGTGGATCGTCAGGATTGCCTTTCTCCATGCGATCGATAAATGAGCGGGGCACGCGCAGTGCAAACAGCTTTTTGGCGCTGCGTCCGGCCAACAGTTTTTCGTCCGCGTCTATATTCAAAAGACGCAGAAGTTCATCAGGATCGGTCACAACATCGGCAAGTTGCGTTAACCAATCTTCTCTGGATGGGGTATTTAGGGTTACAATATGCGCCATTTTGTGGCTTAGCTACCAATTAACAAATTTCAGAGGGCCTTATGGCAACGTACTATAGCAACGATTTTCGTGCTGGTCTTAAAATCATGTTAGACGGCGAACCTTACGCGGTTGAAGCGAGTGAATTCGTAAAACCGGGTAAAGGCCAGGCATTTGCTCGCGTTAAACTGCGTCGTCTGCTGACTGGTACTCGCGTAGAAAAAACTTTCAAATCTACTGATTCCGCTGAAGGCGCTGATGTTGTCGATATGAACCTGACTTACCTGTACAACGACGGTGAGTTCTGGCACTTCATGAACAACGAAACCTTCGAGCAGCTGTCTGCTGATGCAAAAGCAATTGGCGACAACGCTAAATGGCTGCTGGATCAGGCTGAGTGCATTGTAACTCTGTGGAATGGTCAGCCGATCTCCGTTACTCCGCCGAACTTCGTTGAACTGGAAATCGTTGATACCGATCCGGGTCTGAAAGGCGATACCGCAGGTACTGGCGGCAAACCGGCTACCCTGTCTACTGGTGCTGTGGTTAAAGTTCCGCTGTTCGTACAGATCGGCGAAGTCATCAAAGTGGATACCCGCTCTGGTGAATACGTCTCTCGCGTGAAGTAATGCGGTTGTGGTGCGGCCTGTTGGCTGCACCATCACTTATTCAGGTCAGAGATGATGAAACGCCTTATCGTTCTTGTTTTGCTTGCCAGCACGCTGCTTACGGGCTGTAACACCGCTCGGGGTTTCGGCGAAGACATCAAACATCTTGGTAATTCCATCTCCCGCGCTGCCAGCTAATTTATTCTTCACTTCCGAAAAATCATCAGATTTCCGTCATTTTTGGTGATGTTGTCTATTATTAATTTGCTATAGGCAAACACAAATAACATTACCTAAAAGGAAGACGTTATGGTTAAGAAGACAATTGCAGCGATCTTTTCTGTTCTGGTGCTTTCAACTGTATTAACCGCCTGCAATACCACGCGCGGCGTTGGTGAAGACATTTCTGATGGCGGTAACGCGATTTCTGGCGCAGCGACGAAAGCGCAGCAATAAGCAATAACGGTACGGCAGATTTGTCGTGCCGTTTGTTTTTCTCGGCGGTAATCACTGTCGTAACCGTTGAAATTTCCTCTTAAATCGGCAAAATACCTCCTTCACCATCAGCTTTGCAGGACGACCTGCAAACGCTTCTTTTCACCGGGGACGGCCCCAAATCTTCGGAGCCTGATATGTCCTGGATAATCTTAGTTATTGCTGGTCTGCTGGAAGTGGTATGGGCCGTTGGCCTGAAATATACCCACGGCTTTAGTCGTTTGACGCCGAGTGTTATTACTGTGACGGCGATGATTGTCAGTATGGCGCTACTTGCCTGGGCGATGAAATCGTTACCAGTAGGGACGGCTTATGCCGTGTGGACGGGTATTGGCGCAGTCGGCGCGGCCATCACCGGCATTGTACTGCTCGGTGAGTCCGCTAACCCGATGCGCCTGGCGAGTCTGGCGTTAATCGTATTGGGGATTATTGGTCTGAAACTCAGCACTCACTAACTACCGGGCTGCTGTACCCAAATAAACTTACTGACATCAAACCCTTCCCGGGTCGCGACTGCCAGCATCTCCTGTTTAACTTCGTCAGAAATGGTTGGCGTGCGAGAGAGAATCCACAGGTAATCGCGATCCGGGCCGCAAACCAGCGCATGGCGGTACTCCCGATCTAGCGCAATGACGTTATAGCCGCCATAGAAAGGGCCAAAGAACGACACTTTCAGCGCGGCGCGATGCGGGTCTCCCGTAAAGTACGCTTTTCCTTCGCTTTGCTGCCACATCTCTCTGTCCGGATTATAACCCTTGTTGATGACATTCAGGCCGCCGTCATCCCGCAGGCTATACGTCGCAGTCACTTTCTCCAGCCCGCGTTCAAAACGGTGATCAAAACGGGCAATCTCATACCACGTACCCAAATAGCGTTTGGTATCGAAATTATTTACCACAGTAACGCCACGAGGCGGTGTGGGAGAACTACAGGCAACGACCAGAAATGCCGCAGTCGCTGCGGCAACGAGAGGGAGCAGGCGCATAGATGTTTCCTTACTGGTTTTTTTCTAAGTGTAGATGACAGCAAGGAAAAGCGGATAAAAGGTCCGAAAATTCGAACCATCTGCGTTGTTATTGCAAAGCGTTGAGAATCTGCCAGGCGGCAGCGACTCTCGCTGGATTGGGATAGTTTTTGTTAGCCAGCATCACAATCCCCAGCTCTTTCTCTGGAATAAATGCGATGTAGCTACCAAATCCGCCGGTCGCGCCTGTTTTATGTACCCATGATGCTCGTACCGCAGGGGCGGGGGGCGTAATCGCTTTTACTGGTCGTGCTGCCAGCGCAATTTTACTGTCGCTGCCATTAATGATGCTGTCTGGATCTACCGGCCAGTCGAGCATTTCCCAGCCCAGACCTTGATACATGTCGCCAGTTTGCCAGTAGCGTGACTGCGCCAGCTGGATACCTTGCTGAAGTGTTTTGTCGTTGATATCACGGGGATTCATATTGCTCTGCGCCCAGCGAGCCATATCTTCAATGGTTGATTTCACACCGTAAGCTTCAGCATCTAACGCCCCTGGCGAAACATGCACGGCCTTGCCTTCACGATATCCCCAGGCGTAATTCTTTTCTTCTGCGGGCGGCACATTAATCCACGTATGGGTGAGTTTGAGTGGCTGGAAAACACGAGTTTGCATCGCCTGTTCAAAGCCCAAACCGGATGGTTTCACTGCCAGCGCACCGAACAAACCGATGCTGGAGTTAGCATACAGACGCTGTGTTCCTGGTGCCCAGGTGGGTTGCCAGTTTTGATAGAAACGTAGCAAGTCGCCTGAGGACTTCACTTCATCGGGCACCTGTAACGGCAGCCCGCCAGCGGTGTAGGTTGCAAGATGTAATAGCGTGATTCCGTTCCACTGTTTAGCAGTAAGTTCAGGCCAGTATTTTGTTGCGGGATCGCTTAGGTTGATTTCCCCTCGTGCAATAGCATCGCCACCGAGCACACCCGTAAATGTTTTGCTAACAGAACCTAACTCAAACAACGTTTGCTGTGTGACGGGCTGCTTTTTTGCTACGTCCGCATAGCCCCAGGTAAAGTAATAGGGCTTGCCCTGATAAATCACCGCCACCGCCATGCCAGGGATTTTGTGTTGCTCTATAAGCGGAGTCATTGTGCGATGCACAATATCGTTGAGCTGTTGGGGGGCGGAGAGTGCGGAGCAAGAGGCGGTAATTAATAAGGCGCAGAGCGTCGTTTTGAACATAGGGTCTGGTTTCCATACAAAACGGCCCGCCATAGGCGGGCCGGATTTACATTGGTGATGCGTTAGATTGTAACGATACCAATCAGCGTGACAACTGTCAGGATAGCAGCCAGACCGTAGAAAACCCATTTGCCCGCAGGCACGTGGATTTTCAGATCGTGCATCGCGTGATGCATACGGTGTAAACCACACCACAGCGGCAGGACGATCATCAGGAACAGGAATACGCGACCAATGAAGCTCTGTGCAAACGCCAGAATGCGCTCATAGCTCAGTGCATCGCCCGGAAACAGGCCCAGTGGTAGCAGAATGCCAACCAGCAGGATCATCACCGGCGCAATGATGGCGCTCCACATACCACCGGCCCCGAAGAGGCCCCAGAATACCGGTTCGTCAGAACGCTTTGGATTTGGATTAATCATCTCAGGCTCCTTACCAGTACAGGGCAACAAACAGGATTACGATGGTGGCAACCACAGTTACCGCCCAGAGACTTTTGATAATTGGCTCTGGTCCCATTTTTTCGTCTTTTACAATGATATTGGCCGCTTTCGGTGCCAGCTCAAACCAGGTTTTGGTGTGCAGCAGAGCTGCCGCCAGAGTGATCAGGTTAATGATCACAATAACCGGGTTTTGTAAAAAGTCGATGAATCCCGCCCAGGCTTCCGGGCCATTTTTCAGGGCAAACAGCCCGAAAATCAGTTCAATGCTGAACCACACAGCCGGAACCGCCGTGCCTTCGCGCAGCATGTAAAAGCGATAAAACGGCAACTTCTTCCACCAGGTGGACGTCATTGGCCGTACATACGGTTTACGTTTAGTCGTCATGTTGCACTCCTTAGCGTGGTTTCAGGGTCGCGATAAGAAAGTCTTTCGAACTTTCTACTTTGCCCTGCTGAATGGCCGCAGCCGGATCGACGTGTTTCGGGCAGACTTCGGAGCAGTAGCCCACGAAAGTACAGCTCCATACGCCGTTCTGGCTGTTTAACTGCGCCATACGCTCCTTCTTACCGTGGTCACGGCTATCTTCGTTATAACGATGCGCCAGCGTAATGGCAGCCGGACCAATGAACTCTGGGTTCAGGCCAAACTGCGGGCACGCGGCGTAGCACAGACCACAGTTGATGCAACCGGAGAACTGGTGATACTTCGCCATCTGCGCCGGGGTCTGGATGTTAGTACCCTGATCCGCAGTGCGGGAGTTGCCGATGATGTACGGTTTGATCGCTTCCAGACTTTCGATGAAGTGGGTCATATCGACGACCAGATCGCGTTCGATCGGGAAGTTAGCTAACGCTTCAACCTTCATACCGTCGGTGTAATCACGCAGGAAGGTTTTACATGCCAGTTTTGGCACGTTGTTAACCATCATGCCGCAGGAACCACAAATCGCCATACGGCAGGACCAGCGGTAGCTCAGGTCCGGTGCCAGGTTGTCTTTGATGTAGCCCAGCGCATCCAGTAATGAGGTAGTTGCGTCATAAGGCACTTCATAGAATGCGCTATGCGGTGCGGTATCGACTTCCGGGTTATAGCGCACCACCTCGATTTTCAGGTTCTTCATCTCAGCCATTCGCCTTCTCCTTCTTATTGGCTGCTTCCGCCTTATCGGCTGCATCCGCTTCGCCACCGTAAACGCGTTTAGCTGGCGGCAGCGTAGTAATCTTCACGTCGCTGTACTCCAGGCGGGTAGTGCCATCAGCATCGCGGAAGGCGAGGGTGTGTTTGAGGAAGTTGACGTCGTCACGCTCGGTGCAACCTTCGTCCAGACGCTGGTGTGCGCCGCGAGATTCTTTACGTGCCATTGCGGAGTGCGCCATACATTCAGCAACGTTCAGACCGTGACCCAGTTCAATGGTGTAGAGCAGGTCGGTGTTGAACACGCTGGAGGTATCGGTGATGCGCACGCGCTTGAAGCGTTCCTGCAGCTCCGCCAGTTTGTCGATGGTTTTCTGCATCAGTTCCGGTGTACGGTAGATACCGCAACCTTCTTCCATGGACTGACCCATTTCGTCGCGGATCTTCGCCCAGTTTTCGCCGCCATCCTGGTTAACCAGATCTTTCAGACGCTGCTCAACGCCAGCAACCTGGGCATTGATTGCCGCATCGTTGCCATTACCGGCGGTAGATGCGCGTTCCATAGCTTGCTCACCCGCCAGACGACCGAAGACCACCAGTTCTGCCAGCGAGTTGGAACCCAGACGGTTTGCACCGTGCAGACCAACAGAAGAACATTCGCCAACGGCAAACAGGCCTTTAATACGGGTTTCGCAGTTCTGATCGGTTTCGATACCGCCCATGGTGTAGTGTGCGGTCGGACGTACCGGAATCGGTTCTTTAACCGGATCGACGCCAACGTACGCTTTCGCCAGTTCACAGATGAACGGCAGACGTTCGTGCAGTTTTTTCTCGCCCAGATGACGCAGGTCGAGATAAACCACATCGCCACGTGGCGTGGAGATGGTGTTACCTTTACGCCATTCGTGCCAGAAGGCCTGAGAAACTTTGTCGCGCGGACCCAGTTCCATATATTTGTTTTTCGGCTCGCCCAGCGGCGTTTCCGGGCCCATACCGTAGTCTTGCAGATAACGGTAGCCGTTTTTGTTGACCAGAATACCGCCTTCACCACGGCAACCTTCGGTCATCAGGATACCGGAACCTGGCAGGCCGGTCGGGTGATATTGAACGAATTCCATATCACGCAGCGGAACGCCATGGCTCAGCGCCATACCCATACCGTCACCAGTTACGATACCGCCATTGGTGTTGTAGCGATATACACGACCCGCACCGCCGGTTGCCATGACTACCGCATTAGCGCGGATCTGTACCAACGTACCTTCCATCATGTTCATGGCTACCAGGCCGCGAACATGACCATCATCGACCAGAATATCCAGCACGAAGTGTTCGTCAAAACGCTGGATCTGCGGGAATTGCAGAGAGGTCTGGAACAGCGTGTGCAGCATATGGAAGCCGGTCTTATCGGCGGCGAACCAGGTACGCTCGATTTTCATGCCGCCGAAGCGACGTACGTTGACGCTACCATCCGGGCGACGGCTCCATGGGCATCCCCACAGTTCCAGTTGGGTCATTTCGGTTGGGCAGTGGTGGACGAAATAATCCACGACATCCTGCTCACACAACCAGTCGCCACCCGCTACTGTATCGTGAAAGTGATATTCGAAGCTGTCATGATCCTGCGCGACAGCGGCGGAGCCCCCTTCAGCGGCAACGGTATGGCTGCGCATCGGGTATACTTTTGAGATTAGTGCGATTTTTGCATTTGGATTTGCCTGCGCGGCAGCAATTGCAGCACGTAATCCCGCGCCACCGGCACCTACAATGGCAAGATCGGCTTGAAAGGTTTGCACGACATTCCTCCAGATTGTTTTTATCCCGCAGCACCGTACTTCAGGGTAAGTATCTGAAAGTTACGGTCTGCGAACGCTATTCCACTGCTCCTTTATAGGTACAACAGTATAGTCTGATGGATAAGTCTGAAATTTGACGAGATCGATTTTTTTAGCGTGCCAGGGGGCTAAATTATCACTGAAGATGATTAATTTAATTACTAAACCATCATATTGCGGTTTTTTTAGTCGCCGTCCACCGTTGATTGATTCCTGCGTAAAATTTGTCTCGCCGCCGCGTTGCGAGTAGACTTCGTGCCCTTGTTAAAAACTGGAGATTTTACTATGAGCGAAACGGCATCCTGGCAGCCGAGCGCGTCTATTCCTAACTTATTAAAACGTGCGGCGATTATGGCGGAGATCCGTCGTTTCTTTGCCGATCGTGGAGTGCTGGAGGTGGAGACGCCTTGTATGAGCCAGGCAACGGTAACCGATATTCATCTGGTCCCGTTTGAGACACGTTTCGTTGGCCCCGGGCATTCGCAGGGGATGAATCTCTGGTTAATGACCAGTCCGGAATACCACATGAAACGCCTGTTGGTGGCCGGTTGTGGTCCGGTATTCCAGCTGTGCCGCAGCTTCCGTAATGAAGAGATGGGGCGTTATCACAACCCTGAGTTTACTATGCTGGAGTGGTATCGACCGCACTATGATATGTACCGGTTGATGAACGAGGTGGACGATCTTCTGCAACAGGTGCTGGACTGCCCGGCAGCAGAAAGCCTCTCTTATCAGCAAGCCTTCTTGCGTTATCTGGAAATTGATCCGCTCTCTGCTGATAAAACGCAGTTGCGGGAAGTGGCGGCAAAGCTGGATCTCAGCAACGTTGCAGATACCGAAGAAGACCGCGACACGCTGCTGCAACTGTTGTTTACCTTTGGCGTGGAACCGAACATTGGTAAAGAGAAACCAACTTTTGTGTACCATTTTCCAGCCACTCAGGCATCACTGGCACAAATCAGTACCGAGGATCATCGGGTCGCAGAACGCTTCGAGGTCTACTACAAAGGTATTGAGCTGGCGAATGGTTTCCATGAATTGACGGATGCCCGTGAACAGCAACAACGCTTTGAACAGGATAACCGTAAACGTGCGGCACGTGGTTTACCGCAGCATCCTATCGACCATAACCTGATCGAAGCTCTTGAAGTTGGTATGCCCGACTGTTCCGGCGTGGCGTTAGGCGTTGACCGCCTGGTGATGTTAGCACTGGGCGCGGAGACACTGGCAGAAGTGATCGCCTTTAGTGTTGACCGGGCATAATTCTGAAAAATTGGCTAAAATCCAACACAGAATGGCGTAGCTGACGCCATTCTGTAGCATATGTTTTCATTTTTCCGCTAAAGCGCACAATTTAAGACTGGATGTTTGCTATCATCCAGGTATCAATTCTGTTTTAGTTTTATTGTTGCCCACCAATCGGTGGGTAGTGCAGTTAGTTGGCGCGTTTAATATGCGCGCTGAAATGAAGGATGATTTCATGCCTCACACGATAAAAAAGATGAGTCTAATTGGACTCATACTGATGATCTTTACTTCAGTATTCGGTTTTGCGAATAGCCCTTCGGCTTATTATTTAATGGGATATAGTGCGATTCCGTGGTATATATTTTCTGCATTATTATTCTTTATTCCATTCGCCTTAATGATGGCTGAAATGGGGGCTGCCTATCGCAAAGAAGAGGGCGGTATCTATTCCTGGATGAATAATAGCGTTGGACCACGTTTTGCTTTCATCGGCACATTTATGTGGTTTTCCTCTTATATCATTTGGATGGTGAGTACCTCCGCTAAAGTCTGGGTGCCGTTTTCTACTTTCCTCTATGGTAGCGATATGACCCAGCACTGGCGCATTGCTGGGCTTGAGCCTACGCAGGTGGTTGGGCTGCTGGCTGTAGCATGGATGATTCTGGTTACCGTCGTTGCCTCGAAAGGGATTAATAAAATTGCCCGTATTACTGCGGTGGGCGGTATTGCAGTAATGTGTCTTAATTTAGTATTGCTGTTAGTAAGCATTACTATTTTGTTATTAAATGGTGGGCATTTCGCGCAGGATATTAATTTCTTGGTATCACCGAATCCGGGATATCAGTCCGGTCTGGCGATGTTATCTTTTGTCGTATTTGCCATTTTTGCTTATGGCGGAATTGAGGCTGTAGGTGGGCTGGTAGATAAAACGGAAAACCCAGAAAAGAACTTTGCTAAAGGTATTGTTTTTGCCGCTATTGTTATTTCAATCGGTTATTCGTTAGCAATATTCTTATGGGGCGTCAGCACTAACTGGCAGCAGGTATTAAGTAATGGTTCTGTTAACCTTGGTAATATTACTTATGTGCTGATGAAGAGCCTGGGGATGTCTCTGGGTAATGCACTGCATTTATCACCTGAAGCGTCATTGTCGCTGGGCGTATGGTTTGCGCGTATTACCGGACTTTCCATGTTCCTTGCCTACACCGGTGCGTTCTTTACGCTTTGCTACTCACCACTGAAAGCGATTATTCAAGGGACGCCGAAAGCCTTGTGGCCGGAGCCGATGACGCGCCTGAACGCCATGGGGATGCCATCCATTGCTATGTGGATGCAGTGTGGGTTGGTTACTGTCTTCATCCTGCTGGTTTCCTTTGGCGGTGGCACCGCATCGGCGTTCTTTAACAAGCTGACGCTGATGGCGAACGTTTCCATGACCATTCCATATCTGTTCCTCGCGCTGGCTTTCCCGTTCTTTAAAGCGCGTCAGGATCTCGACAGACCGTTTGTGATTTTCAAAACGCATATGTCGGCAATGATCGCAACTGTGGTTGTTGTACTGGTGGTGACATTTGCGAACGTCTTCACCATCATTCAGCCTGTAGTTGAAGCCGGAGACTGGGACAGCACATTGTGGATGATTGGCGGGCCTGTCTTCTTCTCGCTGTTAGCGATGGCGATTTACCAGAACTATTGCAGCCGCATGGCGAATCAGCCTCAGTTAACTTTAGATTGATTATCTGCAATAACAACTCATCGCCAGTCCGGCGATGAGTTGTCAGGAAGAAATGCGTTATGGATGATACTCTCCGGAGCCGGAGATAACTGAAGATGAAGTTAAGCTGCTAAATTAGCCACGTTGGCGTCATTTGGCAGCTTCACACATTACAAACTTCCTGCCTGGCGACGTCTACCCGCAGAAGTTAATGTCCTTCCCGTTTGTTTACCGTTCAGACTTTCCAGACGCATCTGGAAAGGCGGGAATGGCATATCGATACCGTGGGCGTGGAAGCCTGCCAGAATCAGCTGGTGGATCTCATGGCGTAGCGGCATACGGTGACCCATCTCAGCGGCGTAAATACGCAGCTCGAAAATCTGAATCCCCTGTTGCAGATCCACCAGGAAGACTTCCGGTGCCGGATTGTCGATCACCAGCGAGCAGCGACGTGCTGCGGTGAGCAGGATCTCCGTCACTTCTTCACTGTTGGCATCGGCAGGAGCCGGAATCGTCAATACCACGCGCGTGACCGAGTCAGAGAGCGACCAGTTGATAAACTGCTCGGTAATAAATGCCTTGTTCGGCACGATAATCTCTTTACGATCCCAGTCGCTGATGGTGGTGGCGCGGGTGTTAATTTTCGTCACGCTACCAGTGAGATCGCGAATCGTCACCGTATCGCCAATGCGAATCGGTTTTTCGAACAGGATAATCAGGCCAGAGATAAAGTTGGCGAAAATCTCCTGCAAACCAAAACCGAGACCAACACCGAGCGCAGCGACCAGCCACTGCAATTTCGACCACTCAATACCAATCATTGAGAAGCCGACCAGCCCGCCAATCAGCATCAGCAGATATTTGGTGATGGTGGTGATGGCGTAGCCCGTACCCGGCGTTAAATCGAGGTGCTGCAAAATTGCCAGCTCCAGCAGCGCGGGCAGGTTGCGCACAAGCTGCGTGGTGATAATAAATACCAGAATGGCAATCAGCACCGCACCGAGGGTAATCGGTTCCAGACTTTCCACGCCCTGCACTGTTGATGTGACATCCCATAGCGAAATATTTTCGAGGAAGCCAAAAGCAGAATGGATTTCTGACCACAGCACGATGACCGAAAGCAGGGCGATCAGCATCAGGATTGAACGCACCAACCGCAAGGATTGCGCGCTGATAGCATCGAGATCGACTTCGCTTTCATCGACTTCAATTGCCCCTTCCGGGCTACTGTGATGATGCGCTTCTTCTTCGCCACGCGCACGTTGCGCTAACATCTCTGCCCGTCGATGCTTCGCCCGGTCAAACGCCAGCCTGCGGCGTTGGATCAGCATCCAGCGGCGGATAACGTGATAAACCACCAGCAACAGGAACCAGATGGCGACCGACGTTTCCAGCCTTGCCAGCAGAGCTTGCGCCGTTGCCAGATAACCCACCGCAGCGGCGAGAATTGCGACCAGCGGCGCGCCAATCATCATGTTCCACAACATATGGTTGGCAATATTGTCACCGCTACCTTCTTTGTTGAGATACAGCGGGATACCGGCTTTTTTCAGGCTGAGTGTGACTACCGCCAATGCACCGCAAATGAGGATAAAGCAAAGACGGCCCAGCGAACCGGAAAACTCGCGGTCGTCGAGATTATCGAACATCATCAGCGCCATAATCAGCGGCACAATAAGCCCGATGCTCATCAGATAGTAGCGCATCCCACGGGAAACCCGTTCGCGCGGCCAGCCAAAATGAGCGATAAACAAGCCGTTCGGGCGGGCAAAGGTGGCGCAAATCATCACTACCCACAGCAATGGCACGGTGGCCGTAACGCCATCGCCAATCGCCACCGCCAGCGGATAAGGCCACGCCTCGCGCAGCCCGTAGCCGAGCGTCATCCACAGCACTGGCAGCGGTGACGCGACGAGAATCGACCAGAAAAGGGTGCGCAACGTCAGCCAGAAGTGATCCTGAGTCACTTTGCCGACTTTCGCCGCCGAACGTTCAAGAAAACGGGTGAAATAGCGGCGCGAGTAAATACTGCAACCGACCAGAATCAACGCGCCAAACAGTGGCAAAATCGTCTCTTTGCTGGTCAGCATCATCATGGTGGCTTTACCCAACTGACTGAAGGTGTCCAGCGAGATCAGACGGCGTAGATCCTGGGCGATTTCCAGCGGCCAGGCGATGGTCATCGGGCGCACGTCAGAAGTCCAGAACAGATAGCGGTGCGTCGCTTCGTTCACCTCTTTCAGCGCATCTTCCAGTTGTCCGTTGGAGACTTTCAGCTTGGTCAGTTCAAGCAGTAGCGTGTCGCCACCCTGGAGTAAGGAGTTCAGTAACTCACGCTGAGTGCGTAGCTGTGCTTCCAGAATACGGTTTTGCTCGGCGGTCAGCGGCTGACCGTCGGCCTGATGGATTTGCCGTAGCAGCGGCTGTTTATTGAGGAGATCCTCATAACGTAACCGTTGCACGCGCAACTGCGCCATTTCAGTATCCAGTTGCTGCGGTTTGGGCATTTCCGGCAGTCGTGCCACTTGTGCCCGCAGTGCTTCGCCGAGCAGGTTTGACGAACCCAGCCATTGTGATTGTTCGCGTAGCGTATTCAGCGCCTGCCGAACCTGCAACGTCTGGCTGGTAGCCTGACGTTGCTGTGAAGCGACGAGATCCATCCGCTGCGCCTGCTGATTCAACGCCGCCGACAGCTCGCGGTTAATTTTGAATTGAGCGACGATATCTTTCGGCAAATCGGCACTGCTTTCTGCCAGTAATTCGGTGCTTTCCAGCGCCCGTTCCGCTTCCAGTTGGCGTTGGCTATTCAACTGGTTACGCAATGCCTGCAAATACGCATCCAGTTGTTGACTCTCTTTTTCTGCCAGTGCCGAACGCAGACGCGCCAGTTCCTGACGATTATTGGCAGAAAGTTGCGCCAGTTCGAGTTCATCGACCAATGACTTCAAACGCGCGGAGTCGGCCTGCAACGCGAAATTTTGCGCCTGATTAAGCGGACTATTTCCCGTAAGTGTCCCGAGACGACGCTCGATTTCATTCAACTGGCGGCGGGCGTCGGTTTGCTGTTGCGGTAGTTGATTTAGTGAATCCGCAATCTCGCGGGCGCGCTCCTGTTCTTGCTGAGCCTGACGGCTTTTATCCAGCAATTGACTACTGACCTGGAGAATTTCCTGATTCAGCGCGTCGGTAGACATCCCCGGCGACACGCTGCGCGGCTCATCACGCATGTTGTTCAACTGTGCGCGCAGAGTAGCGGAGAGTTTCGGGTAATTATCGATAACTTGCTGATATTGCTTGATGCGCTCAAGGGAGCTTTTTTGCTCCTCAAGCGCATTTAAGGCGGACTGGAGCGCCTCTACGACTTCTGGCTGCGCGGGCTTCGCCGCTTTTGCCTGCTCCAGTTCTTGTGAGATTTGTTTACTATCGGGGGCCGTCGCGGCGTACGCCCCCCAACTGAGGCACCAGGCCATCAGAAAAGTGATAATCAGGCGCACGTCAGCGTTTCCTTTGATGGATTAGACCTGGTCTTTTTTGTCGTCAACCAATGGGCTGGCGTCGTGTTCTGCCTCGATCTCTTCAGCAGGAAGCGGGGCTGGTTCAGCTTCTGGCGTAACAAAGGTTTCGGTAGATACTGCCAGCGGCTGACCAATTTTCGTGACAGACAGGCTTGCCAGTTGCTCAACCAGATTCACTTTACCTGGCGCAAACAAGTTGATAACGGTAGAGCCGAGTTTAAAGCGACCCATTTCCTGGCCTTTCAGCAGTGCCACCGAACCGTCGTTTTCCCCGGCAGGCCAGGTCCAGCGTTTGATGATGCCTTCGCGCGGCGGCGTAATGGTGCCAGCCCAGACAGTTTCAATGCTGCCAACAATCGTCGCCCCGACCAGAATCTGCGCCATCGGGCCAAATTCGGTATCGAACAGGCAGATTACGCGTTCGTTACGGGCAAACAGATTTGGCACGTTCTGGGCAGTGAGATGGTTAACGGAGAAGAGATCGCCCGGCACGTAGATCATCTCACGCAGGATACCGTTGCATGGCATATGTACGCGGTGATAGTCACGCGGGGAGAGGTAAGTGGTCACAAACGTACCATTACGGAAGAGATCCGCCATCAGGTAGTTACCCGCCAGCAGGGCTTCGAGGCTGTAGTTGTGGCCTTTCGCTTGCAAGATTTTATCTTCTTCGATTTTACCTAACTGGCTAATAACGCCATCGGCAGGCATGACCAGGACATTGGGATCGGTATCGATTGGGCGCACATCGTCACGCAACGGACGGACAAAAAATTCGTTAAAGGTGCGGTAACTGGCGGTGTCCGGTTTCTGCGCCTCTTTCATGTCGACCTTGTAGTATTTAACGAACAGATCGATAACCAGTTTTGTCAGCCATCCTGCCCGCTTGCTTGCGCCCCAACCCGCCAGGCGAGTAAGCCATAGTTTTGGCAGAATGTACTGTAGCGAAAGTTTAAATGAATTTAACAAGGTAGCCTCCAGGCCATTGTTTTGTCGTTCCTGATCCGGCGTTCATGCCGGATCCTGAAAAAAAGGGGGACGATTCTAACGACGGTTAGCTTAATTGTCAGTCATCCGTATCAGAAAAGTTTTTACGCGTTTTTACCTGCGCCATGCTTTCCAGAATACGGTGATAGTTTTCGAAACGAGTTTCCGCGATTTTCCCCTCATCAACCGCTTCACGGATTGCGCAGCCCGGATCGGTATCGTGTTTGCAATCGCGATATTTACACAGGCCTAAGTAATCATGAAATTCGACAAAGCCTTGAGTGATTTGTTCCGGCGCCAGGTGCCAGAGGCCGAATTCACGCACGCCAGGGGAATCAATCACATCGCCTCCGTGCGGGAAGTGATACAGCCGGGCAGCAGTGGTGGTGTGCTGGCCGAGACCGGAGTTGTCTGAGACATCGTTGGTCAGGATCTCTTTTTGCAGACCCAGCAGCGCGTTAAGCAGACTCGATTTGCCGACGCCAGACTGCCCGGCAAAAATGCTGATGCGCCCGGTCAACGCCTCTTCCAGCGGTTTCAGCCCATCCTGAGTATGACTGGAAACCATCAATACGCGATAACCGATATTGCGGTAGATATCCATCTGTTCGTTGACGAATGCCATGCCTTCGTCGTCCAGCAGATCTATCTTGTTGAGCACAATAATCGGCTCAATCTGCAAGGTTTCGCAGGCCACCAGGTAACGGTCGATAATATTGAGCGACAGCTCCGGCAAAATGGCGGAGACAATAACAATCTGGTCGATGTTGGCGGCAATAGGTTTCACGCCGTCGTAAAAATCCGGGCGCGTCAACACTGAGGTGCGCTCATGTACTGCTTCCACGATCCCTTTGACATTTACGCCTTCCGCCGCCGGTTTACCCGGACGCCAGACCACGCGATCGCCGGTCACCAGCGAACGGATAGTACGGCGAATATTGCAGCGGTGAACTTCGCCGTCTGCGGATTCCACATCAGCGTGCATACCAAAACGGCTGATGACGATACCTTCATCAGGCTCGCCAAACAGATTGTCGTCGTAATCGGGCTTCTCCTTAGACGTTTTAAGACGACGCTGGTGATTGGCGTTCACACGGCGCTGTTGGCCTTTGGAGAGTTTATTTTTACTCAATCGTACTGACTCCTGGTCGCCCCTGATGGGCAAAACATCTATGATACACGCAATTGTGGATCAATATAGTCACTGTGAATGGGTGGAAAAATAGCATGAGTGCCAATGAAAACAACCTGATTTGGATCGATCTTGAGATGACCGGTCTGGATCCCGAGCGCGATCGCATTATTGAGATTGCCACGCTGGTGACCGATGCCAACCTGAATATTCTGGCGGAAGGGCCGACCATTGCAGTACACCAGTCTGATGAACAACTGGCGTTGATGGATGACTGGAATGTCCGTACCCATACCGCCAGTGGGCTGGTGGAGCGCGTGAAGGCGAGCACAATGGGCGATCGCGAAGCAGAACTGGCGACGCTCGAGTTCTTAAAAGAGTGGGTGCCTGCGGGGAAATCGCCAATTTGTGGTAACAGCATCGGTCAGGATCGTCGCTTCCTGTTTAAATATATGCCGGAACTGGAAGCCTACTTCCACTACCGTTATCTCGATGTCAGCACCCTGAAAGAGCTGGCGCGCCGCTGGAAGCCGGAAATTCTTGATGGTTTTACCAAGCAGGGGACGCATCAGGCGATGGATGATATCCGTGAATCGGTGGCGGAGCTGGCTTACTACCGCGAGCATTTTATCAAGCTGTAAAACTTTGCCTGGGCACGTAACCGCCGGAATCCACTTGCGGCGGCGTGGGTTTGGCGCTAAATTGAACGTCTTGCTGATAATTTCAGCACTTGAGTTAAAAACTCAAAAAAAATTTTTTAGGGGGGTTGCAGAGGGAAAGATTTCTCGTATAATGCGCCTCCCGTAACGACGCAGAAATGCGAAAATTACGAAAGCAAAATTAAGTAGTACGCGGGAATAGCTCAGTTGGTAGAGCACGACCTTGCCAAGGTCGGGGTCGCGAGTTCGAGTCTCGTTTCCCGCTCCAAAATTTGAAAGTGCTGTAAAGCACAGACCACCCAAGCGGGAATAGCTCAGTTGGTAGAGCACGACCTTGCCAAGGTCGGGGTCGCGAGTTCGAGTCTCGTTTCCCGCTCCAAATTCTCCTCTCAATAAACTATCCACAGCGACGCAATGCGTTATTGCTGGTTTTTGTTGTCTCTGACAAACTCTTGTAAACAGAGTTATCCACAGGTTCAGGCTGTAATCTTAATTTCAGAAAAACTTCGCACGGTGAATAGTAAATTATTAACGTGTTGATATTTAAATTGAAAATTAAGGTTTCGATTTGTCGTATTGATCGCTTGACGATTTTTTCCGGCTTGAATTGCAATGCGTTTTTATTTTTATTCACAAGCTGTGGATGAATCAGGCATCACGCGGTAGTCCCTTTTCAATTACACGAACCAGACGCTGTTTTTTCGGTAATTGTACTTCGACCACGCAGGCATTTCGTCGCTCGATTTGCTGCGTAATCGCCCACGCTATGTGTTCATCAAGAAGTGGATGCTCACCTTTACGACTTTCCAGCGCCGCCAGAATCGCTTCATCCCAGGGCGCATTGCCTAATGCTACGGCGATATTACGCAGCCAGCGCAGGTGGCCTATACGGCGGATCGCTGAACCTTCTGTTATTTTTAAAAACTTCTCTTCGCTCCAGGCGAATAACTCAATGAGTTCCGGTGCGTGTAGTGGTTTGCGTGGGCTGAAATCGTCTTCAGTTGTCAGTTGCGAATAGCGATTCCACGGGCAGATAAGCTGACAGTCATCGCAGCCGTAAATACGGTTTCCCATTAATGGGCGTAACTCTTCCGGGATTGCCCCTTCCAGTTCGATGGTGAGATAAGAGATACAGCGGCGAGCATCAACGGTATATGGCTCGACAATGGCGCCGGTCGGGCAAATCGTCATACAGGCCACGCATTTACCGCATCCTTCCTCGACTGGTTGATCTACCGGTAACGGAATATCAACCAGCAGTTCGCCTAAAAAGAAGAACGAGCCGGCTTCGCGATTGAGGATAAGTGAGTGCTTACCTGTCCAGCCAAGTCCCGCTTTTTCAGCCAGCGGGCGCTCAAGAACAGGCGCAGAATCGACAAACGGTCTAAAATTCAGCGAAACACAATGTTGCTGAATCATCTCGCCCAGCTTTTTGAGTCGGTTGCGCAGAAGTTTGTGGTAGTCACGACCCAGCGCATAACGGCTAACATAGCCGAGTTTGGGATTTTTCAGCGTGCTGGCAAATGCGGCGTTGGCAGGCAGGTAGTTCATCCGCACGCTGATCACGCGCAGCGTACCGGGCAATAACTCGTGGGGGCGGGCGCGCAGCATACCGTGACGCGCCATCCAGTCCATTTCGCCGTGGTATTGTTTGTCCAGCCATGCTTGCAGTTTTGGCTCGGACTCGCTGAGATCGGTATCGGTAATACCCACCTGCTGAAAGCCCAGTTCCAGCCCCCACTGTTTAATTTTTTGCGCTAACTGATTGAGATCGAGGGGCTCTGACATGACGGACCATACAATGAAGAAAAACCCCGTAAGTATACCACACACCGTCTGGCACGCCGACGATATCCGACGTGGCGAACGCGAAGCGGCAGATGCGCTGGGGCTAACGCTTTATGAACTGATGCTTCGTGCGGGTGAAGCCGCGTTTCAGGTGTGTCGTACCGCTTATCCTGACGCCCGCCACTGGCTGGTGCTGTGCGGTCATGGCAATAATGGCGGCGATGGCTACGTGGTCGCGCGGCTGGCAAAAGCGGTCGGTATTGAGGTTACGTTACTGGCCCAGGAGAGCGACAAACCGTTACCGGAAGAGGCTGCGCTGGCACGCGAAGCATGGTTAAACGCGGGAGGCGAGATCCATGCCTCGAATATTGTCTGGCCAGAATCGGTAGATCTGATTGTTGATGCGCTGCTCGGCACCGGATTGCAGCAAGCGCCCCGCGAATCCATTAGCCAGTTAATCGACCACGCTAATTCCCACCCTGCGCCGATTGTGGCGGTAGATATCCCTTCCGGCCTGCTGGCAGAAACCGGCGCCACGCCAGGCGCGGTGATCAACGCCGCTCACACCATCACCTTTATTGCCCTTAAACCTGGTTTGTTAACCGGCAAAGCACGGGATGTTACCGGGCAACTGCATTTTGACTCGCTGGGACTGGACAGTTGGCTGGCAAGTCAGGAGACGAAAATTCAGCGGTTTTCGGCAGAACAACTTTCTCACTGGCTGAAACCGCGTCGCCCGACTTCGCATAAAGGCGATCACGGGCGGCTGGTGATTATCGGTGGCGATCACGGCACGGCGGGGGCTATTCGTATGACGGGGGAAGCGGCGCTGCGTGCTGGCGCTGGTCTAGTCCGAGTACTGACCCGCAGTGAAAACATTGCGCCGCTGCTGACTGCACGACCGGAATTGATGGTGTACGAGTTGACGGAGAAATCTTTAACTGAAAGCCTGGAATGGGCCGATGTGGTGGTGATTGGCCCTGGTCTGGGCCAGCAAGAGTGGGGGAAAAAAGCCCTGCAAAAAGTTGAGAGTTTTCGCAAACCGATGTTGTGGGATGCTGATGCATTGAACCTGCTGGCAATCAATCCCGATAAGCGTCACAATCGCGTGATCACGCCGCATCCTGGCGAGGCCGCACGGTTGTTGGGCTGTTCCGTTGCAGAAATTGAAAGTGACCGCTTACATTGTGCCCAACGTCTGGTACAACGTTATGGCGGCGTAGCGGTGCTGAAAGGTGCCGGAACCGTGGTCGCCGCCCATCCTGACGCTTTAGGCATTATTGATGCCGGAAATGCAGGGATGGCCAGCGGCGGCATGGGTGATGTGCTCTCTGGTATTATTGGCGCATTGCTTGGGCAAAAACTGTCGCCGTATGATGCAGCCTGTGCTGGCTGTATCGCACACGGCGCGGCGGCTGACGTGCTGGCGGCGCGTTTTGGTACGCGCGGGATGCTGGCAACCGATCTCTTTTCCACGCTACAGCGTATTGTTAACCCGGAAGTGACTGATAAAAACCATGATGAATCGAGTAATTCCGCTCCCTGATGAGCAGGCAACATTAGACCTGGGCGAGCGGGTAGCGAAAGCCTGCGATGGTGCAACCGTAATCTATCTGTATGGCGATTTAGGCGCAGGTAAAACCACCTTTAGCCGGGGCTTTTTACAGGCTCTGGGTCATCAGGGTAATGTCAAAAGCCCCACTTATACCCTGGTCGAACCCTATACGCTCGACAACTTAATGGTTTATCACTTTGATTTGTACCGCCTTGCTGATCCCGAGGAGCTGGAGTTTATGGGGATCCGCGATTATTTTGCCAACGATGCCATCTGCCTGGTGGAGTGGCCACAACAAGGTACAGGTGTTCTTCCTGACCCGGATGTCGAAATACACATTGATTATCAGGCACAAGGCCGTGAGGCGCGCGTGAGTGCGGTCTCCTCTGCGGGTGAATTGTTGCTGGCGCGTTTAGCCGGTTAACCTTTGAAGGTGGCGGGATGATGTATCGCATCAGAAATTGGTTGGTAGCGACGTTGGTGCTGCTGTGCGCGCAGGCTGGCGCCGCGACGCTCTCTGATATTCAGGTTTCTAATGGCAATCAACAGGCGCGGATAACGTTAAGTTTTATTGGCGATCCTGACTATGCATTTAGCCATCAAAGCAAACGCACCGTGGCGCTCGATATCAAACAAACGGGCGTGATTCAGGGGCTGCCGTTGTTGTTCAGCGGTAATAATCTGGTGAAGACGATTCGCTCTGGAACGCCAAAAGATGCGCAAACGCTGCGGCTGGTGGTCGATCTCACCGAAAACGGTAAAACCGAAGCGGTGAAGCGGCAGAATGGCAGCAATTACACCGTCGTCTTTACGATTAATGCCGATGCGCCACCACCGCCTCCGCCGCCGCCCGTGGTTGCTAAACGTGTTGAAACGCCTGCGGTTGTCGCACCGCGCGTCAGCGAACCGGCGCGTAATCCGTTTAAAACCGAGAGCAACCGGGCTACGGGTGTCATCAGTAGCAATACGGTGACGCGTCCGGCAGCGCGCGCGACGGCTAACACTGGCGAAAAAATTGTCATCGCCATTGATGCCGGACACGGTGGTCAGGATCCTGGCGCTATCGGCCCTGGCGGTACGCGGGAGAAAAATGTCACCATCGCCATCGCGCGTAAATTGCGTACTTTGCTCAATGATGATCCGATGTTTAAGGGCGTTTTAACCCGTGACGGGGATTACTTTATCTCGGTGATGGGGCGCAGCGATGTGGCACGTAAGCAAAACGCCAATTTCCTTGTGTCGATTCACGCTGATGCCGCACCAAACCGCAGTGCTACCGGCGCTTCCGTGTGGGTGCTCTCTAACCGTCGCGCAAACAGTGAAATGGCAAGCTGGCTGGAACAGCACGAGAAACAGTCGGAGCTGCTGGGCGGGGCAGGCGATGTGCTGGCGAACAGTCAGTCTGACCCGTATTTAAGCCAGGCGGTGCTGGATTTACAGTTCGGTCATTCCCAGCGGGTAGGGTATGATGTGGCGACCAGTATGATCAGTCAGTTGCAACGCATTGGCGAAATTCATAAACGTCGACCAGAACACGCCAGCCTTGGCGTTCTGCGTTCGCCGGATATCCCGTCAGTACTGGTCGAAACTGGTTTTATCAGCAACAACAGCGAAGAACGTTTGCTGGCGAGCGACGATTACCAACAACAGCTGGCAGAAGCCATTTACAAAGGCCTGCGCAATTACTTCCTTGCGCATCCGATGCAATCTGCGCCGCAGGGCGCAACGGCACAAACTGCCAGTACGGTGACGACACCAGATCGCACGCTGCCAAACTAAGGATAATTGATGCCAATTCAGGTCTTACCGCCACAACTGGCGAACCAGATTGCCGCAGGTGAGGTGGTCGAGCGACCTGCGTCGGTAGTCAAAGAACTGGTAGAAAACAGCCTCGATGCGGGTGCGACGCGCATCGATATTGATATCGAACGCGGTGGGGCGAAACTTATCCGCATTCGTGATAACGGCTGCGGTATCAAAAAAGATGAGCTGGCGCTGGCGCTGGCTCGTCATGCTACCAGTAAAATTGCCTCTCTGGACGATCTCGAAGCTATTATCAGCCTGGGTTTTCGCGGTGAGGCGCTGGCGAGTATCAGTTCGGTTTCCCGCCTGACGCTCACTTCGCGCACTGCGGAACAGCAGGAAGCCTGGCAGGCTTATGCCGAAGGGCGTGATATGGACGTGACGGTTAAACCAGCGGCGCATCCGGTGGGAACAACGCTGGAGGTGCTGGATCTGTTCTACAACACTCCGGCGCGGCGCAAATTCCTGCGCACCGAGAAAACCGAATTTAACCATATCGATGAAATCATCCGCCGCATTGCGCTGGCGCGTTTCGACGTCACTATCAACTTGTCGCATAACGGTAAAATTGTGCGCCAGTACCGCGCAGTGCCGGAAGGCGGGCAAAAAGAACGCCGTTTAGGGGCGATTTGTGGCACCGCTTTTCTCGAACATGCGCTGGCGATTGAATGGCAGCACGGCGATCTCACGCTGCGCGGCTGGGTGGCTGATCCGAATCACACCACGCCTGCACTGGCGGAAATTCAGTATTGCTACGTGAATGGGCGCATGATGCGCGATCGCCTGATCAATCACGCGATCCGCCAGGCCTGCGAAGACAAACTGGGCGCCGATCAGCAACCAGCGTTTGTGCTGTATCTGGAGATCGACCCGCATCAGGTGGACGTCAACGTGCACCCCGCCAAACACGAGGTGCGTTTCCATCAGTCGCGTCTGGTGCATGACTTTATCTATCAGGGCGTGCTGAGCGTGCTACAACAGCAACTGGAAACGCCGCTGCCGCTGGATGATGAACCACAACCTGCATCGCGCGCCATCCCGGAAAACCGCGTAGCCGCAGGGCGTAATCATTTTGCAGAACCGGCAGTTCGTGAACCGGTAGCTCCACGCTACACTCCTGCGCCAGCATCAGGCAGTCGCCAGTCTGCTCCCTGGCCGAACGCGCAACCGGGCTACCAGAAACAGCAAGGCGAAGTGTATCGCCAGCTTTTGCAAACGCCTGCGCCGATGCTCAAACCAAAAGCGCCAGAACCGCAGGAACTTACGCTGGCATCGAATGGTCAAAGCTTTGGTCGGGTGTTGACTATCGTCAATTCCGACTGTGCGCTGCTGGAGCGTGACGGCAACATTTCACTTTTAGCCCTGGCGGTAGCGGAACGTTGGTTGCGTCAGATGCAACTGACGCCGGGTGAGGCGCCGGTTTGTGCCCAGCCGTTGCTTATTCCGTTGCGGCTAAAAGTCTCTGGCGAAGAAAAATCGGCATTAGAAAAAGCGCAGTCCGCTCTGGCGGAGTTAGGCATTGAATTTCAGTCTGATGCGCAGCATGTGACCATCAGAGCCGTGCCTTTACCCTTACGCCAACAAAATTTACAAATCTTGATTCCTGAACTGATAGGCTACCTGGCGAAGCAGTCCGTATTCGGACCTGGCAATATTGCGCAGTGGATTGCACGAAATCTGATGAGCGAACATGCACAGTGGTCAATGGCTCAGGCCATTACCCTGCTGGCGGATGTAGAACGGTTATGTCCGCAGCTTGTGAAAACGCCGCCGGGTGGTCTGTTACAATCTGTTGATTTACATCCGGCGATAAAAGCCCTGAAAGATGAGTGATATCAGTAAGGCGAGCCTGCCTAAGGCAATTTTTTTGATGGGGCCGACGGCCTCCGGTAAAACGGCGTTAGCCATTGAGCTGCGTAAAATTTTACCAGTAGAGTTGATAAGCGTTGATTCTGCCCTTATTTACAAAGGGATGGATATCGGGACGGCGAAGCCGAACGCTGAAGAGTTACTCGCCGCGCCGCACCGATTGCTGGATATTCGCGATCCGTCGCAGGCTTATTCGGCTGCTGATTTTCGTCGCGATGCGCTGGCGGAAATGGCCGATATCACGGCGGCGGGGCGAATCCCGCTGTTAGTGGGCGGTACTATGTTGTATTTCAAGGCGTTACTGGAGGGGTTGTCGCCGCTACCGTCGGCGAACCCCGAAGTACGAGCCAGAATTGAGCAACAAGCGGCAGAGCAAGGTTGGGAGTCATTGCATCGTCAACTTCAGGAGATAGATCCTGTTGCGGCAGCAAGGATTCATCCAAATGATCCACAAAGGCTTTCCCGGGCACTGGAAGTTTTTTTCATTTCGGGTAAAACTTTAACGGAACTGACGCAAACGTCAGGAGACGCTCTACCGTATCAGGTGCATCAGTTCGCCATCGCCCCAGCGAGCCGTGAACTGCTCCATCAACGAATTGAGCAGCGTTTTCATCAGATGTTGGCTTCAGGTTTTGAAGCAGAAGTCCGGGCGCTTTTTGCCCGAGGAGATTTGCATACGGATTTGCCTTCCATTCGTTGCGTGGGTTATCGCCAGATGTGGTCTTACCTTGAAGGCGAAATCTCATACGATGAAATGGTTTATCGAGGTGTTTGCGCCACGAGACAGTTGGCGAAGCGGCAGATAACCTGGCTGCGTGGTTGGGAAGGGGTTCACTGGCTTGACAGTGAAAAACCAGAACAGGCGCGTGACGAAGTATTACAGGTTGTTGGTGCTATCGCAGGCTGAATGTGTACAATTGAGACGTATCGTGCGCAATTTTTTCAGAATCGAAAGGTTCAAAGTACAAATAAGCATATAAGGAAAAGAGAGAATGGCTAAGGGGCAATCTTTACAAGATCCGTTCCTGAACGCACTGCGTCGGGAACGTGTTCCAGTTTCTATTTATTTGGTGAATGGTATTAAGCTGCAAGGACAAATCGAGTCTTTTGATCAGTTCGTGATCCTGTTGAAAAACACGGTCAGCCAGATGGTTTATAAGCACGCGATTTCTACTGTTGTCCCGTCTCGCCCGGTTTCTCATCACAGTAACAACGCCGGTGGCGGTACCAGCAGTAACTACCATCATGGTAGCAGCGCGCAGAATACTTCCGCGCAACAGGACAGCGAAGAAACCGAATAAGGTTTCAGGCTGTTTTTTTTACACGGGGAGCCAGCGATCCTGCGTTCCCCGCTGATCTATTTAGAGGGTTATACGCTTGTTTGACCGTTATGATGCTGGTGAGCAGGCGGTACTGGTACACATCTATTTTACGCAAGACAAAGATATGGAAGACCTCCAGGAGTTTGAATCTCTGGTTTCTTCCGCCGGTGTCGAAGCATTGCAGGTGATTACCGGTAGCCGTAAAGCGCCGCACCCAAAGTATTTTGTAGGTGAAGGTAAAGCAGTTGAAATTGCGGAAGCCGTAAAAGCGACGGGTGCTTCGGTCGTTCTTTTTGACCATGCCCTGAGCCCGGCGCAGGAGCGTAACCTGGAGCGTTTGTGCGAGTGTCGTGTTATCGACCGCACCGGCCTTATTTTAGATATTTTCGCCCAACGTGCGCGTACCCATGAGGGTAAGTTGCAGGTTGAGCTGGCGCAGCTGCGCCATCTGGCTACGCGCCTGGTGCGTGGCTGGACCCACCTTGAAAGACAGAAAGGCGGGATCGGTTTGCGTGGTCCGGGTGAAACCCAGCTCGAAACCGACCGTCGTTTGTTGCGTAATCGCATCGTACAGATACAGTCGCGCCTGGAAAGAGTTGAAAAGCAGCGTGAGCAGGGGCGGCAATCACGTATCAAAGCCGACGTCCCTACTGTTTCGCTGGTGGGATATACCAACGCCGGTAAATCTACCCTTTTCAATCGCATCACCGAAGCGCGGGTCTACGCGGCAGACCAGTTGTTTGCCACCCTCGACCCGACGTTGCGGCGTATTGACGTCGCGGATGTCGGTGAAACCGTGCTGGCAGATACCGTAGGGTTTATTCGCCACCTGCCGCACGATCTGGTGGCGGCGTTTAAAGCCACGTTGCAAGAGACGCGGCAAGCCACATTGCTGCTGCATGTGATTGATGCGGCGGATGTGCGTGTACAAGAAAACATCGAAGCGGTGAATACGGTTCTTGAAGAGATCGATGCTCACGAGATCCCAACTCTGCTGGTGATGAACAAGATCGATATGCTGGAAGATTTCGAACCGCGTATTGATCGGGACGAAGAGAACAAACCGATCCGTGTCTGGCTTTCCGCACAGACCGGAGCGGGGATACCACAGCTTTTTCAGGCTTTGACGGAGCGGCTTTCCGGCGAGGTGGCGCAGCATACATTGCGTCTGCCTCCGCAGGAAGGGCGTCTGAGAAGTCGTTTTTATCAGCTTCAGGCAATAGAAAAAGAGTGGATGGAGGAAGACGGCAGCGTAAGTCTGCAAGTTCGTATGCCGATCGTTGACTGGCGTCGCCTCTGTAAACAAGAACCGACGTTGATCGATTACCTGATCTAACGGCGTAGCGTCTGAAGCGTGGAGTCATATCCTCTGGCGTCGAAAGACAACAGGGATCACCGCATAACAAATATGGAGCACAAACATGGCGTGGAATCAGCCCGGTAATAACGGACAAGACCGCGACCCGTGGGGAAGCAGCAAACCTGGCGGCAACTCTGAGGGAAATGGAAACAAAGGCGGTCGCGATCAAGGGCCACCTGATTTAGATGATATCTTCCGCAAACTGAGCAAAAAGCTCGGTGGTCTGGGCGGCGGTAAAGGCACCGGATCTGGCGGTGGCAGTTCATCGCAAGGCCCGCGCCCGCAGCTTGGCGGTCGTGTCGTTACCATCGCAGCGGCAGCGATTGTCATTATCTGGGCGGCCAGTGGTTTCTACACCATTAAAGAAGCCGAACGCGGCGTGGTAACACGCTTTGGCAAATTCAGCCATCTGGTTGAGCCGGGTCTGAACTGGAAACCGACGTTTATCGACGAAGTCAAACCGGTGAACGTGGAAGCCGTGCGTGAACTGGCCGCTTCTGGTGTGATGCTGACGTCGGACGAGAACGTGGTGCGCGTTGAGATGAACGTGCAGTACCGCGTAACTAATCCGGAAAAATACCTGTATAGCGTGACCAGCCCGGATGACAGCCTGCGTCAGGCTACCGACAGCGCCCTGCGTGGGGTTATCGGTAAATACACTATGGACCGCATTCTGACGGAAGGTCGTACCGTGATTCGTAGCGATACTCAGCGCGAACTGGAAGAGACTATCCGCCCGTATGACATGGGTATCACGCTGCTGGACGTCAACTTCCAGGCTGCTCGTCCGCCGGAAGAAGTAAAAGCGGCGTTTGATGATGCGATTGCCGCGCGTGAAAACGAACAGCAATACATTCGTGAAGCAGAAGCGTATACCAACGAAGTTCAGCCGCGTGCGAACGGTCAGGCGCAACGTATCCTCGAAGAGGCGCGTGCGTACAAGGCCCAGACCATCCTGGAAGCTCAGGGTGAAGTGGCGCGCTTTGCTAAACTTCTGCCGGAATATAAAGCCGCGCCGGAAATTACTCGCGAGCGTCTGTATATCGAGACGATGGAAAAAGTGTTGGGCAACACCCGCAAAGTGCTGGTTAACGATAAAGGTGGCAACCTGATGGTTCTGCCGTTAGACCAGATGCTGAAAGGTGGTAACGCCCCTGCGGCGAAGAGCGATAACGGTGCCAGCAATCTGCTGCGTCTGCCGCCAGCCTCTTCCTCCACAACCAGTGGAGCAAGCAACACGTCGTCCACCAGTCAGGGCGATATTATGGACCAACGCCGCGCCAACGCGCAGCGTAACGACTACCAGCGTCAGGGGGAATAACGATGCGTAAGTCAGTTATCGCGATTATCATCATCGTGCTGGTAGTGCTTTACATGTCTGTCTTTGTCGTCAAAGAAGGTGAGCGCGGTATTACGCTGCGTTTTGGTAAGGTACTGCGTGACGATGACAACAAACCTCTGGTTTATGAGCCGGGTCTGCATTTCAAGATACCGTTCATTGAAACGGTGAAAATGCTCGACGCGCGTATTCAGACCATGGACAACCAGGCCGACCGCTTTGTGACCAAAGAGAAGAAAGACCTGATCGTCGACTCTTACATCAAATGGCGCATCAGCGATTTCAGCCGTTACTACCTGGCAACGGGCGGTGGCGACATTTCGCAAGCGGAAGTGCTGTTGAAACGTAAGTTCTCTGACCGTCTGCGTTCTGAAATTGGTCGCCTGGACGTGAAAGACATTGTCACCGACTCCCGTGGTCGTCTGACTCTGGAAGTGCGTGACGCGCTGAACTCCGGTTCTGCGGGTACTGAAGATGAAGTCACTACCCCAGCAGCGGATAACGCCATTGCCGAAGCGGCAGAGCGTGTAACGGCTGAGACGAAGGGCAAAGTTCCGGTCATCAACCCGAACAGTATGGCGGCGCTGGGTATTGAAGTTGTCGATGTGCGTATTAAGCAGATCAACCTGCCGACCGAAGTGTCTGAGGCGATCTACAACCGTATGCGCGCCGAGCGTGAAGCAGTAGCGCGTCGCCATCGTTCACAAGGTCAGGAAGAAGCGGAAAAATTGCGCGCAACTGCCGACTATGAAGTGACCAGAACGCTGGCAGAAGCAGAGCGTCAGGGTCGCATCATGCGCGGTGAAGGTGACGCAGAAGCTGCCAAACTGTTTGCTGATGCATTCAGCAAAGATCCGGACTTCTACGCATTCATCCGTAGCCTGCGTGCTTATGAGAACAGCTTCTCTGGCAATCAGGACGTGATGGTCATGAGCCCGGACAGCGATTTCTTCCGCTACATGAAGACGCCGACTTCCGCAACGCGTTAATATAACGACTGCGGTACAGGTCAATAAAGCCACCGCATCCTCAGGGATGTCGGTGGTTTTCTTTTTCTATAAGGATAATGAATGAATTCGACAATCTGGCTGGCGCTTGCCCTGGTTTTGGTGCTGGAAGGTTTAGGGCCGATGCTTTACCCGAAGGCATGGAAGAAGATGATCTCTGCGATGACCAATTTGCCCGATAATATTTTACGTCGTTTTGGCGGTGGACTTGTGGTTGCGGGCGTTGTGGTCTACTACATGTTGAGGAAAACGATTGGCTGAACAAAAAACAGACTGATCGAGGTCATTTTTGAGTGCAAAAAGTGCTGTAACTCTGAAAAAGCGATGGTAGAATCCATTTTTAAGCAAACGGTGATTTTGAAAAATGGGTAACAACGTCGTCGTACTGGGCACCCAATGGGGTGACGAAGGTAAAGGTAAGATCGTCGATCTTCTGACTGAACGGGCTAAATATGTTGTACGCTACCAGGGCGGTCACAACGCAGGCCATACTCTCGTAATCAACGGTGAAAAAACCGTTCTCCATCTTATTCCATCAGGTATTCTCCGCGAGAATGTAACCAGCATCATCGGTAACGGTGTTGTGCTGTCTCCGGCTGCGCTGATGAAAGAGATGAAAGAACTGGAAGACCGTGGCATCCCCGTTCGTGAGCGTCTGCTGCTGTCTGAAGCATGTCCGCTAATCCTTGATTATCACGTTGCGCTGGATAACGCGCGTGAGAAAGCGCGTGGCGCGAAAGCGATCGGCACCACCGGTCGTGGTATCGGGCCTGCTTATGAAGATAAAGTGGCACGTCGCGGTCTGCGTGTTGGCGACCTTTTCGACAAAGAAACCTTCGCTGAAAAACTGAAAGAAGTGATGGAATATCACAACTTCCAGTTGGTTAACTACTACAAAGCTGAAGCGGTTGATTACCAGAAAGTTCTGGATGATACGATGGCAGTTGCCGACATCCTGACTTCTATGGTTGTTGACGTTTCTGACCTGCTCGACCAGGCGCGTCAGCGTGGCGATTTCGTCATGTTCGAAGGTGCGCAGGGTACGCTGCTGGATATCGACCACGGTACTTATCCGTACGTAACTTCTTCCAACACCACTGCTGGTGGCGTGGCGACCGGTTCCGGCCTGGGCCCGCGTTATGTTGATTACGTTCTGGGTATCCTCAAAGCTTACTCCACTCGTGTAGGTGCAGGTCCGTTCCCGACCGAACTGTTTGATGAAACTGGCGAGTTCCTCTGCAAGCAGGGTAACGAATTCGGCGCAACTACAGGTCGTCGTCGTCGTACCGGCTGGCTGGATACCGTTGC
The DNA here is from genome assembly GCF_002965705.1 of Escherichia sp. MOD1-EC6842. Taxonomy (NCBI): domain Bacteria; kingdom Pseudomonadati; phylum Pseudomonadota; class Gammaproteobacteria; order Enterobacterales; family Enterobacteriaceae; genus Escherichia; species Escherichia sp. MOD1-EC6842. The sequence goes on along the minus strand of NZ_PTRF01000005.1, from coordinate 251,517 downwards.
CGTTCGTCGTGCGGTACAGCTGAACTCTCTGTCTGGCTTCTGCCTGACCAAACTGGACGTTCTGGATGGCCTGAAAGAGGTGAAACTCTGCGTGGCTTACCGTATGCCGGATGGTCGCGAAGTGACTACCACTCCGCTGGCAGCTGACGACTGGAAAGGTGTAGAGCCGATTTACGAAACCATGCCGGGCTGGTCTGAATCCACCTTCGGCGTGAAAGATCGTAGCGGCCTGCCGCAGGCGGCGCTGAACTACATCAAGCGCATTGAAGAGCTGACCGGTGTACCGATCGATATCATCTCTACCGGCCCGGATCGTACTGAAACCATGATTCTGCGCGACCCGTTCGACGCGTAATTCTGGGACGCCCGGCAGATATTTTGCCTGCTGGGCTAACAGTGTGATACATTGCTGTGTCGGGTAAGCCATTACGCTATCCGACACAGTGTTAAATCCTCGCTTTTTTCCTTCCCCAAACTGAAATAAATTAGCGACACAGCTTGTGGCTGGTTTATCATCAATGTAAATGTATTTTTTCCCGATTTCCCTTTTGAGGTTGATGTGCAGTTAACGAGTTTCACTGATTACGGATTACGTGCGCTGATCTACATGGCGTCATTGCCAGAAGGGCGGATGACCAGTATTTCTGAAGTGACTGACGTCTACGGCGTCTCCCGTAATCATATGGTCAAAATAATCAATCAACTTAGTCGTGCCGGCTACGTGACTGCTGTTCGTGGAAAAAATGGCGGCATTCGCCTGGGTAAACCGGCGAGTGCGATACGTATTGGTGATGTGGTGCGCGAGCTGGAACCCTTATCGCTGGTGAATTGCAGCAGTGAGTTTTGCCACATTACACCTGCCTGTCGGTTGAAACAGGCACTTTCTAAGGCCGTGCAAAGTTTTCTTACGGAACTGGATAACTACACGCTTGCCGATTTGGTTGAAGAGAATCAACCGCTTTATAAATTATTGCTGGTGGAGTGACGAAAATCTTCATCAGAGATGACAACGGAGGAACCGAGATGTCACAAGATCCTTTCCAGGAACGCGAAGCTGAAAAATACGCGAATCCCATCCCTAGCCGGGAATTTATCCTCGAACATTTAACCAAACGTGAAAAACCGGCCAGCCGTGATGAGCTGGCTGTAGAACTGCACATTGAAGGCGAAGAGCAGCTTGAAGGCCTGCGTCGCCGCCTGCGCGCGATGGAGCGCGACGGTCAACTGGTCTTCACTCGCCGTCAGTGCTATGCGCTGCCGGAACGCCTCGATCTGGTGAAAGGTACAGTTATTGGTCACCGTGATGGCTACGGCTTTCTGCGGGTTGAAGGACGTAAAGATGATTTGTATCTCTCCAGCGAGCAGATGAAAACCTGCATTCATGGCGATCAGGTGCTGGCGCAGCCGCTGGGCGCTGACCGTAAAGGCCGCCGTGAAGCGCGTATTGTCCGTGTACTGGTGCCAAAAACCAGCCAGATTGTTGGTCGCTACTTTACCGAAGCGGGCGTCGGCTTTGTGGTTCCTGACGACAGCCGTTTGAGCTTCGATATCTTAATCCCGCCAGATCAGATCATGGGCGCGCGGATGGGCTTTGTGGTGGTGGTCGAACTGACCCAACGCCCGACTCGTCGTACCAAAGCGGTGGGTAAAATCGTCGAGGTGCTTGGCGATAATATGGGCACCGGCATGGCGGTTGATATCGCTCTGCGCACCCATGAAATCCCGTACATCTGGCCACAGGCCGTTGAGCAACAGGTTGCCGGACTGAAAGAAGAAGTGCCGGAAGAAGCAAAAGCAGGCCGTGTCGATCTGCGCGATTTACCGCTGGTCACCATTGATGGCGAAGACGCCCGCGACTTTGACGATGCAGTTTACTGCGAGAAAAAACGAGGCGGCGGCTGGCGTTTATGGGTCGCAATTGCCGATGTCAGCTACTATGTGCGTCCGCCAACGCCGCTGGACAGAGAAGCGCGTAACCGTGGTACGTCGGTCTACTTCCCGTCGCAGGTTATCCCGATGCTGCCGGAAGTGCTCTCTAACGGCCTGTGCTCGCTCAACCCGCAGGTAGACCGTCTGTGTATGGTGTGCGAGATGACGATTTCGTCGAAAGGCCGCCTGACTGGCTACAAATTCTACGAAGCGGTGATGAGCTCTCACGCGCGCCTGACCTACACCAAAGTCTGGCATATTCTGCAGGGCGATCAGGATCTGCGCGAGCAGTACGCCCCGCTGGTTAAGCATCTCGAAGAGTTGCATAACCTCTATAAAGTGCTGGATAAAGCCCGTGAAGAACGCGGCGGGATCTCGTTTGAGAGCGAAGAAGCGAAGTTCATTTTCAACGCTGAACGCCGTATTGAACGTATCGAACAGACTCAGCGTAACGACGCGCACAAATTAATTGAAGAGTGTATGATTTTGGCGAATATCTCGGCGGCGCGTTTCGTTGAGAAAGCCAAAGAACCCGCACTGTTCCGTATACACGACAAGCCGAGCACTGAGGCGATTACCTCTTTCCGCTCTGTACTGGCAGAGCTGGGGCTGGAACTGCCGGGCGGTAACAAGCCAGAACCGCGCGACTACGCGGAACTGCTGGAGTCGGTTGCCGATCGTCCTGACGCAGAAATGCTGCAAACCATGCTGCTGCGTTCAATGAAACAGGCGATTTATGATCCGGAAAACCGTGGTCACTTCGGCCTGGCATTGCAGTCCTATGCGCACTTTACTTCGCCGATTCGTCGTTATCCTGACCTGACGCTGCACCGCGCCATTAAGTATCTGCTGGCGAAAGAGCAGGGGCATCAGGGCAACACCACTGAAACTGGCGGCTACCATTATTCGATGGAAGAGATGCTGCAACTGGGTCAGCACTGTTCGATGGCGGAACGTCGTGCCGACGAAGCAACGCGCGATGTGGCTGACTGGCTGAAGTGTGACTTCATGCTCGATCAGGTTGGTAACGTATTTAAAGGTGTAATTTCCAGCGTCACAGGCTTCGGTTTCTTTGTTCGTCTGGATGACTTATTCATCGATGGTCTGGTTCACGTCTCTTCGCTGGACAACGACTACTATCGCTTTGATCAAGTCGGACAACGCCTGATGGGCGAATCCAGCGGCCAGACTTATCGCCTGGGCGACCGCGTGGAAGTTCGCGTCGAAGCGGTTAATATGGACGAGCGCAAAATCGACTTTAGCCTGATCTCCAGCGAACGTGCACCGCGCAACGTCGGTAAAACGGCGCGCGAGAAAGCCAAAAAAGGCGATGCAGGCAAAAAAGGCGGTAAGCGTCGTCAGGTCGGCAAAAAGGTAAACTTTGAGCCAGACAGCGCCTTCCGTGGTGAGAAAAAAGCGAAGCCGAAAGCGGCGAAGAAAGACGCGAAAAAAGCGAAGAAGCCATCGGCTAAAACGCAGAAAATAGCCGCTGCAACCAAAGCGAAGCGTGCGGCGAAGAAAAAAGTGGCAGAGTGATCATTACCCTCTTCAAACAGAAGAGGGTTAGTATTATGACCAACGCAAAAATTCACTCGGACAGTCCCCTCGCCCCTTTGGGGAGAGGGTTAGGGTGAGGGGAACAGGCCAGCACTGGCGCGTATAATTGCCCTCACCTGGGCCCATTCGCCTTCCAGGGGGAGAAAACCGTGCCCACGTTAACGAGTGAACTTGTTTGTCAGCAATCTCGCTCTCTTCAAAAAGAAGAGGGTGAATTATCCGTAGGCCAGATAAGCGTAGCGCATCAGGCAAAACGTAAACAACGAGTACATTAATGAGCGAAATGATTTACGGCATCCACGCAGTGCAGGCCCTGCTGGAGCGCGCCCCTGAACGTTTTCAGGAAGTCTTTATTTTAAAAGGCCGTGAAGATAAACGTCTGTTGCCGCTGATTCACGCCCTTGAGTCCCAGGGCGTGGTTATCCAGCTGGCAAACCGCCAATATCTCGACGAGAAAAGCGACGGTGCCGTGCATCAGGGCATTATCGCCCGCGTGAAGCCAGGACGGCAGTATCAGGAAAACGATCTGCCGGATCTGATCGCTTCGCTCGATCAACCGTTCCTGCTGATCCTCGACGGCGTAACCGATCCGCATAACCTTGGTGCGTGCCTGCGTAGCGCGGATGCCGCTGGCGTTCATGCAGTGATTGTGCCGAAAGATCGCTCCGCTCAACTCAACGCCACGGCGAAAAAAGTGGCCTGTGGTGCGGCAGAAAGCGTTCCGCTGATTCGGGTGACTAACCTGGCGCGCACTATGCGTATGTTGCAGGAAGAGAATATCTGGATCGTCGGTACGGCAGGTGAAGCGGATCATACGCTTTATCAGAGCAAAATGACCGGGCGCCTGGCGCTGGTGATGGGCGCGGAAGGTGAAGGTATGCGTCGCCTGACCCGTGAACATTGCGATGAACTGATTAGTATTCCGATGGCAGGTAGCGTTTCTTCCCTGAACGTTTCGGTTGCGACCGGAATTTGCTTATTTGAAGCTGTTCGCCAGCGTAGCTAATTTCTCTGAATTATAAAAAACCATCCATATTTGGATGGTTTTTTTTTATCTATAGCTGGTAAGATAATTACGCTCTATAAATATTCATTTTATTAATAATTAAATTTAATCTATATGGAATAATATATGACATGGAATCCGTTGGCGCTGGCGATGGCGCTGCAAGCCGTACCTGAACAAAATATTGATATAACAAATAGCGAAAACGCATTAATTATTAAAATGAATGATTATGGCGATTTGCAGATCAATATTCTTTTTACTTCTCGCCAGATGATTATCGAAACCTTTATTTGTCCGGTTTGCTATATCAGCAATCCAGATGAATTTAATACCTTCTTATTAAGAAATCAGAAGATGATGCCGCTGTCATCGGTAGGGATCTCCAGTGTGCAACAGGAAGAGTATTACATCGTTTTCGGGGCGTTATCGCTTAAATCTTCCCTTGACGACATCCTGCTGGAGATAACCACGCTGGTGGATAACGCATTGGATCTGGCTGAAATTACTGAAGAATATTCACACTAATTACAAGGATTCGTATTTATGGGGATTTTAAAAAGTTTATTTACGCTGGGGAAATCATTTATCGCGCAGGCGGAAGAGTCCATTGAAGAAACCCAGGGTGTGCGGATGCTGGAACAACATATTCGCGACGCTAAAGCTGAACTGGATAAAGCCGGGAAATCTCGCGTCGATCTGCTGGCACGAGTGAAATTAAGCAACGACAAACTGAAAGACTTACGTGCACGTAAAGCGGGTCTGGAAGCCCGTGCGCTGGAAGCGTTAAGTAAGAACGTTAATCCATCGTTGATTAATGAAGTTGCTGAAGAAATCGCGCGTCTTGAGAATCTTATTACCGCTGAAGAACAAGTATTGTCGAATCTGGAAGTTTCCCGCGATGGCGTGGAAAAAGCGGTTGCGGCGACGGCACAGCGTATCGCTCAGTTTGAGCAGCAAATGGAAGTTGTTAAGGCCACTGAATCTATGCAACGTGCGCAGCAGGCTGTGACGACATCTACAGTTGGCGCGTCTTCCAGCGTTTCGACAGCGGCAGAATCCTTAAAACGCCTGCAAACGCGTCAGGCCGAACGTCAGGCTCGTCTGGATGCTGCCGCACAGCTGGAGAAAGTCGCAGACGGTCGCGACCTCGATGAAAAGCTGGCGGAAGCCGGAATTGGCGGCACCAATAAAAGCAGTGCCCAGGATGTGCTGGCAAGACTGCAACGCCAACAGGGTGAGTAATTTTTTTGCCAGCCTCACTGCAAGGCTGGCAACTATTTTAAGGATAAAATATGTCTGGTTTTTTCCAGCGCCTGTTTGGCAAGGATGATAAGCCTGCTATTAATCGTGGTCCGCTGGGACTCCACCTCAATAGTGGCTTTACGCTCGACACGTTAGCGTTTCGTTTGCTGGAAGAGGCATTGCTGATCGAGTTACCGGGTGAAGAATATACCGTGGCCGCCGTCAGCCGCATCGATCTGGGGGGTGGTAGCCAGATTTTCCGTTACTACACCTCCGGCGATGAATTTCTACAAATCAACACCACCGGCGGCGAAGATATTGATGACATTGATGATATCAAGCTCTTTGTCTATGAAGAGAGCTACGGTATCAGCAAAGAAAGCCACTGGCGCGAGGCGATCAACGCCAAAGCGATGGGGGCGATAACCTTAAACTGGCAGGAAAAACGCTGGCAGCGATTTTTTAACAGTGAAGAACCGGGAAATATTGAACCCGTTTACATGCTGGAAAAAGTAGAAAATCAAAACCATGCCAAATGGGAAGTGCATAATTTTACCATGGGCTACCAACGGCAGGTGACCGAAGATACCTGTGAATATTTGCTGTTAAATGGTGAGGAATCTTTTAACGACCTCGGTGAACCGGAGTGGTTATTTTCTCGCGCGCTGGGTGTCGATATCCCACTGACATCACTTCATATTATTGGTTAATTACAGGGACGTTTACAATGCATATACTGGATTCACTCCTCGCTTTTAGCGCCTATTTTTTTATCGGCGTAGCTATGGTGATTATCTTTCTTTTTATCTATTCCAAAATTACTCCGCATAATGAATGGCAGTTGATCAAGAATAATAACACTGCGGCGTCGCTGGCGTTCAGCGGCACGTTGTTGGGTTACGTTATTCCATTATCCAGTGCGGCAATCAATGCGGTGAGTATTCCAGATTATTTTGCCTGGGGCGGAATCGCACTGGTAATTCAGTTACTCGTTTTTGCTGGCGTCAGACTTTATATGCCGGCATTAAGCGATAAAATTATTAATCACAACACTGCGGCAGGAATGTTTATGGGAACCGCCGCGCTGGCTGGCGGTATTTTTAACGCAGCTTGTATGACATGGTAATGGACGATCATGGCCAGAAAACGCAAATCAAGAAATAACAGTAAAATTGGTCACGGAGCGATCAGTCGCATTGGTAGACCGAATAATCCTTTTGAACCGCGTCGCAATCGCTACGCACAAAAATACTTAACGTTGGCGCTAATGGGCGGTGCCGCTTTTTTCGTATTGAAAGGTTGTGCCGATAGCGGCGATGTCGATAACGACGGCGACGGAACGTTTTACTCGACTGTGCAGGATTGTATTGATGACGGTAATAATTCAGATATCTGTGCGCATGGCTGGAACAACGCCAAAGCGGCGTTTTATGCCGATGTTCCGAAGAATATGACTCAGCAGAATTGTCAGTCTAAGTATGAAAATTGTTACTACGACAACGTTGAACAGAGTTGGATCCCGGTAATATCTGGATTTTTATTAAGCCGGGTTATTCGTAAAGATCGCGATGAGCAGTTTGTTTATAACAGCGGCGGTTCCTCTTTTGCTTCGCGCCCCGTCTGGCGCAACACTTCCGGTGATTACTCCTGGCGCTCCGGTTCTGGCAAAAAAGAGTCTTACTCCTCGGGCAGCTTTACCACCAGAAAAGCCTCAACGGTTTCGCGCGGCGGCTATGGTCGCTCCTCCAGCGCCCGTGGGCATTGGGGAGGCTAATCATGCTGAGACATAACGTCCCTGTGCGGCAGGATCTTGACCAGATCGCCGCCGACAACGGTTTCGACTTTCATATTATCGATAATGAGATCTATTGGGATGAGAGTCGAGCCTATCGCTTTACTCTGCGCCAGATTGAAGAGCAGATCGAAAAACCAACCGCAGAGTTACATCAGATGTGCCTTGAGGTGGTGGATCGTGCGGTTAAAGATGAACAGATCCTGACGCAACTGGCGATCCCGCCATTGTACAGGGATGTGATTGCTGAAAGCTGGCGGGCGCGCGATCCTTCGCTGTATGGTCGGATGGATTTTGTCTGGTGTGGTAATGCGCCGGTGAAGCTGCTGGAGTACAACGCCGATACGCCAACCTCGTTGTATGAATCGGCTTATTTCCAGTGGCTTTGGTTGGAGGATGCGCGGCGCAGCGGCGTTATTCCACGTGACGCCGATCAGTACAATGCCATTCAGGAACGCCTCATCTCGCGCTTTAGTGAACTTTACAGTCGGGAGCCGTTTTATTTTTGCTGCTGTCAGGACACCGATGAAGACAGGAGTACCGTGCTGTACTTGCAGGACTGCGCCCAGCAGGCAGGGCAGGAGTCGCGGTTTATCTACATTGAAGATCTTGGCCTGGGCGTCGGCGGCGTGCTGACCGATCTTGATGATAACGTCATCCAGCGTGCATTTAAGCTGTATCCGCTGGAGTGGATGATGCGTGACGATAACGGTCCTCTGCTGCGCAAGCGCCGTGAGCAATGGGTGGAGCCGCTATGGAAAAGCATATTGAGCAATAAAGGGTTAATGCCGTTGCTTTGGCGCTTCTTCCCTGGTCATCCTAACCTTCTGGCCTCCTGGTTTGAGGGCGAAAAACCGCAGATTGCCGCTGGCGAAAGTTATGTGCGTAAACCGATCTACTCGCGCGAAGGCGGCAACGTCACCATTTTCAACGGTCAGAATGATGTCGTTGACCATGCTGATGGTGATTACGCCGATGAACCGATGATCTACCAGGCATTTCAACCGCTGCCGCGTTTTGGCGATAGCTACACACTGATTGGTAGCTGGATTGTCGATGATGAAGCGTGCGGAATGGGTATTCGCGAAGATAACACGCTGATCACTAAAGACACTTCGCGTTTTGTTCCGCATTACATTGCGGGTTAAGAATGTTTTAGCAATCTCTTTCTGTCAGGAATCCGTGGCAGTGACCATACTAATGGTGACTGCCATTGATGGAGGGAGACACAGTGCACTGGCAAACTCACACCGTTTTCAATCAACCGATACCATTAAATAACAGCAACTTATACCTGTCTGATGGCGCGCTCTGTGAAGCGGTAACGCGTGAAGGTGCTGGCTGGGATAGCGATTTTCTTGCCAGTATTGGTCAGCAGTTAGGAACGGCTGAATCCCTTGAACTGGGGCGGCTGGCAAATGTGAATCCGCCTGAATTGTTGCGCTATGACGCGCAGGGGCGCCGTCTGGACGATGTGCGTTTTCATCCTGCATGGCACCTGCTGATGCAGGCGCTATGTACTAATCGGGTACACAATCTGGCCTGGGAAGAAGACGCTCGCTCCGGCGCATTTGTGGCGCGGGCGGCGCGTTTCATGTTACATGCGCAGGTTGAGGCTGGGTCGTTATGCCCGATAACGATGACCTTTGCCGCCACGCCATTGTTGTTACAGATGCTACCCGCGCCGTTTCAGGACTGGACCACGCCACTGTTGAGCGATCGCTACGATTCCCACTTATTGCCAGGCGGGCAAAAACGCGGCCTGTTGATTGGCATGGGAATGACGGAAAAGCAGGGCGGCTCTGATGTTATGAGCAATACCACACGGGCAGAGCGTCTGGAAGATGGCTCTTATCGGCTGGTGGGGCATAAATGGTTTTTCTCGGTGCCGCAAAGCGATGCGCATCTGGTGCTGGCGCAGACCACGGGCGGTCTGTCCTGCTTTTTTGTGCCGCGATTTTTGCCTAACGGGCAACGCAATGCGATTCGCCTCGAGCGGCTGAAAGATAAGCTGGGTAATCGCTCTAACGCCAGTTGCGAAGTGGAGTTTCAGGACGCCATTGGCTGGTTGTTGGGGCAGGAAGGAGAAGGTATTCGCCTGATCCTGAAAATGGGCGGGATGACGCGTTTTGATTGCGCCCTGGGTAGCCATGCCATGATGCGCCGTGCATTCTCGCTGGCGATTTATCATGCACATCAACGCCATATTTTTGGTAATCCATTGATCCAACAGCCTCTGATGCGTCATGTCTTAAGTCGTATGGCGCTTCAGCTTGAAGGGCAAACGGCATTGCTGTTTCGTCTGGCGCGGGCGTGGGATCGACGCGCCGATGCCAAAGAAGCCCTGTGGGCGCGCTTATTCACCCCAACGGCGAAGTTTGTGATTTGCAAAAGTGGTATTCCGTTTGTGGCTGAAGCGATGGAAGTGCTGGGCGGAATTGGCTATTGCGAGGAGAGCGAGCTGCCGCGTCTTTATCGGGAGATGCCGGTAAACAGTATTTGGGAAGGTTCTGGCAACATCATGTGTCTGGATGTGCTGCGCGTTCTCAATAAGCAGGCGGGCGTATACGACTTACTGTCGGAAGCGTTTATGGAAGTGAAAGGGCAAGATCGTTATTTTGATCGTGCGGTTCGTCGATTACAGCAGCAACTGCGCAAACCTACTGAAGAGCTTGGGCGAGAGATCACTCATCAGCTATTCCTGCTGGGTTGCGGCGCACAAATGTTGAAATATGCTTCACCGCCAATGGCACAGGCGTGGTGTCAGATAATGTTAGATACGCGCGGTGGCGTGCGGGTGTCAGAGCAGATCCAGAATGATTTATTACTGCGGGCGACGGGAGGCGTGTTTTTGTAAGCGAGTACGCCTGATACGACGCTGGCGCGTCTTATCTTAGGATCTGTAGGCCGGATAAGGCGCAGGCGCCGCATCCGGCATTGTTTATTCGATGTTGATGACATTCATGCATACAGTATCGCCTGTACGCGCCAGTTATCGGGCTGCTGGTCTTCGTACATGGTAATAATGCGATACCATGATGCCCCCTGTTCATCGGCCTTTAACGCCACGATACGTTCCACGTCCTGCGGATCCCCTGAAATATTGTTAACCGAGATCTGACCTATTTCATTCAGGCCCGTCACGCAGTCAGCACTGGCGAATTCTGCAGACTGTGCCGTGGCGCTCGCAGGATAAGTCACTAATTGTAGCGAGGGTGAGGCAAGTAATTGTTTCATCGTCAGCTCCATTTTTCGTTTCCCCACATGATGCAGGGCATTCCATCGCGGTAATAAACGCCCGAGCTTCCAGCCGGTAATTTATTGTGCACAGGTAAACGCATAGGGACGCAAAGCAATGTAAAGCTGGCTATGTAAGTTGTCTGATTTATTTACGGTATATACTCGTCATACTTCAAGTTGCATGTGCTGCACCTGCGTTCACTCACCCCAGTCACTTACTTATGTAAGCTCCTGGGGATTCACTCGCTTGTCGTCTTCCTGCAACTCGAATTATTTAGAGTATAAAATGGCTTGTGAATACCACTGTCCTGTCACGATGGTTTCATCCACCATGACGACAACGTAATAATCAGCTTTTGCAGCGACAGCTTTCGCTCTGATTTCTGCTAATGCGTCATCCGGAGAGCCCCGAACCATCGTGCTTACGCTACCTATTCGCTGCAACCCCTGGGTTTGGTCGCGGCGAATCTCTTGCGGATGATCCGTTACTGGCGGCGCTGGCTGTGGCGTACCTTGCAGTGCGCTACAGGCGCTTAACATCAACACCAATAATAAACTGGCAAACCGGGAAATAACGCTATTACGTTTCCTGCTAACCATAGTGTAGTGCCTTATTAATTTAACTTTGGGGGAATGTTCCCGAATTGTTACCTGGTACGCGATTTTCGAATGAAAACTTAGCGAAAGCGTAATCCACATCTCAACATTATGAACTAATACTGCCAGCAGAAACTTGTGCTAAGGATTTGTTCATGTCATACCAGACCCAAAGGAGAAATAGATGATTGAATTAGAATCGCGCGTGCTGGCAGATATTCCCGTTCTTCACGCTTATCCCACAGGGCAAAAAGAAACACCGTTACCATGCGTGATTTTTTATCACGGTTTTACTTCATCCAGCCTGGTGTATAGCTATTTTGCCGTCGCGTTGGCACAGGCTGGTTTGCGGGTGATTATGCCGGATGCGCCCGATCACGGTAGCCGTTTTAGTGGCGACGCACCGCGACGGTTAAATCAATTCTGGCAAATCTTGCTACAAAGTATGCAGGAATTCACTACCTTACGTGCGGCAATAGCCGAAGAAAAATGGCTGCTTGATGAACGCCTGGCGGTTGGTGGCGCATCGATGGGCGCGATGACGGCGCTGGGGATTGCCGCTCGCCACCCCACGGTGAAATGTACCGCCAGCATGATGGGATCGGGCTATTTCTCATCGCTTGCCCGTTCTCTGTTTCCGCCGCTAATACCCGAAACCGCAGCACAGCAGAATGAATTTAATAACATTATCGCGCCACTGTTGGAGTGGGAAGCAACAAACCACCTGGAACAACTCGGGGACAGGCCGCTCCTGCTGTGGCATGGCCTTGACGACGACGTCGTGCCTGCCGACGAATCACTACGTTTGCAGCAGGCATTAAGAGAAACGGGACGGGATAAACAGTTAACCTGTTCATGGCAGCCAGGCGTGCGCCACCGTATTACACCTGAGGCGTTAGATGCCGCCGTGGCATTTTTCCGCCAGCATCTTTAAACACGCAGAATGCTGACCCCTTGCGCTTCCAGTTGTTGCAGGATTTCCGGGTTAGCATTTTTGCCGGTGATCAGCATATCGATTTGATCGGCACGGCTAAAGAGCATCCCCGCACGTTCGCCAATCTTACTGCTATCGACCAGCACCACCAGTTTCCCTACCACGCTCAGCATCTTCTGCTCTGCCATTGCTGTCAGCATATCGGTTTTATATAACCCTTCTGCGGTCAGCCCTTTGCCACTGGTAAACATCCAGTGCCCGGCATAGAGACTATTTTCGCTGCCCTGTGGACTTAAGGTGATGGACTGACTTTTGTTATATTGCCCGCCCATGATGATCACGCTTTCATGTTCCTGATCGATCAGGTAATTCGCCAGCGGTAGGTAATTAGTGATGATTTGCACCGGCTTGCCACACATTTCCCGTCCGAGCAGGAACGCGGTGGAACCGCAGTTAATGACCACGCTTTCGCCTGGGTTGACCAGTTGTGAGGCCGCTTTGGCGATACGTACCTTTTCATCGTGATTTTGCGCCTGATGCAGATTCATCGGCGTCCAGCGCGGTCGCTGCTGGGTAATCGCTTCTGCGCCATTGCGCACTTTTTTCAGTTTGCCGCTTTCGTCGAGTTTATTGATATCACGCCGCGCGGTAGCAGGGGAAATTCCCAGACGCTCAACGACTTTCTCAACAGTCACAAAGCCCAGTTGTGCGAGCATTTCCAGGAGAATTTGATGTCTTTGTGCTTCAGTCATGAGCTATTCCGATAAAATTTGATTTTTTTAGATGATATTTGAAATAGCCAGAAAATACTACGCCGGATAGCGCGAACATCTTTACGCTATCCGGTATAAGCGACAGATTACAGGAACGATTTGAACGGCAGATCCGGTTCAATGGTGAAGCAATCGTCAAAACCGCGCGGATAATGGTACTCGAAATTGTCTTTATCCAGCGGCCATGTGAACTTGCCGCCAACCTGCCAGATAAACGGCTTGAAGCCATATTTCAGACGATCTTTTTTCATCTCCCACAGCACGCGGATCTCTTGCGGATCGGCCTGGAAGTTTGACCAGATATCGTGGTGGAACGGGATAACCACTTTCGCATTAAGGGCTTCACCCATACGCAGCATATCGGCACTGGTCATTTTGTCGGTAATACCGCGTGGGTTCTCACCGTACGAGCCTAACGCCACATCGATCTGATGCTCGTTACCATGTTTCGCATAGTAGTTAGAGTAGTGGGAATCGCCACTGTGATACAGGGAGCCGCCAGGCGTTTTGAACAGGTAGTTCACCGCGCGATCGTCCATGCCGTCCGGCAGTACGCCAGCCGCTTTTTGATCCGCAGGCAGAGTGATCAGTGCAGTACGGTCGAAAGCGTCAAGCGCATGAATTTCAATGTCTTTCACTTTTACTACATCGCCCGGTTTGACCACGATGCAACGTTCTTTCGGCACGCCCCAGCCAATCCATAAATCCACGCAGGTTTTCGGCCCGATAAACGGTACGTCATCAGCGCAGTTCTGCATCACGGCGGCTGCCACGTTCACGTCGATATGATCGTTGTGATCGTGAGTCGCCAGCACCGCGTCGATCTGGCGAATCGCAAACGGATCAAGAACAAACGGCGTGGTACGCAGGTTTGGTTGCAGTTTTTTCACGCCCGCCATGCGCTGCATCTGGTGACCCTGTTTCATCAGCGGGTTGCCGTGACTTTGTTTGCCAGTACCGCACCAGAAATCGACGCAAACGTTGGTGCCACCTTCTGATTTCAACCAGATCCCGGTACAGCCGAGCCACCACATCGCGAATGTGCCTGGTGCGACCTGCTCCTGTTCAATTTCTTCATTCAGCCAGCTACCCCACTCCGGGAAAGTACTCAGGATCCAGGATTCACGGGTGATACTTTTCACTTTACTCATCGCCATTTACCTTCATGATGGTTCAATTTGAATCAATAATTGATTGGTTTTGATTAATCCTGACACTATTTTTTCAGGAAGGCAATGACCATTTTTTGACTTTCGGCCTGGTGAGTTGTTGTGAATTTTGGCTGTGGAAAGATTTAATGGAATGTGTAAACAAATTAACTGAATGAATTTAAATGATTAATTGTTTCTTTATGTGAATCACATACTTTCGTTGTGGAATTATTTGCGTGCCGCGTCACATTTAATCATAAATAATCTTGTTGTGATTACTTTTGAAAATTAGAGTGAGTGCACAACATTCCGGGTGTGTGGAATACCCGGTTACCTCTTCTTCAGGAGATCGTTATGGAGATCCTCTACAACATCTTTACCGTGTTTTTTAACCAGGTCATGACCAATGCCCCGTTACTGCTGGGTATTGTGACCTGTCTGGGCTATATCCTGCTGCGCAAAAGTGTCAGCGTGATTATCAAAGGTACGATTAAAACCATTATTGGTTTCATGTTGTTGCAGGCAGGGTCCGGCATCCTGACCAGCACCTTCAAACCGGTGGTGGCGAAAATGTCGGAAGTTTATGGCATTAACGGTGCGATTTCAGATACCTATGCCTCAATGATGGCCACTATCGAGCGTATGGGCGATGCCTATAGCTGGGTGGGGTACGCGGTGCTGTTGGCTCTGGCGTTGAACATCTGTTATGTGCTGCTGCGTCGTATTACCGGCATTCGCACCATCATGCTGACTGGTCACATTATGTTCCAGCAGGCCGGGCTGATTGCCGTTACGTTGTTTATTTTCGGCTACTCCATGTGGACGACCATTATCTGCACTGCGATTCTGGTTTCGCTCTATTGGGGCATCACCTCCAACATGATGTACAAGCCGACTCAGGAAGTGACGGACGGCTGCGGTTTCTCCATTGGTCACCAGCAGCAGTTTGCATCATGGATTGCCTACAAAGTCGCGCCGTTCCTGGGCAAAAAAGAGGAGAGCGTTGAAGACCTCAAATTGCCGGGCTGGCTGAACATTTTCCACGATAACATCGTCTCCACGGCGATTGTGATGACCATCTTCTTTGGCGCCATTCTGCTCTCCTTCGGTATCGACACCGTACAGGCGATGGCAGGCAAAGTGCACTGGACGGTCTACATCCTGCAAACCGGTTTCTCCTTTGCGGTAGCGATTTTCATCATCACTCAGGGCGTGCGCATGTTTGTGGCGGAACTCTCTGAAGCATTTAACGGTATCTCCCAGCGACTGATCCCTGGTGCGGTTCTGGCGATTGACTGTGCGGCTATCTATAGCTTCGCGCCGAACGCCGTGGTCTGGGGCTTTATGTGGGGCACCATCGGTCAGTTGATTGCGGTTGGCATCCTGGTCGCCTGTGGCTCTTCGATCCTGATTATTCCTGGCTTTATCCCAATGTTCTTCTCCAACGCCACCATCGGCGTGTTCGCTAACCACTTCGGTGGCTGGCGCGCGGCGCTGAAGATTTGTCTGGTGATGGGGATGATTGAAATCTTCGGCTGTGTCTGGGCGGTGAAACTCACCGGTATGAGCGCCTGGATGGGGATGGCGGACTGGTCGATTCTGGCGCCGCCAATGATGCAGGGCTTCTTCTCCATCGGTATCGCCTTTATGGCCGTCATCATCGTCATTGCACTGGCTTATATGTTCTTCGCTGGCCGCGCGCTGCGCGCAGAAGAAGATGCAGAAAAACAACTGGCAGAACAGTCTGCTTAACAAGGAGTTTTGATTATGACCGTACGTATTCTGGCTGTGTGTGGCAACGGACAAGGCAGTTCCATGATCATGAAGATGAAAGTGGATCAGTTTTTAACCCAGTCGAACATCGACCACACGGTAAATAGCTGCGCGGTTGGCGAATACAAAAGCGAGTTGAGCGGTGCGGATATCATCATCGCATCCACACATATCGCGGGTGAAATCACCGTTACTGGCAACAAATATGTGGTTGGCGTGCGCAACATGCTCTCTCCTGCCGACTTTGGCCCGAAACTGCTGGAAGTGATCAAAGAGCATTTCCCGCAGGACGTGAAGTAAGGGCGCGCTATGAAATTACGTGATTCGCTGGCGGAAAATAAATCCATCCGTCTACAGGCTGAGGCTGAAACCTGGCAGGAAGCGGTAAAAATTGGTGTTGATCTGCTGGTGGCGGCGGACATTGTCGAGCCGCGTTACTACCAGGCGATTCTGGATGCGGTTGAACAGCACGGCCCGTACTTTGTGCTCGCGCCAGGCCTGGCAATGCCGCACGGACGCCCGGAAGAGGGCGTCAAAAAAACCGGCTTTGCACTGGTGACGCTGAAAAAGCCACTGGAGTTCAACCACGAAGATAACGACCCGGTAGATATCCTCATCACGATGGCGGCGGTCGATGCCAACACTCACCAGGAAGTGGGCATCATGCAAATCGTCAACCTGTTTGAAGATGAAGAGAATTTCGACCGTTTACGTGCCTGCCGTACCGAGCAGGAAGTACTGGATTTAATTGACCGCACTAACGCGGCTGCTTAAGAAGGAATTGAAGATGTCATTACCCATGTTGCAAGTCGCGCTGGACAACCAGACTATGGATAGCGCCTACGAAACCACTCGCCTGATTGCTGAAGAAGTCGACATTATCGAAGTGGGCACCATTCTTTGCGTAGGCGAAGGCGTGCGTGCGGTTCGCGATCTGAAAGCACTCTACCCGCATAAAATTGTGCTGGCAGACGCCAAAATTGCCGATGCGGGCAAAATTCTTTCTCGTATGTGTTTTGAAGCCAACGCTGACTGGGTGACCGTGATTTGCTGTGCGGATATCAATACCGCCAAAGGCGCGCTGGACGTGGCAAAAGAGTTTAACGGTGACGTACAGATCGAACTGACCGGTTACTGGACCTGGGAACAGGCGCAGCAGTGGCGCGATGCAGGCATTCAGCAAGTAGTATATCACCGCAGCCGTGACGCGCAGGCCGCAGGCGTGGCGTGGGGCGAAGCGGACATTACCGCGATCAAACGTCTTTCCGATATGGGCTTCAAAGTGACCGTCACCGGTGGCCTGGCGCTGGAAGATCTGCCGCTGTTCAAAGGTATTCCGATTCATGTGTTTATCGCAGGTCGCAGCATCCGTGACGCTGCGTCTCCGGTTGAAGCCGCGCGTCAGTTCAAACGTTCCATCGCCGAACTGTGGGGCTAAGGAGCGGATATGTTGTCCAAACAAATCCCGCTTGGCATCTATGAAAAAGCACTCCCCGCCGGGGAGTGCTGGCTGGAACGGCTGCAACTGGCAAAAACGTTAGGCTTCGATTTTGTCGAGATGTCGGTGGATGAAACGGACGATCGCCTGTCGCGCCTCGACTGGAGCCGCGAGCAGCGTCTGGCGCTGGTGAATGCGATTGTTGAAACCGGCGTGCGCGTGCCGTCTATGTGCCTTTCTGCCCACCGTCGTTTCCCGTTGGGCAGTGAAGATGACGCGGTGCGGGCGCAGGGGCTGGAAATTATGCGCAAAGCTATCCAGTTCGCGCAGGACGTCGGCATTCGCGTGATCCAACTGGCGGGCTATGACGTTTACTACCAGGAAGCCAATAACGAAACGCGTCGTCGTTTCCGTGACGGCCTGAAAGAGAGCGTTGAGATGGCGAGTCGCGCGCAGGTGACGCTGGCGATGGAGATCATGGATTATCCCCTGATGAATTCCATCAGTAAGGCGCTGGGTTACGCACACTATCTCAACAACCCGTGGTTCCAGCTCTACCCGGATATCGGCAACCTGTCGGCGTGGGACAACGACGTGCAGATGGAATTGCAGGCTGGAATAGGGCATATCGTCGCGGTGCATGTGAAAGACACCAAACCGGGCGTCTTCAAAAACGTACCGTTTGGCGAAGGCGTTGTGGATTTCGAACGTTGCTTCGAAACGCTCAAACAGAGTGGCTATTGCGGGCCGTACCTGATTGAGATGTGGAGCGAAACGGCGGAGGACCCGGCGGCGGAAGTGGCAAAAGCGCGTGATTGGGTGAAAGCGCGCATGGCCAAAGCAGGCATGGTGGAGGCGGCATAATGCAAAAGCTGAAACAGCAGGTGTTTGAAGCCAACATGGATCTGCCGCGTTACGGGCTGGTGACCTTTACCTGGGGCAACGTCAGCGCCATTGACCGCGAACGCGGGCTGGTGGTGATCAAGCCCAGCGGCGTCGCCTACGAAACCATGAAAGCAGACGATATGGTGGTGGTTGATATGAGCGGTGAAGTGGTAGACGGGCGGTATCGTCCCTCTTCAGACACCGCGACGCATCTCGAACTCTACCGCCGTTACCCGTCGCTTGGCGGCATCGTGCATACCCACTCCACTCATGCCACCGCATGGGCGCAGGCGGGGCTGGCTATCCCTGCGTTAGGCACCACGCACGCCGATTACTTCTTTGGCGACATCCCGTGTACGCGTGGATTAAGCGAAGAAGAAGTGCAGGGCGAGTATGAACTGAACACCGGCAAAGTGATTATCGAAACGCTGGGCGATGCCGAGCCGCTGCATACGCCGGGAATTGTGGTGTATCAGCACGGGCCATTTGCCTGGGGGAAAGATGCTCACGATGCGGTGCATAACGCGGTGGTGATGGAAGAAGTGGCAAAAATGGCGTGGATTGCGCGCGGCATTAACCCACAACTGAATCACATCGACAGTTATCTCATGAACAAACACTTCATGCGTAAGCACGGGCCCAACGCCTATTACGGGCAGAAGTAATCAGTGCGCCCCGGAATTATTACCTCCTGAGGGATGTAATTGGTCTGATTCCGGGGCCTCTTCAGTTAAAAAATCGTATAAACAACAGGTGTTTTTATGACTATCAGTGGATTGTTTGTCAGAACTGATCCGCAACGTCGCCGGTATGGCGTGGCGTTACTGGTGGGGGTTCTTTCAGGAATTATTTCGGCATTTGTTAAATGGGGAGCAGAAGTTCCGTTGCCGCCACGCACATTTTCCGGTGGTCGTGATGAATTTAATCCGCCGTATATCTTTTTACGGGATTATTTAGGCATCGATCCAACACAAACGGTGTATACATTCTCGGAACATATCATTAACCCGGTAATGGTAACGCATATCATCTTCTCACTGGTTTTTGCGATAGGCTATTGTGTGGTCGCGGAAATTTTCCCGAAAGTGAAATTATGGCAGGGGGTATTAGCAGGGCTTATTGTGACAGTAGCAGTTCACGGTATTTTTTGCCCGGCGCTGAATTTAACGCCACCACTCAGTCAACTGCCTTTCGACGAATATGTCTCTGAAATTCTTGGGCATATTTTCTGGTTCTGGGTAATAGAAATAATGCGCCGCGACTTACGTAATCGCATTACCCATGAGCCGGACCCGGAAGTCGTTATTCGTTGAATGTCCGCGTAAAAAAGCCCCCTGAGAAGGGGGCAAAGCAAACTATGGCAATATTTCGTTGGTTATACCTGGTGCTAGCGATAAATATCCGCGCTGGCGTGCATGTTGCCGTTACTCCCCGGTTCCCGCATTAGAATCACGTGGTAGTACGTTGCGCCCTGCGCATCGGTCTCTTCATTTAATGCCTGACGTGCTTCACTCTCAGTGGCGAAATTATGATTGATATAAATCACGCCTAAGCTTTGCACATCGTCCATATTTCTGGCCTGGTGGTTATTAATTTCAATAGCTGCCCATGTATTTGCACTTAGCAAAAGCACAGCCAGAAGGGCTAAAACACGACTGAACATAGATACCTCCTCGACGGCTGTCTTTGTACGCGCTCCTCTGTGATGATCTTCTGATTTAATTTTAATCAATGATAAAGAAGTTGATGGTGACCATTTCTGATGCAGTTGTTCAAAAAAATACCGTAATGGAATGTGATGAACTTCAAATCAGCGGGTTAGTACGATTTGGTGAAAGATGAGATTTATTTGTCGGCTGGCCTTGAGTTTAACGGAGCATACCAGTACTATAACGCGTCATTTTTCAGCCGACCTTTAACACGTTCCTTGCCTCCCCGGGATTCGGCTGACCCAGACAGGAGGCTGAATAATCCGTAAGGAGCAATTCGATGCGTCATTACGAAATCGTTTTTATGGTCCATCCTGACCAGAGCGAACAGGTTCCGGGCATGATCGAGCGCTACACTGCTGCCATCACTGGTGCAGAAGGCAAGATCCACCGTCTGGAAGACTGGGGTCGCCGTCAGCTGGCTTACCCGATCAACAAACTGCACAAAGCACACTACGTTCTGATGAACGTTGAAGCTCCGCAGGAAGTGATCGATGAGCTGGAAACTACCTTCCGCTTCAACGATGCCGTTATCCGCAGCATGGTTATGCGTACCAAGCACGCTGTTACCGAAGCATCTCCGATGGTTAAAGCGAAAGACGAGCGCCGTGAGCGTCGCGATGATTTCGCAAACGAAACCGCTGATGATGCTGAAGCTGGGGATTCTGAAGAGTAATTTCTGATGACCAACCGTCTGGTGTTGTCCGGCACCGTGTGCAGGACTCCCCTTCGAAAGGTCAGTCCATCAGGAATTCCTCACTGCCAGTTCGTGCTTGAGCATCGTTCTGTGCAGGAGGAAGCCGGTTTTCACCGGCAGGCGTGGTGCCAAATGCCCGTTATTGTTAGCGGACACGAAAACCAGGCCATTACTCACAGTATAACGGTCGGCAGTCGCATAACCGTTCAGGGGTTCATTTCATGCCACAAGGCAAAGAACGGACTGAGCAAAATGGTTTTGCATGCCGAGCAGATTGAATTGATAGATTCTGGAGACTAGCCATATGGCACGTTATTTCCGTCGTCGCAAGTTCTGCCGTTTCACCGCGGAAGGCGTTCAAGAGATCGACTATAAAGATATCGCTACGCTGAAAAACTACATCACCGAAAGCGGTAAGATTGTCCCAAGCCGTATCACCGGTACCCGTGCAAAATACCAGCGTCAGCTGGCTCGCGCTATCAAACGCGCTCGCTACCTGTCCCTGCTGCCGTACACTGATCGCCATCAGTAATCGGTCACGGTCCATTAATACGACTTTGAGAGGATAAGGTAATGCAAGTTATTCTGCTTGATAAAGTAGCAAACCTGGGTAGCCTGGGTGATCAGGTAAACGTTAAAGCGGGCTATGCTCGTAACTTCCTGGTACCGCAGGGTAAAGCTGTTCCAGCTACCAAGAAAAACATTGAATTCTTCGAAGCACGTCGCGCTGAACTGGAAGCTAAACTGGCTGAAGTTCTGGCAGCTGCTAATGCTCGCGCTGAGAAAATCAATGCACTGGAAACTGTTACCATCGCGTCTAAAGCTGGCGACGAAGGTAAGCTGTTCGGTTCCATCGGTACTCGCGACATCGCTGACGCTGTAACTGCAGCTGGCGTTGAAGTGGCTAAGAGCGAAGTTCGTCTGCCGAACGGCGTTCTGCGTACCACTGGCGAACACGAAGTGAGCTTCCAGGTTCACAGCGAAGTATTCGCGAAAGTGATCGTAAACGTAGTAGCTGAATAATTCGTTATTCAACGAGACGTAAAAACGCCGACCATTGGTCGGCGTTTTGCTTTATAGCGAAAGCGTTACAACTGGCAGTATAACGCTCTGATATCTATTAATTAGCTTGTCGCTAACTGTACTTGCGATTCTTCATCTTTAACTTTGATAAGCGTCCACAACGCAATGGCACCAATAATGTCAAAGAAAGCCAGGGCAATAAAGAACGGCGCGAAGCCGATAATGTGAACGAATGCCCCGATGAACAGGTTGAAAATCAACTGACCGCTCCACGCACAGGCTCCTGCCATACCCACTGCGGTAGCGACTTCGTCTTTTTTGAACAGATCGCCACCCAGAGTTGCTGCTACAGTAGAAAGACATTGATGCGAGAACGCGCCAATACTAATCAGTAATACGGCAATGTAGGGATTTTCGACAATACTCACCAGACCAATCGTCATCATAATGACGGCTGCAATAGTGAAGGTAATTCTTCGTGAGTTAATTAAACTCACGCCGCGATCGTGGAAGAACTTCGCGACAAAACCACTGGCTAAACAGCCGAGATCGCCCAGCAGGAAAGGCAGCCAGACGAACATGGCAATTTCTTTCAGGCTAAAATGCAGCGTTTCGACGAAGAAAATCGGCACCCAGAAGTTAATGGTTCCCCATGCCGGGTCTGCGAGAAAACGCGCGATGCCAATCCCCCAGAAATTACGTTGGCTGAGGATATGCTTGATTGACGTTTTTTCTTTCTTATCTGTTTTAAGATGCTGTTCTTGTCCTGATTCAATATAGTGGCGCTCTTCATCAGAAAGGCGTTTGGCATCTTTCGGATCTTTATAACAAAAGAACCAAAATAAAGCCGCGAGCAAAGCAAGGCTACCTGAGACAATAAACGCAAATTGCCAGCTATGAAACATAATGCACCAGGCAATCAACGGTGGTGCAAGCATCGCGCCGAGTGAGGTGCCCATATTGAAAACACCTGTCGCCACGCCACGCTCTTTTGCCGGGAACCATGTTGATGCGGTTTTTACACCCGCCGGAATGGCCGACGCTTCGCTGAAACCCATCAGGGCGCGCATAAATGCCAGACCTGACCATGTTCCGGTCAGCGCATGGCCCATTGTTGCCAGCCCCCAGACTGCGGCACATATCGCAAAACTTAACTTCAAACCCACGGTATCAATAAAGAAGCCCATTACCGGTTGCCCTAATGTATAGGCCAACTGGAATGCACTGACAATCCATGAATATTGCTCTTTGGTTATTCCGGTTGTCTCCATAATAGTTGGAGCTGCAATACCTAACGCCGTTCTGTCCAGATAATTGATTACAGTGATAAAGCATACGAGGGCAATCATATGCCACCGATAATTCTTTATTTTATTCATGTTTAAACCTTTTAATTATATTAATAAACCCTGGTTGTTGGTAATTCCGTGTAATAGTTAATAAAAATCAGGTACAGAGAACATATTAAAAATTATTATGTGTAAATCTCTCCCTTTAGGAAATCTGGCCAGTTTTTTTCAAAGTAAATACCATTAATACGCGGTAGCACACGTAACGACTTCACTTCGGTAATAAAAGAACCTTGCGAATATTGAATCGTTAATTTGTGATTTTTGTCTTCAGCGAGTTCAGAGCGAAAGCGCCATTCTTCTTTTACGCCGCGACGAGTTTGTGGTAGACATTCGCCTTGTGGATCAATAATCATCCTCGCCCCACGACTGCCTCCGCCTGCATCAATATAATGCGTCAACTGTGTCAATACGGCGGCAGACGTCAGCGCCATATGCCGCCACATAAACAATTCGGCAACTTCGCCCACGTGTTTGATAGCCAAACCATGCCGTTGTACAAATTCATTCAATAGCAGGGCATCGCGAGTGGCGCGCCGGACTTTATCGCCATGGCAAATAAACCCAGCGTAGTCAGACATTCGTGCCTGGATTTTTTCCCTCACCGCAGACAACGGCATCCCGTTTCCATTATCGTGCGCCTGAGTGATGATCTCTCTGATTGAATTTAGTGCCGGAGATGCCAGTTGTGCGACATCATCTTCAACAGATCGCTTTTGTGTGCAGCCAATAAAACGCGCCAGACGCACGGCAAAAACTTGTCCGGCATTCAGCGCCGCGCCGCCAGGTCGGGTAACACCGTGAGTTCCGGCGACTTCTCCCACCGCAAAACAACCGGGCAGAGAAGTTTGCCCCCAGATATCAACCTCAATGCCGCCATTCATATGCTGATTGTTCATGGCAAACTGCAACGGCTGCGTGGTGAGATCGTAACCGTGCATCTTATACAGTGAGATGGACAATGGATTCATCCGTTGCAGACGTTCGATAGGCGATGGCGCCAGAGCGTCGTTATTTTCCAGATATGCGCGAACGTCGTCGTCCAGTCGATCTAATGAGAAGGGCAAATCACCAGGCACCGCTTCAGGATTTCGATTGAAATCCATAAAAACCAGGCGGCCTGATTGCTGCTCTTGCGCTACCGCCATGTCCAACAGGCTTGAGCCGAAATCCATCACTCGCGTAGCGTGGAACGGCCACTGATAGCCTTTACGGAAGATGTTTGAAGCCAGTTCCTGGGTGGTGCGATAGTAATCCGCGAGGAAGTTATACTCGTTGCCCTCGGCATCCACGGAATAGATATACGGGATCACCTGCACATAGGTGCCGGATAAATTCCACGGAAACGTGCTGCGCGGCGTGCCTATACCAAACTGGCTTTCGGTCAGATTGGTTAGCGTCAGACCTTCTTCCAGCGCCAGCCCCAGCGAGCCAAAGCATTTATGCGGATAAACACTGTCGCGATAAAGCTCGCCCGGCCCGCCTGTTGCCAGTACCACATTGGGCGCAGTGACAATTGCCAGCCCCCACGGGTTATGGGCGCGGGAACCGGTTGCGAGGATAGCCCCGGCCACACGATCTTCGCCGTTTTCACCGCGTTGATGCAGCAGTTTAATCACCGTTGCACTGGTCAACAGTGGGATGGCGAGGCGCTGCACTTCTTCGAGCAATACTTTCACCATCAGACGAGAAGTGCGCGGCCCACAGGAGGTTGCGCGTCCGGCTTCGTCATGGTCGGTCTGATAACGGAGAATTGCACCATAGCGATCTTCCGGTAATTCCAGACCGAGATATTGCAGCCCGCCAAGGGTATGCAGGGAACCGACCGCTTCGACATACGCCGTGTCGTGATCCATCGCACCGCCGCTCGCCAGTGCTTCAGCAAGTTTTGCGAAGTTATCGCCGTTGCCCGCCGTTGCGGCGGTAAACAGCGTCTGTTTATCGGAACCGGAGCAGGCCGATGTTCCCATGTATAACCCGGCGGTGGCGATTAGCACATTTTGCTGGCGACGTTTCAGTTCAACCGCCGCACGTAATCCTGCCGCGCCGCTACCAACGACCAGAGCATCAACTTGCCAGAGTGGGTAATCAACACCGTCCACCGTGACAATTGACGTTGGCTCTGCTGACACAAAACCCTTCGGGAAAGTGACGTGCGTCAGCGCATCGAGGATGGCGTCATCAGTCTGGCTCATGCGTCCTCCATTGGCGTAAACAGGCTACTTTCCATCAGGCGCGGCTGGTTGATAATTGGACGGAAAGCCATGAACGGCAGAATGTCGCGGTCAATCTCCACGCCCGGCGCGATTTCAATTAATTCAACGCCTTCTGCCGTTAACTGAAACACCGCGCGTTCAGTGATATACAACACTTCCTGACCGCTGTGCTGTGCGTAGGCGGCGCTAAAAGTGATTTTTTCCACCTGAGTAACCAGTTTAGGGATTTGACCTGACTGGGCGATATGCAAGCCATCTGGCGTTACATCAATCTTGCTGCCTTTGGCGTCGAACGTGCCGCAGAACACCACCTTACGGGCGTTTTGCGCAATTTCGAGAAATCCGCCGGGGCCGATTAAATTGCCGTTCAGGTGTGAGACGTTGACGTTACCATGTTGATCCATCTCGCCCATGCCGAGGAAAGTAATGTCGATGCCGCCGCCGCTGTAGAACTCGAATTGATCCAGCGAAGGGATAATGGCGTCGGCGTTACGGGCGCAGCCGAAAAACGCGTCATCCAGCATCATACCGTTATGCACGCCTTGCTCGACGCTTAGCCATAAACTTTGGTAAGGAACGCCTTCACGCAGCGCAACCCCAGGAATACCGCCGGGGATACCAAAGCCAAAGTTGGTTGAAGCGCCTGCCACCAGCTCGCGCGCTGCCCGACGGGCAATTAAGCGACGTACCGGATGACTAACCAGTTCAATAGCGTCGTTAGAACTCAGACGGCGATGTTGACCGCTGATCGTCAGGTCGTAACCGCCAAGATAGGTTTGCGGTTGTTCGCGGTATTCAACGATGCCATCAACCAGAATCCCCGGTAATTTGACCCGGCGTGGTTCAATGGCACCAGCTTCCAGCACATCGCGTACCTGTACGAACACTTTGCCGCCGCTGTTGTGTGCTGCCAGCGCCATCGAATAGCTATCCATATCAATCGCTTCTTCTTCAAGGCTGACGTTGCCTCGAGGATCGGCATAAGTGCCACGCAAAATCGCGTAATCCACTTTGAAAGGGCGATAACGAAGTTTGGTTTTACCGTCGATTTCAATCAGTTCTACCAGGTCGTCGGTAGTGCATTCATTCGACTTACCGCCGCCATTGCGTGGATCAACAAACGATCCCAGCCCAACGTGGGTAAAAAGCCCCGGACGTCCAGCACCGATCTCCCGTAGCAACGCCTGAATCACGCCACCAGGAAAACAATAGGCTTCAATCGCGTTATTTTTTACCAGCGCCTGCATTTTGGGTGACCAGGTAAAGTGTCCGGCAATAATGCGTTTGAGCATTTCAGCATGAGCGAAGCGGTTCGTGCCTTTGCAGTCGCGATCGCCAATGCCCAGCGAGTGGATTAATGTCAGATCGCGCGGGTGTCCGGTTTGCAGGAAGCGCGCTTCAATGGCTGCCAGAATATGGTCGGCTTCCACTATGCCGCCGCCGTTACCGCTAATGGCAATGGTTGCGCCATCCTGAATTTGCGCCGCCAGTGCCTCGGCGGTTGTTATCTTACGCATACAATTTCCTTAGTGATTATGGAAGCTCACGCTACTTTTTTCGGCAAATGCCTGCGTCGCCTGCTGGCAATCCTGAGTGGCGGACATTAATCCAGCCAGTAACTGGTGTGGGTATTCAGCGTGTTTATTTTCCAGTGCCAGAATCAGCTGCTTAATATGCGCCAGTGCCACCGGACCACATTTTTCCAGCTGCGCTAACTGGTTCGCCATCCAGCTTTCCACCTGTTCTTTTTCTACTACTTCATCAATTAAATTCGCCGCCTGGGCTTCATGCGCCGTCAGACGTTTACCTAGCATCAGCATCTGGCGACCGACCACTGGGCCGACCTGATTAATCACGCGTTCAATGCCCATCCAGCCAGGCACCATGCCGAGCATGACTTCCGGGTTAGAAAGTTTCGCGCTGGGGCGAGCGATTCGAATATCGCAGCACAAGGCAAGTTCAATACCGCCGCCGATGGTATGACCGTTGAGATTCGCAACCGTTAATTGCGGTAAATTGCGCAGGCGATTAAAAACGTCATTGCCGCGTTTAATCCATTTTCTGCCCATATCTAATGGCGAATAGGCCGACCACGATTTAATATCACCGCCCGCACAAAAGAATTTATCGCCGATTGCCGTTAATTCGACTAATCGTAATGTGGTGTCGTTTTCAATTTCATTTAAATAATGGTCGAGAGATTCAATCATCTCTTCGTTAATAGCATGACATTTCTCTTCACGGTTCAACGTCAGGCGGCAGGAAGCCGCCGCTCTGCTGAACAGAACGGGTTGGTCACTCATGATTATTCCTTAGCAATAATTCGCGATGCGATCGACGCTAATATCCAGCGTGTTGTTAATATCTTTCTGCCACCAGTACGGTGAGAATATTTCCAGTTCAATAGCGCCATTAAATCCGGCGTTTTCAACCAGTCGACGAATTGACGGAATATTTATCACGCCATCTCCCGGCATTCCCCGGTCATTGACCAGATCGGTGGTCGGCACTAACCAGTCGGAAACATGAAACGCGAGAATACGTTTTCCGGCGCGCAGGATCTGGCTGGCCAGATCCGGATCCCACCAGACATGGTAAACATCCACAGCCACGCCGAGGCCAAATTCGCCATCGGGATCGAGTTCATCACACCAGTCCAGCGCCTGGCGTAACGTGCACAGGCAAGAGCGATCGGCGGCGGTCATTGGGTGCAGTGGCTCCAGCGCAATCGGCACGCCAACGTCTTTCGAATGTGGCAGTAGCTGGCGTATCCCTTGTTTCACCTGTTCCCGTGCTTCATACAGATCTTTTGTGCCCTGCGGTAACCCGCCAACCACCTGCATATAACAGGCGGCGTTCAGCACCGCTGCGTCGTCCAGCGCCCGGCGGTTATCATCAATTGCCAGTTTGCGTTCCGCCAGCGTCGGCGCGGTGTAGTAGGTGCTACGGCATAAACCGGAAACGCGCATGTTATTGACGGCAAGCTGGCGGGCGATCTGCTGAAGATCTTCACCCTGCAACTCTCTGCGCCAGGGGGCGATCGCACCGATACCGCGTGCGGCACAGGCATCAATAATGGCGGGTAGCGGCGTTTTATAGCCCAGTGTTGCGGTATTGATACTGAATAAATCCGGGCGTTGTAACAGATCTCTCATGATTCAGCCTCAGAAGCGCGGCATACTTAAGCCGCCGTCGATGGCGACCGCCTGACCACAGGTGTAAATCAGTTTACCTTCCGCCATCGCGCGGACGGTGGAAGCAATATCAGCCGGATAACCCCAACGTCCCCACGGCACCAGACCTTTGGCAATCAGTTCGTCGTAATAAGCCGTTGCTGGAATAGTCATATCGGTTTTGATGAGACCAGGGCGCACTTCATAGACGCCAATTTGTTCGTTGCAAAGGCGAGCAGCAAACAGACGAGCAGCGGCAGAAACGGCGGTTTTGGCAATTGTGTATTCGCCGCGATTCATCGCCAGCATGATGGCGTTGATGGAACTGACAAAAATAATTGAGCGGTGCGGGAATTCTGTTTCTGGTTTTGGCTGTGCGAGCAGACGTTTACTGAATGCCTGTGCAAGGAAGAACGGTGCGCGGGTGTTAATGGCAATATTTTGGTCGAAGCTGTCTGGTTCCAGGTCGAGAAGGTCACCGCGTTTTTTCACTGAAATGCCTGCGTTGTTGAGCAGGCAGTCCAGACGTCCCCACTGGTTTTGCGCTGCGTCGAGCATCTCTTCATGCAGGGAGAGATCGCCAACATCGGCAGGGAAGCAAATCACTTCCACGCCTTCCGCCAGACATTCTTGTTGTGTGACATGTAATTTTTCAACGCTATCGGCATCCGGACGATCATTAATCAGCAGATTAAATCCGCCACGCGCAAGCTCCAGCGCACAGCCCTTTCCAATACCACGAGCGGCTCCGGTAATCACGGCAACAGGACGAGTGGATTTCATACAATAGCTCTCTTTTTTTGAATTTTGTTTCCTTAGTGATGATTAGCTTGCGACTGGAGGATAAAAAGATCAACCATCTAGTTGGTTGATATGCGATGACGATCACAGGACATTTGATAACCTGATGAAAGTACAAGTTTTTGCCCTTTTTTCTGAAGCTGAAATCAAATCAGGTTATGATAGTCACCACGAAGAGGTCGTGGGGAAGCGTTATGTATATTGATACCAGCAACGTACAGAGCCTGAAGGAAAAGCTGCTGTTATGCGCGGTTAATGAATTTGCCGAATATGGTTATGAAGGGGCCAGGGTCGATAATATTGTTAAGTCTGCGGGGTGTAGTAAACAGACGGTTTATCACCACTTTGGTAATAAAGAAAATTTATTTATTGAAGTACTGGAATATACCTGGAACGATATTCGACAAAAAGAAAAGGCCCTTGATTTCTCAGATCTTCCGCCACAAAAAGCCATTGAGAAAATTATTGATTTTACATGGGATTATTATATTGCTAATCCCTGGTTTTTAAAAATTGTGCATAGTGAAAATCAAAGTAAAGGTGTGCATTATGCAAAATCACAGCGTCTCTTAGAAATTAACCATGCGCACTTGCAGTTAATGGAATCCTTATTGGAGGAAGGGAAGAAACACAATATTTTTAAGCCAGATATCGACCCATTGCAGGTGAATATTAATATTGCTGCGCTTGGGGGATATTATTTGATCAACCAGCATACGCTTGGCCTGGTTTATCACATCAGTATGGTTTCACCCCAGGCACTGGAAGCCAGACGTAAGGTCATCAAAGAGACGCTCCTTAGCTGGCTTTTGGTTGACCCCTCATCTACCGCGCACGAATAAAACTGCCATCCGGCTGACGGGTAAACAGGACCTGTTGATTATTCCCCGTATCAATGGTTAAGCCCGTCACCACGCCGCTGGCGTTCTGGCGGATTTTCACCATCTGCCCGTTTTGCAAATTACTCAGCGGCTTATCCGCGCCTTCTACCTGCGCCATTGCATAGACATCGGTAGCGGGCAGTCCGTGGTCGCGGAACAGCTGCGCCATCGTTTTACCGGGTTCGACACGGTAAGAGCGCCATTGATTATCAATTCCGCTATCTGGCTGGAATGGTTGCGTTTGGGTGGTTTGCGGCTGCTCTTCTGGCTGGCCTTCCTGTATTGGTTCTGGAGCGACCGGGGCCACCTGATCAGGATCATTTTGTGGCGTAACTAGCTGCGCCCGCAGCTGTTCTTCTGTCGGCAGTTGTGATTGCGACTGAATATCTAACTGCGCTTCACGCGTCACCACCGGCGCGTTGGGCGTATCATCAGATGGAAGCAGAAATCCGACCACCAATACAATGGCGGCAATAATGATCCCCCGACGATGCATCGGCGGCAGCGGGTCCATGAAGCGAAAATTGTCCGGCGCGTGCCAGACTTTCTCCAGGGTTGGTTTTAGTTCAAAGCGCCCGGGCATGGTTTCCTCCTGCTCCGCGTCTTGTTCCTCAATCATAGCCTATGAATAAGCTAACGCTATGATGTCCGTGGTAAACCCGCCTTTATTATATTCATACGGGATATTGCTATTGTTTCTTTTTCCCCGGGATTTGTCATCATTCCCGCGACAAAGTTTTACCCAAAGAAGTGTGGCTGATATGCTGCCCGCTACTTTATACCCTAAGAAAGGAAATACGATGACCACCCCAACTTTTGACACCATCGAAGCGCAAGCAAGCTACGGCATTGGTTTGCAGGTAGGGCAACAACTGAGTGAATCTGGCCTGGAAGGGCTGCTGCCAGAAGCACTGGTTGCAGGCATTGCTGATGCGCTGGAAGGCAAACATCCGGCTGTTCCGGTTGATGTGGTGCACCGCGCGCTGCGTGAAATCCACGAACGCGCCGATGCCGTTCGTCGTCAGCGTTTCCAGGCGATGGCTGCTGAAGGTGTGAAATACCTGGAAGAAAACGCCAAAAAAGAAGGTGTAAATAGCACCGAATCTGGCCTGCAATTCCGCGTGATCAACCAGGGCGAAGGCGCAATTCCGGCACGTACCGACCGCGTTCGTGTTCATTACACCGGAAAACTGATCGACGGCACCGTGTTTGACAGCTCCGTCGCTCGTGGTGAACCCGCTGAATTCCCGGTTAACGGCGTGATCCCTGGCTGGATTGAAGCACTGACTCTGATGCCGGTAGGTTCTAAATGGGAACTGACTATCCCGCAGGAACTGGCATATGGCGAGCGCGGCGCAGGCGCGTCCATCCCTCCGTTCAGTACCCTGGTGTTTGAAGTCGAACTGCTGGAAATCCTCTAAGCAGCGCATTCTGTTCCCCTCGAGCCAGAGGGGAGCAGGCATTCAGCAATAAACCCTTCAGTTTGCCAAACGGCGCTATTTTGTGTTGCAAAGACCCCGTAAGCGTGTATTTTTGTGAGCTGTTTCGCGTTATCACCGTGATATGACACTCACTTTAAACATAAAATTAACATTAGATCTAAATCTTAGTATTCATCCCGCGTATTGTTACCTAATATCGATGAGTCCCGATACAGATTCGTCGTATCATAGACTGACTAAAGGCCGTAGAGCCTGAACAACACAGACAGGTACAGGAAGAAAAAACATGGTAGATCAGGTAAAAGTCGTTGCCGATGATCAGGCTCCGGCTGAACAGTCGCTACGGCGCAATCTCACAAACCGACATATTCAGCTTATTGCCATTGGCGGTGCCATTGGCACAGGGTTGTTTATGGGGTCCGGCAAAACGATTAGCCTTGCCGGGCCGTCGATCATTTTCGTTTATATGATCATTGGTTTTATGCTCTTTTTCGTGATGCGGGCAATGGGGGAATTGCTGCTTTCGAATCTGGAATACAAATCTTTTAGTGACTTCGCTTCCGATTTACTCGGGCCGTGGGCAGGATATTTCACCGGCTGGACTTACTGGTTCTGCTGGGTTGTAACCGGTATGGCAGACGTGGTGGCGATCACGGCTTATGCTCAGTTCTGGTTCCCCGATCTCTCCGACTGGGTCGCCTCGCTGGCGGTGATAGTGCTGCTGCTGACGCTCAACCTCGCCACCGTGAAAATGTTCGGTGAGATGGAGTTCTGGTTTGCGATGATCAAAATCGTCGCCATTGTGTCGCTGATTGTCGTCGGCCTGGTCATGGTGGCGATGCACTTTCAGTCACCGACCGGTGTGGAAGCGTCATTCGCGCATTTGTGGAATGACGGCGGCTGGTTCCCGAAAGGTTTAAGTGGCTTCTTTGCCGGATTCCAGATAGCGGTTTTCGCTTTCGTGGGGATTGAGCTGGTAGGTACAACAGCTGCGGAAACCAAAGATCCAGAGAAATCACTGCCACGCGCGATTAACTCAATTCCGATCCGTATCATTATGTTCTACGTCTTCGCGCTGATTGTGATTATGTCCGTGACGCCGTGGAGTTCGGTAGTCCCGGAGAAAAGCCCGTTTGTTGAACTGTTCGTGTTGGTGGGTCTGCCTGCTGCCGCCAGCGTGATCAACTTTGTGGTGCTGACCTCTGCCGCTTCTTCCGCTAACAGCGGCGTCTTCTCTACCAGTCGTATGCTGTTTGGTCTGGCGCAGGAAGGTGTGGCACCGAAAGCGTTCGCTAAACTCTCTAAGCGCGCAGTACCCGCGAAAGGGCTGACCTTTTCTTGTATCTGTCTGCTCGGCGGCGTGGTGATGCTGTATGTGAATCCCAGCGTGATTGGCGCGTTTACGATGATTACAACCGTTTCCGCGATTCTGTTTATGTTCGTCTGGACGATTATCCTTTGCTCGTACCTGGTGTATCGCAAACAGCGTCCGCACCTGCATGAGAAATCAATCTACAAGATGCCGCTCGGCAAGCTGATGTGCTGGGTATGTATGGCATTCTTTGTGTTCGTGGTCGTGCTGCTGACACTGGAAGATGATACCCGCCAGGCGCTGCTGGTTACCCCGCTGTGGTTTATCGCTCTGGGGCTGGGCTGGTTGTTTATTGGTAAGAAGCGGGCTGCTGAACTGCGGAAATAACCGCATTATCATGCTGGATGGCGCAATGCCATCCAGCTTTTAGATCACTCACCCGCCAGTGCGCGCGGGAACAGCACATTATTTTCCAGACTAATGTGATCCATCAGGTCATCAATCAATTCATTGATACCGTTATACATCGCTTTCCAGGTGGTGCAGGCTTCCGGCGGCGGTGTGACATTATTGGTGGTGTGTTTAATCACTTCCAGCAGTTCGCCCGCTTCATCGTGCTCGCTTTCCATTACGCTGATTGGCCCCATTGCCTGGCTGCCCATGCCTTGTTTGATCATCGGGAAGAGGATCTGCTCTTCTTTCATCATGTGGCTGGAAAGCTCTTCATGCAGCATAGTCAGGTATTTTGTCAGCCCTTTTGGCACGCTCGGTTTGTCGGCGTGAACGCGCTCGACTTTAGTCGCTTGCAGGATCAGCTCCGGCAGTTGCTCGCGGTGACGATCGTGGTAGCGCACGATGATATGGTCGATGATTTCCGCCAGCGGCGCGCTACGCCAGTCTTTCTCAATCGGTTGTTCAGCAAGCTTTGTCAGTTCGGCTTCAATGACGTCAACATCCAGCTCTTTACGTGCCGCCGCGCGCGCCAGCGTCTGCTTACCGCCGCAGCAGTAATCCATATCATATTTACGAAACAGAGCCGAAGCGCGAGGAATAGAGAGCGCCAGTTCACCTAAAGGTTGGTCGCGATAAGCCATAGCTGATACCTCATTCTTAATAAGATAAGGTGCATTTTAAATGCATCTTTAAATTAAAAGCTATAACCCTTACGTAGCAGAGGCTTATTTAACAGACTGGCAAGGTGTCAACTTTCTGAGACAGATTCAATTAAAGGTTTTTCGGGTTTTGCTCTGACTGCAATGACCACGCCAACCACTAACAGCGCGATACCGCTCAGCGTCATCAGCGGCGGCATTTGCTGGCGGAGTAAAAAGGTGTACAGCAAACCTGCCAGCGTTTCGAAAACAATCAACGGCCCGAGAATCACGGTTGGTAATCGCTGGCTGGCGACGTTCCAGCAAAGTGCGCCGACCCATGAGCAAAGCACGGCTATCGCAATCATCAGACTAATAAACACCAGCGGACGGGGGCCAAAAGGTAGGGAGAAGTCCGGCGTTTGCGTATTCAGCCAGTAACAAGCGACAACATAACCGATGAGCGAAACCGGCAGCGTGACCAGCGCCTGCGCTGTCGCCCACATCATTGGATGTTTGTCGGGATTTTCCCGCAGCCAGCGGGCGTTGCGCAGGGCATACCATGCCCAGCAGACCACGGAAACTAACGCCAGCACGATGCCAGAGGTATAACGTGCCCAGTCAAAATCGGGGAGTCCGTGGTTTAACTCAGCAATATTCACGCACGCAAGGCCAATGCCAATACAAACCAGCGCCGGGGCGAGTTTCCCCCATGCGAGTTTGCCGTCACGCTGGCTATAAAGCAGATTGGCGAAGACAGGAATAACCACCGGCAGGGTGCCGATAATCATCGTGGAAACAGGCGCGCCGGTACGTTGAATGGCACTGGCAAGGCAGAAATAATAGATGAGGTTGCCCATCATAGTGAGCATCAGCGCAGTAAGCCAGTCGCGACGCGCCAACTGACGCAGACGCACGCGTCCCAGCCAGGCAATGGGCAGCGCAATTAACCCTAACGCCAGATAACGCCCCATCGACTGCAACATCGCCGGGTATTCCGGCACAATCAACGGCCCGACAAAAATAAGCCCCCACATCAACCCTGCTAACAGGGCGTACAGCACGCCGCTAATCATTACTGGCATCCATTGATCTGTCAGAAGAAACGTTCAGGAAGCAGACATGATTGCTCCCGGCATCCCGTCATTATCAGAGAGGATGCGGGAGGATGCCACTTTAATTAACTAGTTATTAACATTAAACAGATTGCTTACGCTTTCGGCTAACGTTGTCGTTGGGCGACCAATCAATTTGCTCAGCGTTTTGCTGTCATCAAACAGACCCCCTTTCGATGCGCCAACGTCAGAATCAGCCAGCATATCCGCCAGTCCGTCGGGCAGCCCGACGCTTTTCAGCGCAGCGGCGAAATCGGCTTCTCTCAGATTTTGATAGGTAACCTGTTTGCCGCTCTGTTTGGTCAGCTCTGCCGCTAACTGTGTCAACGTCCAGGCACTATCGCCCGCCAGTTCGTAAACCTTGCCTTCGTGACCGGCTTCGCTAATCACGCGCGCGGCAGCGGCCGCATAATCTGCCCGCGTTGCTGAGGCAATTTTGCCATTGCCCGCCGCACCGATAAATACGCCGTGTTCCACTGCTGCCGGGGCGCTGGCGAGGTAGTTTTCGGTGTACCAGCCGTTGCGCAGAAGGGTGTAAACGATGCCAGAATCAGCCAGCATTTTCTCCGTCTCGATGTGCTCATCGGCGAGGCCGAGCGGGGAGGTATCTGCATGTAGCAGGCTGGTATAAGCGATAAATTTCACGCCAGCCGTCTTTGCGGCATTAATAACATTACGATGCTGCGGGGCACGTTGACCCACTTCGCTGGAAGAGATCAGCAGTAGTTTTTCCACGCCCTGTAGCGCAGATGTCAGTGCGGCTTCATCGCCGTAGTCAGCCTGACGCACGGTAATGCCTTGTGCTGCCAGGGCCTGGGCTTTTGCCGGATTACGAACGATAGCCACTATTTGGCTGGCAGGAACAGTTTTCATCAAGGATTCAATAACATAGTGACCAAGTTGGCCAGTGGCACCAGTAATAGCGATCATGGGAAGTCTCCATCGTTTTGTCTTGTGTTTAAATACGCTAACACCTAAACTTACTTTTAGTAAGTACGTACAAAAAGGTAAGTATGAAATGAGTCAGGTTAGCCTGTCGCAACAACTGAAAGAGGGCAATCTCTTTGCGGAACAGTGCCCGTCGCGCGAGGTGTTGAAACACGTCACCAGCCGTTGGGGGGTGTTGATTCTGGTGGCGCTACGCGAAGGGACTCATCGCTTTAGCGACCTGCGGCGCAAAATCGGTGGGGTGAGTGAAAAGATGCTTGCGCAGTCGCTACAGGCGTTAGAACAGGATGGTTTTGTTAACCGTATCTCGTATCCGGTGGTGCCGCCGCATGTGGAATATAGCCTCACGCCGCTGGGCGAGCAGGTGAGTGAAAAGGTTGCTGCGCTGGCGGACTGGATTGAGTTGAATTTGCCCGAGGTGCTGGCGGTGCGGGATGAACGTGTGGCATAACTGCCGGATGCGCTGCGCTTATCCGGCCTACGGTGCATGGCTTGTAGGGCGGATAAGATACGGTAGCATCGCATCCGCCAATAAATGCCGGATGCGGTTGATGATTTGTAGGCCGAAAAAGATGTCTATTACTGACTCAAATCCACCTGATAAATCGCAAACCCGATATCATCGGTCGCGACTTTATTCATCGGATACTGCCCCTTCTCTTTAATAAACGCTGCGGCTTTATCTGACGGGGATGTTTCAAAACGGATATCCAGTTTCTTATCGCCGGGGATCGGTGCCAAACGCCAGTTGTTATCTGCTGCCGGGTGAATTTCCCCCGCACGCTTCGATTCTTCTGCAATCCACGCTGCCAGCACCGAGCGGTTCTCATCAGGTGAAGCAAAAGCAATATGGCTATCGCCGGTTCCGGCAAATTTGCCGCCGTAAGCGCGATAGTTATTGGTGGCAACGAGGAACATGGCGTTCGGATCAATGGGTTTACCGTTAAAGGTCAGGTTCTTAATCCGCTCTGCATTGGCATTAACCACCTGACATTCACCGTCATAACGGGCGGGTTGGGTA
This sequence comes from Escherichia sp. MOD1-EC6842, assembly GCF_002965705.1. NCBI lineage: Bacteria > Pseudomonadati > Pseudomonadota > Gammaproteobacteria > Enterobacterales > Enterobacteriaceae > Escherichia > Escherichia sp. MOD1-EC6842. The sequence continues at coordinate 214,419 of NZ_PTRF01000005.1, read as the reverse complement.
ACATCAATCTGATAATTCACACCATCAATAACATCAAAGTTATAAGTGCGGAAACCATCCCAGTTGATGAGTGACTGTGGTTTCGTGCTGTTAGGATCAATCTGGTTAAACTGTCCGGCGGAGCACTCCAGCCACTCTTTCACCTCTTTACCGCTGGCTTTCACCACAATCAGCGTATTGGGGTAGAGATAAAGATCGGCGGCATTACGGAAGGTCAACTGGCCTTTTTCCACCTCCACATAGCTTGCCGGGTCATTTTTGCGACCACCAACTTTAAACGGTGCGGCAGCTGAAAGCACCGGCAGTTTTGCCAGATCCGGATCGCCCTGAATGTAATGTTCGACATACGCTTTTTGCGCGTTGTTCACTACTTGCACGGTCGGATCGTCCTGCACCAGCGCCAGATAGCTATACATATTGTCGGCAGATTTACCGATTGGCTTGCTGACAAACTGGCGTGTGGCATCGTGATCGGCTTTCAGCGTTTCGACCAGCTTGCTGTCTTCCGCAGCCAGTGATTTTTTGTTGGCGATGTCGTAAATCGGTCGTGCTTCCGCTTTTGCCTGCGTCACCTGCCATTTACCGCTGTCATTACTGAGTTGCAGATCGACCACACCGAGATGATCGCCCCACATGCCAGGCATTACTGCCGGAACACCGTTCAGCGTACCTTTGGCGATATCAGCCCCTTTGATATCAGCAAAATCTTTACTCGGGAAAACGGCGTGAGCATGGCCAAACATAATGGCGTTAACGCCCGGAATTTCACTGAGATAATAAACTGAGTTTTCCGCCATTACTTTATACGGATCGGCAGACAGCCCGGAATGCGCCAGAACGACAACGACATCGGCACCTTTCTCGCGCATTTCAGGCACGTATTTGCGCACGGTTTCGGTAATATCATTCACCGTCACTTTTCCGGATAAATTAGCTTTATCCCAGCCCATGATTTGCGGCGGCACGACGCCAATATAGCCAATCTTCAGCGTCTGTTTTTTTCCGTCTTTATCGACTACTTCGGTGTCTTTAATTAAATACGGTGTGAACATCGGCTGTTTGGTTTTAGTGTCGATGACGTTGGCATTCACATAGGGGAAATTCGCTCCCGCCAGCGCATTTTTCAGGTAATCCAGACCGTAGTTAAATTCATGATTGCCGAGTGTACCGACCGTATAATCCAGCGTATTCAGCGCCTTATAGACCGGATGAACATCACCCGCTTTTAATCCTTTCGCCGACATGTAATCCGCCAGCGGGCTACCCTGGATCAGGTCACCGTTATCGACCAGTACGCTATTTTTCACTTCATTGCGCGCGTCATTAATCAGGCTCGCAGTGCGTACCAGTCCAAATTTTTCTGTGGATGTATCTTTGTAATAATCGAAATCCATCATGTTGCTATGCAAATCAGAGGTTTCCATTATGCGGAGATCGACTGTTGCCGCATTCACACTGGCGGCAATCAGCGTAGCAAGAAGCGTTGCACTAAACTTAACCATCTGGGCATCCTTTTATGAACGAGAAGATGAGACGTCTTTCATACGGAGCGTGAAGGATGCCATAAATAATAAATCAGGAAACGATGACGCCATCACAGTTGGCGGATTCTTTAACGATAGGGTATAAGTAAAACAACAAGTTAACACCACTGAAACAAAAGAGGTGGAGAATGTTAGAACAAGTATGTCAACTCGCACGGAATGCGGGCGATGCCATTATGCAGGTCTACGACGGGACAAAACCGATGGACGTCGTCAGCAAAGCGGATAACTCACCGGTGACGGCGGCGGACATTGCCGCGCACACCGTAATCATGGACGGTTTACGTACACTAACGCCGGATATTCCGGTTCTTTCCGAAGAAGATCCTCCCGATTGGGAAGTCCGCCAGCACTGGCAACGTTACTGGCTGGTAGATCCGCTGGACGGCACCAAAGAGTTTATTAAACGAAATGGTGAATTTACCGTTAACATTGCGCTGATTGACAAAGGCAAACCGGTATTAGGTGTGGTGTATGCGCCGGTAATGAACGTCATGTACAGCGCGGCGGAAGGCAAAGCCTGGAAAGAAGAGTGCGGCGTGCGCAAGCAGATTCAGGTACGCGACGCCCGTCCGCCGCTGGTGGTCATTAGCCGTTCCCATGCGGATGCCGAGCTGAAAGAGTATCTGCAACAGCTTGGTGAACACCAGACGACATCTATCGGCTCTTCACTGAAATTCTGCCTGGTGGCGGAAGGTCAGGCACAGCTCTACCCGCGTTTCGGGCCGACAAATATTTGGGATACCGCTGCCGGTCATGCCGTGGCCGCCGCCGCCGGAGCACATGTTCACGACTGGCAGGGCAAACCGCTGGATTACACTCCGCGCGAATCCTTCCTGAATCCTGGATTCCGGGTTTCTATTTATTAAGCAATTTTTGCAGCAAGTCCATGACTTGCTGCACTTCTTGCTGGGTTAACGCCCCGTCCTTCGCCCATTGCACGCGACCGTCTTTATCCAGCACTGCAATGGAAGAACTCTCTTCATCCAGTTGCCAGGCTCCGCGCGCGACGCCATTGCTGTCGACAATAAACTGCGACCACGGATAGAGCTTTTTATTACTCTCCAAGCTGCTGCGCACAAACATACCTGAGCCGGGAATAGCGTCGTCGGTGTTGACAATGGTGGTGGTCTGGTAGCGGTCGTGCGGCAATTTCGCCGATTTAATTGCTTCAATCAGCGTCGCATTTTTCTCTTTTGCGGAGGTGCGACCGGCAATATGTTGCAGTACTCGCACTTTTCCCGCTAACTGCGCACTGTTCCAGGTTTTGTAGCTAAACTGATCTTTATCAAACACCAACTCGCCACGATCGGTAATACCAATCGGCGGTACGCGCTGACCAGTTTCGAATTTATGCGCGGAGGCCATCATCGGCAGTAGCAAGCAAGTCAGCGCGAGGATCTTGCGTAGGGTCATAGTGTTTCCTTCTTATCGTATGCAGGTGATCCGACCACTTGGGTCTGGCTTTTAATCATATGTGCTATTTATCGAATTTCCCGCAAGTGCGGTGCCAGTTTGCGGACAAGCGCACAAATCATATGAAAAATGAATGTTTATACTGAAGATTGTGGTTAGGTGAAGAGATAATTCTGAATAATTGTAACAGTAGGGTAAAAAAATTTATACACGCTGGAAACATTACCCCGATAGTCTATAGTCATTAGGCATTAAAATTTGCGCCTCATAATAGTTGGGCCGATTGTGGCACCGCAAAGGCGTAATACTCAGCAGGAGACAACAATGAAAATTTTCCAACGGTACAACCCACTTCAGGTGGCGAAGTACGTGAAGATCCTGTTCCGTGGACGGTTATACATCAAGGACGTTGGCGCTTTTGAATTTGATAAGGGTAAGATTCTTATCCCAAAAGTGAAGGATAAACTGCATTTGTCAGTGATGTCCGAAGTTAACCGTCAGGTTATGCGTCTGCAAACAGAGATGGCTTAACCAAGTGCTATGCAGTAATAAGACGGCTCCTGATTCAGGAGCCGTTGATGTTTCTGGGGTTATGCGACGCTTTCTTCTTTATCTTTGGCGTCAGGCAGTTTTGGCGAAAGGGCGGTGGCTTTACTGTCGATTCGCGTAACCAGTAGCTGGTCGATGCGGTAGTTATCAATATCCACCACTTCAAATTTGTAACCGGAGAACTTCACCGAATCAGTGCGTTTCGGGATCTTACGCAACATAAACATCATAAAGCCGCCGATGGTTTCGTAGTTGCCCGACTGCGGGAACTCGTCGATATCCAGCACGCGCATCACGTCGTCAATCGGCGTACCGCCATCGATTAGCCATGAATTCTCATCACGCGCCACAATCTGTTCTTCCAGCCCCTGACCGACCAGATCGCCCATCAACGTGGTCATCACGTCGTTGAGGGTGATGATCCCCACCACCAGTGCGTACTCGTTCATGATTACCGCAAAGTCTTCACCCGCAGCTTTAAAACTTTCCAGCGCCTCAGAGAGGGTCAGCGTATCAGGCACGATCAGCGTATTGCGAATTTGCACGCCGCTGTTCAGTGCCAGGCTTTGATTGGCCAGCACGCGGTTCAGCAGATCTTTTGAATCGACATAACCGATAATGTGATCGATATCTTCATTACAGACGAGGAATTTCGAGTGCGGATGCTCCGCCACTTTATTCTTCAGGCTTTGCTCATCTTCATGGAGATCGAACCAAATCACGTTTTCACGCGGCGTCATGGAAGACGGCACGGTACGGGATTCCAGTTCAAACACGTTTTCGATCAGTTCGTGTTCCTGTTTACGCAATACCCCAGCCAGCGCACCGGCCTCCACGACTGCGTAGATGTCATCAGATGTGATGTCATCTTTACGTACCATTGGCAATTTAAAGATACGGAAGATCATGTTCGCCAGGCCGTTGAAAAACCACACCAGAGGGGTGCAGACGAACAGGCAGAAGCGCATCGGGTTGATGATACGCAAAGCCACAGCTTCTGGCGCAATCATACCGATGCGTTTCGGGGTTAAATCCGCAAACAGAATAAACATGCCAGTCACTAACGAGAAAGAGAGAATAAAGCTCAGTTGCTCAGAGAGTTCCGCCGATATATAGCGGGAGAACAGGCTATTAAAAGCCGGAGAGAACGCCGCATCACCGACGATACCGCCGAGTATTGCCACCGCGTTCAGACCAATTTGCACCACGGTAAAGAACATGCCGGGATTTTCCTGCATATCCAGAACGCGCTGGGCGTTTATATTGCCTTCATCAGCCAGCAGTTTAAGTTTGATTTTGCGTGAGGCGGCAAGCGAGATCTCGGATATCGAGAAGAACGCACTCACAGCGATCAAGCAGAGTATGACTAAAATACTGTTTAACATATCTTATCCGACCGTTCAGGTCAGATCCTCGGAAGGGGAAGTTGATTAATTTGTGTGAAATACACATTGAAAGCCGGTTCGAAGAGAGTGAACCGACATTTTCAGTGGCTAGTATAGCGTAAGGTACTGTAAAGTCGCCAGAGGGTTAAATTTTTGCTTCATTTCGCTTTAGTTCGGCCTTTTATTGCTACGCTTCAGGCGGCAGGCAAACGCCGATCCCACCAATTCCGCAATAACCATACGGGTTTTTATGCAGATATTGCTGGTGGTCATCTTCGGCATAATAAAACGGTGTCGCGTTAGCGATTTCCGTGGTGATGTGACGATCGTCATCGGCGGCAAGCATCGCGGCCTGGAAACGTTCCAGACTGGCGCGGGCGGCAGCATCCTGTTCTGGTGTTAGCGGATAAATCGCGGAACGATACTGCGTGCCATGGTCATTGCCCTGACGCATCCCTTGTGCGGGATCGTGATTCTCCCAGAATACTTGTAACAGTTGTTCGTAGCTGATCACTGACGGATCGTAAACCACGCGTACCGCTTCGGCGTGGCCGGTATCACCAGAACACACTTCCCGATAAGTCGGGTTTGGCGTGTAGCCGCCGGTATAACCTGCGGCGGTGCTGTAAACACCGGGAAGTTGCCAGAAAAGGCGTTCCACGCCCCAGAAACAGCCCATAGCAAAAATGGCGATTTCCATTCCGTCAGGCACATTTGTCATTGAGTGACCGTTGACTGCATTCAACGTGGCTACGGGCATCGGGGTATTACGTCCAGGAAGGGCATCGGCGGGGGAAACCAGATGCTTTTTATCAAATAAACTCATGGTATCGCTCTCCCGAAATCGGTCTTTGGGGTTTAGGTTGTAACAAGAGACGTATTTGCACACAATAACTCTCGTGAATGTGTATAAAGTAAAACATAAGAAATATTTTGGATTTAGTCTGCTTTTAAATCCATATTGCTGGTTTTTTGTTAAGCCGTTTAACGGGGTTCCAGGGGCAGGAACAAAGGATATTCAGGAGAAAATGTGCGCTATATCCGACAGTTATGTTGTGTAAGCTTACTCTGCTTTGGTGGTTCTGCTATCGCCGCGAACGTCCGTCTACAGGTCGAAGGGTTATCAGGACAGCTGGAAAAAAATGTTCGTGCACAGCTTTCTACGATTGAAAGTGATGAAGTGACGCCAGACCGGCGATTTCGCGCGCGTGTCGATGATGCCATCCGCGAAGGCCTGAAGGCGCTGGGCTATTACCAGCCGACCATTGAATTTGATCTCCGACCACCGCCAAAGAAAGGGCGACAGGTTTTGATCGCCAAAGTCACGCCCGGCGTACCCATTTTGATTGGCGGCACCGATGTTGTGCTGCGCGGTGGTGCACGGACCGATAAAGACTATTTGAAGTTGCTCGATACTCGCCCGGCTATAGGCACGGTGCTGAATCAGGGTGACTACGAAAATTTCAAAAAGTCCTTAACCAGCATCGCGTTGCGCAAAGGCTATTTCGATAGTGAATTTACCAAAGCCCAGTTGGGTATTGCACTTGGCTTGCATAAAGCCTATTGGGATATTGATTACAACAGTGGCGAACGCTACCGCTTTGGGCATGTGACCTTCGAAGGCTCACAGATCCGCGATGAGTATCTGCAAAACCTTGTTCCGTTTAAAGAAGGTGATGAATACGAGTCAAAAGACCTGGCAGAGCTGAACCGCCGTCTCTCCGCCACTGGTTGGTTTAACTCGGTGGTGGTCGCACCGCAGTTTGATAAAGCGCGAGAAACAAAAGTATTGCCGCTTACCGGCGTCGTTTCGCCGCGCACGGAAAACACGATTGAAACCGGGGTAGGGTACTCAACGGACGTAGGTCCACGTGTTAAAGCAACGTGGAAAAAGCCGTGGATGAACTCTTACGGTCACAGCCTGACCACCAGCACAAGTATCTCTGCACCGGAACAGACTCTCGACTTTAGCTATAAAATGCCGCTGCTTAAGAACCCGCTGGAACAATATTATCTGGTACAGGGTGGTTTTAAGCGCACCGATCTGAACGATACGGAATCCGACTCTACAACTCTGGTGGCCTCTCGTTATTGGGATCTCTCCAGCGGCTGGCAGCGCGCCATTAACTTACGCTGGAGTCTTGACCACTTTACCCAGGGTGAAATTACCAACACCACGATGCTGTTTTATCCAGGCGTGATGATTAGCCGCACGCGTTCACGCGGCGGCCTGATGCCGACCTGGGGCGACTCGCAACGCTACTCAATCGACTATTCAAACACGGCCTGGGGCTCGGACGTCGATTTCTCTGTGTTTCAGGCGCAAAACGTCTGGATACGCACACTCTACGATCGCCATCGTTTTGTCACGCGCGGCACGTTGGGCTGGATTGAAACGGGTGACTTCGACAAAGTGCCGCCTGATCTGCGTTTCTTTGCCGGGGGTGACCGTAGCATTCGCGGCTATAAATACAAATCTATTGCGCCGAAATACGCCAATGGTGACCTGAAAGGGGCATCAAAACTGATAACCGGATCGCTGGAGTATCAGTACAACGTGACCGGAAAATGGTGGGGCGCGGTGTTTGTCGATAGCGGCGAAGCGGTAAGCGATATTCGCCGCAGTGACTTTAAAACTGGCACCGGGGTTGGCGTGCGCTGGGAATCGCCAGTCGGGCCGATCAAGCTCGATTTCGCCGTTCCGGTCGCTGACAAAGACGAGCATGGTTTACAGTTTTACATCGGTCTGGGGCCAGAATTATGAGTTTATGGAAAAAAATCAGCCTCGGCGCGGTTGTCGCCCTCTTACTGTTGCTGGGATCGGTGGCATTTCTGGTGGGCACCACCAGTGGTTTGCATCTGGTATTTAAAGCGGCAGATCGCTGGGTGCCAGGGCTGGATATCGGTAAGGTGACCGGCGGCTGGCGCGACCTTACTCTGTCTGACGTTCGTTATGAGCAGCCAGGTGTGGCGGTTAAAGCGGGTAATCTGCATCTGGCGGTTGGGCTGGAGTGCCTGTGGGACAGCAGCGTTTGTATTAATGACCTGGCGCTGAAAGACATTCAGGTCAATATAGACAGCAAAAAAATGCCCCCTTCAGAGCAGGTTGAAGAAGAGGAAGACAGCGGCCCGCTGGATCTCTCCACGCCGTATCCCATCACCCTGACGCGGGTGGCGCTGGATAACGTCAATATCAAAATTGATGACACCACGGTGTCGGTGATGGACTTCACCTCCGGTCTGAACTGGCAGGAGAAAACCCTGACCCTGAAACCGACATCGCTGAAAGGCCTGCTGATTGCCCTGCCGAAAGTGGCGGAAGTGGCGCAGGAAGAAGTCGTCGAACCGAAAATTGAAAATCCGCAGCCGGATGAAAAACCGCTCGGCGAAACGCTGAAAGATCTCTTTTCTCGCCCGGTATTGCCGGAAATGACCGACGTGCATTTGCCGCTCAACCTGAATATTGAAGAGTTTAAGGGCGAGCAGCTGCGCGTGACGGGCGACACGGACATCACCGTGCGCACCATGTTGCTGAAAGTGAGCAGCATCGACGGCAATACCAAACTGGACGCGCTGGATATCGACTCTAACCAGGGGAGCGTTAACGCCAGCGGTACGGCGCAGCTGTCCGGTAACTGGCCGGTAGATATCACCCTCAACAGCACACTGAACGTGGAGCCGTTGAAGGGTGAAAAAGTGAAGCTGAAAGTGGGCGGTGCGCTGCGCGAACAACTGGAGATTGGCGTTAACCTTTCTGGTCAGGTGGATATGGATCTGCGTGCTCAGACGCGGCTGGCGGAGGCTGGACTGCCGCTTAACGTCGAAGTGAACAGCAAACAGCTTTACTGGCCGTTTACCGGCGAGAAGCAGTATCAGGCGGACGATCTGAAACTGAAACTCACCGGCAAAATGACCGATTACACGCTCTCTATGCGCACGGCAGTGAAGGGACAGGAGATCCCGCCAGCCACCATTACCCTCGATGCGAAAGGTAATGAACAGCAGGTGAATCTCGACAAACTCACCGTCGCGGCGCTGGAAGGGAAAACTGAGTTGAAAGCGTTGCTCGACTGGCAGCAGGCGATTAGTTGGCGTGGTGAGTTAACGCTTAACGGCATTAACACCGCGAAAGAGTTTCCGGACTGGCCGTCGAAACTCAATGGTTTGATCAAAACGCGCGGCAGCCTGTACGGCGGCACCTGGCAGATGGACGTGCCGGAGTTGAAGCTGACTGGTAACGTTAAACAGAACAAAGTGAACGTTGACGGTACGCTGAAAGGCAACAGTTATATGCAGTGGATGATCCCTGGTCTGCATCTGGAACTGGGATCTAACAGTGCCGAAGTGAAAGGTGAACTGGGAGTAAAAGATCTCAATCTTGATGCCACGATCAACGCGCCGGGTCTGGATAACGCGCTGCCAGGGCTGGGCGGTACAGCGAAAGGGTTGGTGAAGGTTCGCGGTACGGTGGACGCGCCGCAGTTGCTGGCGGATATCACCGCGCGCAGCCTGCGCTGGCAGGAACTCTCCGTGGCGCAGGTTCGCGTGGAAGGCGATATAAAATCCACCGATCAGATTGCGGGTAAACTCGATGTGCGCGTTGAGCAAATTTCGCAGCCGGATGTGAATATCAACCTCGTCACCCTGAATGCGAAAGGCAGCGAAAAGCAGCACGAGCTACAACTGCGGATTCAGGGCGAGCCGGTTTCCGGACAGCTCAATCTGGCGGGCAGTTTTGATCGCAAAGAAGAACGCTGGAAGGGAACGCTGAGTAATACCCGCTTCCAGACGCCAGTCGGCCCGTGGTCGCTGACCCGCGATATTGCGCTGGATTACCGCAATCAGGAGCAAAAAGTCAGCATCGGGCCGCACTGCTGGGTAAACCCGAACGCGGAACTGTGCGTGCCGCAAACCATTGATGCCGGTGCAGAAGGGCGTGCGGTGGTGAATCTCAATCGTTTCGACCTGGCAATGCTGAAACCGTTTATGCCGGAAACCACTCAGGCAAGCGGCATCTTTACAGGTAAAGCAGACGTTGCCTGGGACACCACCAAAGAAGGGCTGCCGCAGGGTAGCATCACCCTTTCCGGGCGTAACGTGCAGGTGACGCAAACCGTCAACGACGCGGCGCTGCCGGTGGCGTTTCAGACACTGAATCTGACGGCGGAACTGCGCAACAACCGCGCTGAACTGGGCTGGACCATCCGCCTGGCTAATAATGGTCAGTTCGATGGTCAGGTGCAGGTGACCGATCCACAAGGCCGCCGCAATCTCGGTGGCAACGTCAACATCCGCAACTTTAACCTCGCGATGGTAAACCCCATCTTTACGCGTGGGGAAAAAGCGGCGGGGATGGTGAGTGCTAATTTACGTCTGGGCGGTGATGTACAAAGTCCGCAGCTTTTTGGTCAGCTCCAGGTTACGGGTGTGGATATCGATGGCAACTTTATGCCGTTTGATATGCAGCCGAGCCAGCTTGCGGTCAACTTTAACGGTATGCGCTCGACGCTTGCAGGCACCGTGCGAACCCAGCAGGGTGACATTTACCTGAACGGGGATGCAGACTGGAGTCAGATTGAAAACTGGCGCGCGCGGGTGACGGCAAAAGGCAGTAAGGTGCGGATCACCGTACCGCCGATGGTGCGTATGGATGTGTCGCCAGATGTCGTATTCGAAGCCACACCAAGCCTGTTTACCCTTGATGGTCGCGTTGACGTACCGTGGGCGCGCATTGTGGTGCATGATTTGCCAGAAAGTGCGGTGGGCGTCTCCAGCGATGTCGTGATGCTCAACGATAACCTACAACCGGAGGAGGCGAAAACTGCGTCGATTCCGATTAACAGCAACCTGATTGTCCACGTCGGCAACAATGTGCGCATTGATGCCTTTGGCCTGAAAGCGCGGCTGACGGGCGATCTCAATGTCGTACAGGACAAACAGGGACTGGGGCTGAACGGACAGATCAACATTCCGGAAGGTCGCTTCCATGCCTATGGTCAGGATCTGATCGTTCGCAAAGGCGAGTTGCTGTTCTCTGGTCCACCGGATCAACCGTATCTTAATATCGAAGCAATTCGTAACCCGGATGCTACAGAAGACGACGTAATCGCCGGTGTTCGCGTCACCGGACTGGCGGATGAACCGAAAGCGGAGATCTTCTCTGACCCGGCGATGTCGCAACAGGCTGCGTTGTCTTACTTGTTGCGTGGACAAGGGCTGGAAAGCGATCAGAGCGACAGCGCGGCGATGACCTCGATGCTGATTGGTCTGGGGGTTGCACAAAGTGGTCAGATTGTGGGTAAAATCGGCGAGACATTTGGCGTAAGTAATTTAGCTCTCGACACCGAGGGAGTAGGCGACTCCTCCCAGGTGGTGGTCAGCGGCTATGTATTACCAGGTCTACAAGTGAAATACGGCGTGGGGATATTTGACTCTATAGCAACACTCACGTTACGTTATCGCCTGATGCCAAAGCTATATCTGGAAGCCGTGTCTGGTGTAGATCAGGCACTGGATTTGCTCTATCAGTTCGAGTTTTAGCGATGCGAATATTTGTCTACGGCAGTTTACGTCACAAACAAGGCAACAGCCACTGGATGACCAATGCCCAGTTGCTGGGCGATTTCAGTATCGATAACTATCAACTGTACAGCCTGGGCCACTATCCAGGCGCAGTTCCGGGCAACGGAACGGTACACGGTGAAGTTTATCGTATTGACAACGCCACGCTGGCCGAACTTGATGCCTTGCGCACCAGGGGCGGTGAATACGCGCGCCAGTTGATTCAGACGCCGTACGGGAGTGCATGGATGTACGTTTATCAACGACCCGTCGATGGATTAACGCTGATTGAAAGCGGCGACTGGTTAGACAGGGATAAGTCATAATATAAACACGCCACCTTCGGGTGGCGTTGTTTTTTCGAGGTATCTCGCATTCTTTTTTGTAACTTCCCCGCCTGTTTCTTTTCCTTCCGAGCCGCTTTCCATATCTGTTAACGCATAAAAAACTCTGCTGGTGTTCACAAATGCGCAGGGGTAAAACGTTTCTTGTCGCACCGTGAGTTATACTTTGTATAACCTAAGGAGGTGCGGATGCGTATAACCATAAAAAAATGGGGGAACAGTGCAGGTATGGTCATTCCCAATATTGTGATGAAAGAGCTTAACTTGCAGCCGGGGCAGAGCGTTGAGGCACAGGTGAGCAACAATCAACTGATTCTGACCCCCATCTCCAGGCGCTACTCGCTTGATGAACTGCTGATGCAGTGCGACATGAACGCCCCGGAACTTAGCGAGCAGGATGTCTGGGGTAAATCCACCCCTGCGGGTGACGAAATATGGTAAAGAAAAGTGAATTTGAACGGGGAGACATTGTGCTGGTCGGCTTTGATCCAGCAAGCGGCCATGAACAGCAAGGTGCTGGTCGGCCTGCGCTTGTGCTCTCCGTTCAAGCCTTTAATCAACTGGGAATGACGTTGGTTGCTCCCATTACTCAGGGCGGAAATTTTGCCCGTTATGCCGGATTTAGCGTTCCGTTACATTGCGAAGAAGGCGATGTGTATGGCGTGGTATTGGTGAATCAGGTACGAATGATGGATTTACGCGCCCGTCAGGCAAAACGTATTGGTCTGGCTGCGGACGAGGTGGTGGAAGACGTGTTATTACGTTTGCAGGCGGTGGTGGAATAAGATGTGTTTATTTATCGCGGACATAAAAAACCCTTACTAACCGAAGCCCGGCGTTCAGGGTTATTGCGCTAGAAGAACTTATTTATTCTTTGCGCGCTCGAAGGAAGCAACGATTTCAGCTTTAGCGGCTTCGGCGTTATCCCAGCCGTCAACTTTAACCCATTTGCCTTTTTCGAGGTCTTTGTAGTGCTCGAAGAAGTGAGCGATCTGAGCCTTCAGCAGTTCCGGCAGATCGTTAACGTCTTTGATGTGATCGTATTCTTTGCTCAGCTTGCTGTGCGGAACAGCAACCAATTTCGCATCTTCACCGGCTTCGTCGGTCATTTTCAGAACGCCAACCGGACGGCAACGGATCACAGAACCCGGCTGCAGCGGGTACGGAGTCGGAACCAGTACGTCAACCGGGTCACCGTCCAGAGACAGGGTGTGGTTGATGTAACCGTAGTTGCACGGATAGAACATCGCGGTGGACATGAAGCGGTCAACGAACAGTGCGCCGCTCTCTTTGTCGATTTCGTATTTGATCGGATCTGCGTTAGCCGGGATTTCGATAACAACGTAGATGTCTTCCGGCAGATCTTTACCCGCAGGGACGTTGAGTAAGCTCATGTCTGTTTCCTTTAAAATATGTGGCAAACAAGTGCCGAGTATTATAGCCAACTCGCGCCGAATGTCTTCGCTTGTTTTCGTCCTCATATTCCTTTTTCGCCAGTTTTAAGACGGCTTGTGGAGCAGGAAAATCCATAACCGTAGCCGCATTTTTCATAGTGATATGAAAGCGATTACAAACTTGTGATTAACGTTTTATTTACTTTTTTGAAGTGTGATGTAACGCAATCCGTTACATAACGAATTGTCTATAGTTTTTTCGCGAACATCTTTTCACCAATAATAACTATCCCGACGAGGACAACCCTATGTGGAAACGCTTACTTGTAGTCTCTGCAGTCTCGGCAGCCATGTCGTCTATGGCGTTGGCCGCTCCATTAACCGTAGGATTTTCGCAGGTCGGATCAGAATCCGGCTGGCGCGCCGCAGAAACCAACGTGGCGAAAAGTGAGGCCGAAAAACGCGGTATCACGCTGAAAATTGCCGATGGTCAGCAAAAGCAGGAAAACCAGATTAAAGCGGTACGTTCCTTTGTTGCACAAGGGGTAGATGCAATCTTTATTGCTCCAGTGGTGGCGACGGGTTGGGAACCGGTATTAAAAGAGGCGAAAGATGCCGAAATTCCGGTCTTTTTGCTCGACCGTTCCATCGACGTGAAAGACAAATCTCTCTATATGACCACCGTTACTGCCGACAACATTCTGGAAGGCAAGTTGATTGGTGACTGGCTGGTGAAAGAGGTCAACGGTAAACCATGTAACGTGGTTGAGTTGCAGGGTACTGTTGGGGCAAGTGTTGCCATCGACCGTAAAAAAGGCTTTGCCGAAGCTATTAAGAATGCGCCAAACATCAAAATCATCCGCTCACAGTCCGGTGACTTCACCCGCAGTAAAGGCAAAGAAGTTATGGAGAGCTTTATCAAAGCGGAAAACAACGGCAAAAATATCTGCATGGTTTACGCCCATAACGACGACATGGTGATTGGTGCAATTCAGGCAATTAAAGAAGCGGGCCTGAAACCGGGTAAAGATATCCTCACGGGTTCCATTGACGGCGTACCGGATATCTACAAAGCGATGATTGATGGCGAAGCGAACGCCAGCGTTGAACTGACGCCGAATATGGCAGGCCCCGCTTTTGATGCGCTGGAGAAATACAAAAAAGACGGCACTATGCCTGAAAAGTTGACCCTGACCAAATCCACCCTTTACCTGCCTGATACTGCAAAAGAAGAGTTAGAGAAGAAGAAAAATATGGGGTATTGAGGGACATCAATACCTGATGCCGACTTGTACGCCGCCGGATAAGGCGTTTAGGCCGCATCCGGCGGTTGTGCGCGGATGCCTGATGCGACGCTGGCGCGTCTTATCAGGCCTACGAGTTCGGTGCTCTGTGTAGGCCGGATAAGGCGTTCACGCCGCATCCGGCAGTTGTGCAGTACCGGACTTAACACCATGCACAATCTGTCCCCTCGCCCCTTCGGGGAGAGGGTTAGGGTGAGGGGGACAAACGGCGCAGCTCTTAACATCAGGCACGATCTATTCCCAGACTTTTAGAGCGTGGCTAAGGGGGAAACCATGACGACCGACCAACACCAGGAAATCCTCCGTACCGAAGGATTAAGTAAATTTTTCCCCGGCGTCAAAGCGTTAGACAGCGTCGACTTCAGCCTACGGCGCGGTGAAATTATGGCGCTGCTCGGTGAAAACGGAGCCGGTAAATCGACGCTGATCAAAGCACTTACCGGTGTCTACCACGCTGATCGCGGTACTATCTGGTTGGATGGTCAGACTATTTCACCAAAAAACACCGCCCACGCACAACAACTTGGCATCGGCACCGTCTATCAGGAAGTCAACCTGTTACCCAACATGTCGGTAGCCGACAATCTATTCATAGGCCGCGAACCCAGGCGTTTTGGCCTGCTACGCCGTAAAGAGATGGAAAAGCGCGCTACAGAACTGATGGCATCGTATGGCTTCTCCCTCGACGTGCGTGAACCGCTCAACCGTTTTTCGGTGGCGATGCAGCAAATCGTCGCCATTTGTCGGGCTATCGATCTCTCCGCCAAAGTGCTGATCCTTGATGAACCTACCGCCAGCCTCGACACTCAGGAAGTAGAGTTGCTGTTTGGCCTGATGCGCCAGTTGCGCGATCGCGGCGTCAGCCTGATCTTTGTTACGCACTTTCTCGATCAGGTTTATCAAGTCAGCGATCGGATCACCGTCTTACGCAACGGCAACTTCGTTGGCTGTCGGGAAACCCGCGAGCTACCGCAGATCGAACTGGTCAAAATGATGCTTGGGCGCGAACTCGACACCCACGCGCTACAACGTGCCGGGCGGACATTACTTAGCGACAAACCCGTTGCCGCGTTCAAAAATTACGGTAAAAAAGGCACGATCGCACCGTTTGATCTCGAAGTACGCCCCGGCGAGATCGTCGGTCTGGCAGGATTGCTGGGATCAGGGCGTACCGAAACCGCTGAAGTTATCTTCGGTATCAAACCCGCTGACAGCGGTACTGCGCTGATCAAAGGCCAACCACAAACCCTGCGATCGCCACATCAGGCTTCGGTACTGGGCATTGGTTTTTGTCCGGAAGACAGAAAAACCGATGGCATCATTGCCGCCGCCTCGGTGCGGGAAAATATCATCCTTGCCTTACAAGCCCAGCGCGGCTGGCTACGGCCGATCTCTCGCAAAGAACAGCAAGAGATTGCCGAACGTTTTATCCGCCAGCTTGGCATTCGCACACCTTCAACTGAACAACCGATAGAGTTTCTCTCTGGTGGCAATCAGCAAAAAGTGTTGCTCTCACGCTGGCTGCTGACTCGTCCGCAATTTCTGATCCTCGACGAGCCAACGCGCGGCATTGACGTTGGCGCCCATGCTGAGATCATCCGCCTGATTGAAACGCTGTGTGCCGATGGCCTGGCGCTGCTGGTGATCTCCTCAGAACTGGAAGAGCTGGTGGGCTATGCCGATCGGGTGATCATCATGCGCGATCGCAAACAGGTGGCGGAGATCCCACTGGCAGAGCTTTCCGTTCCGGCGATCATGAATGCCATTGCGGCGTAAGGAGAACAGTGTGATGCCTCAATCTCTCCCTGACACCGCGTCGTCGAAAAGGCGTTTTCGCTGGCCGACGGGAATGCCGCAACTGGCGGCGCTGTTGCTGGTGTTGCTGGTCGATAGTCTGGTCGCCCCACATTTCTGGCAGGTGGTACTTCAGGATGGGCGTTTGTTCGGTAGCCCCATCGACATTCTTAACCGTGCAGCACCCGTTGCGCTGTTGGCGATTGGCATGACGCTGGTGATCGCCACTGGCGGTATCGATCTTTCAGTAGGCGCGGTGATGGCTATCGCAGGAGCCACAACTGCCGCGATGACGGTGGCGGGATTCAGCCTGCCGATTGTTTTGTTAAGCGCCCTGGGCACCGGCATCCTGGCGGGATTGTGGAACGGCATACTGGTAGCGATCCTCAAAATTCAGCCGTTTGTCGCCACTCTGATCCTGATGGTCGCCGGGCGCGGCGTGGCGCAACTGATCACCTCCGGGCAGATCGTCACGTTTAACTCGCCGGATCTCTCGTGGTTCGGCAGTGGATCGCTGCTGTTCCTGCCAACTCCAGTCATTATCGCCGTGCTGACGCTTCTCCTGTTCTGGCTGTTGGCCCGCAAAACGGCGCTGGGGATGTTTATCGAAGCCGTTGGTATCAACATTCGGGCGGCAAAAAATGCCGGAGTAAACACGCGGATCATCGTCATGCTTACCTACGTGTTGAGCGGGCTGTGTGCGGCAATCGCGGGCATTATTGTGGCGGCGGATATTCGCGGTGCCGATGCCAACAACGCCGGATTATGGCTGGAACTGGACGCTATACTCGCGGTGGTGATCGGCGGTGGATCGCTGATGGGCGGGCGTTTTAACCTGCTGCTTTCGGTAGTGGGGGCGCTGATCATTCAGGGAATGAACACCGGGATTTTACTTTCGGGCTTTCCGCCAGAGATGAACCAGGTGGTGAAAGCGGTGGTGGTGCTTTGCGTACTGATTGTTCAGTCGCAACGCTTTATCAGTCTGATTAAAGGAGTGCGTAGCCGTGATAAAACGTAACTTGCCACTGATGATCACCATCGGCGTTTTTGTGCTGGGCTATCTCTACTGCTTGACGCAGTTTCCCGGTTTTGCTTCCACGCGAGTGATATGCAATATCCTGACCGATAACGCCTTTTTGGGGATTATTGCTGTCGGTATGACCTTTGTGATCCTCTCCGGCGGGATCGATCTTTCCGTCGGTTCGGTGATCGCTTTTACCGGCGTGTTTCTGGCAAAAGTGATTGGCGACTTTGGGATTTCACCACTATTGGCCTTCCCGCTGGTGCTGCTGATGGGGTGTGCATTCGGCGCATTTATGGGGCTTCTGATCGACGCGCTGAAGATCCCGGCATTCATTATTACCCTTGCGGGAATGTTCTTTTTGCGTGGCGTCAGCTATCTCGTTTCGGAAGAGTCGATCCCGATTAACCATCCGATTTACGACACACTCTCAAGCCTTGCGTGGAAAATTCCCGGCGGTGGGCGTTTAAGCGCGATGGGATTACTGATGCTGGCGGTCGTGGTTATCGGTATTTTCCTCGCGCATCGCACCCGCTTTGGTAATCAGGTGTATGCCATTGGCGGCAACGCGACGTCGGCAAACCTGATGGGGATTTCTACCCGCAGCACCACGATTCGCATTTATATGCTTTCCACCGGACTGGCAACGCTGGCGGGGATTGTCTTCTCGATTTACACCCAGGCCGGATACGCGCTGGCAGGCGTAGGTGTGGAACTGGACGCTATCGCGTCGGTGGTGATTGGCGGCACGTTGTTAAGTGGTGGGGTAGGGACGGTATTGGGGACGCTTTTTGGCGTGGCGATTCAGGGACTCATTCAGACTTACATAAACTTTGACGGTACGCTGAGTTCATGGTGGACGAAAATCGCCATCGGCATTTTGTTGTTTATTTTTATTGCCTTACAGCGTGGGCTAACGGTGCTGTGGGAGAATCGTCAGAGTTCACCAGTGACAAGAGTCAACATTGCGCAGCGATAAAAACGCCTCTCCGTGTGGAGAGGCGCAGGAGATTACGCGTCCGGGAACTCACGGATAAAGCGTTCGACATCTTCAACCATATGGTCATTGCCGACGAAGAACGAACGGCGCTGGTGCAGGGTTTCCGGGATGATATCCAGAATACGCTCTTTGCCATCGCTCGCTTTACCGCCCGCTTGTTCCGCCAGGAATGCCATCGGGTTGCACTCATACAGCAAACGCAGTTTGCCGTCCGGGTGGCTGGCGGTGCTTGGGTAGAGATAAATTCCACCTTTCAGCAGGTTACGGTGGAAATCCGCAACCAGTGAGCCGATATAACGTGAGGTATACGGGCGGTTGGTGGATTTATCTTCTTCCTGGCAGAATTTAATGTACTTCTTCACCCCGTTCGGAAACTTAATGTAGTTTCCTTCGTTGATGGAGTAGGTTTTGCCTTTCTCCGGGAAGCGCATCCGTTCCTGGCACAGACAGAAAACGCCGAGCGAAGGATCGTAAGTAAAGGCGTGAACACCGCATCCGGTGGTGTAAACCAGCATGGTAGAGGAGCCGTATACCACGTAACCTGCGGCAACCTGTTTGTTACCAGGCTGGAGGAAATCTTCTTCCGTTACCGGCGTACCGACAGGTGTAACGCGGCGGTAGATGGAGAAAATCGTACCGACAGAGACGTTAACATCGATGTTGGACGAGCCATCCAGTGGATCCATCAGCACAACGTATTTTGCGTGTTCACAGCCTTCAAAGACGACAATCTCATCTTCTTCTTCAGATGCAATGCCCGCAACGATATCGCGCGCTTTCAATGCGGCTTTCAGTTTTTCATTAGCGAACAGATCGAGTTTCTGCTGAACCTCGCCCTGCACGTTCTCAGCACCGCTGGCACCCAGGATATCAACCAGTCCTGCTTTGTTGATATCGCGATGGATAATCTTGGCGCCCAGTTTTATTGCCGACAGCAAAGCAGTGAGTTCACCGGTAGCATGAGAAAACTCGTGCTGCTTTTCGACAATAAATTCACCTAACGTTTTCATAAAACTTTCCCTGCAATGTTTATGGAGTAAAGCGACCGCAACAATCTTAACAAATAATCTGAATGTTGCGCTCAGGTGAATCGCGCCAGCAAATTACGGATTATCCTGAAATGCGTTTCTCACTTGCCCGACATATGCGTAAAATGAGCGGTAGATTAAAAAAGGATAATGACGTATGCGCATTCATATTTTAGGAATTTGTGGCACGTTTATGGGTGGTCTGGCGATTCTGGCACGCCAGTTAGGCCATGAAGTAACGGGTTCGGACGCCAATGTGTATCCGCCGATGAGCACCTTACTTGAGAAGCAAGGCATTGAGCTGATTCAGGGTTACGATGCCAGCCAACTCGATCCGCAGCCGGATCTGGTGATTATTGGTAATGCCATGACCCGTGGAAATCCGTGTGTGGAAGCGGTACTGGAAAAAAACATTCCGTATATGTCGGGGCCGCAGTGGTTGCACGATTTCGTGCTGCGCGACCGCTGGGTGCTGGCCGTTGCCGGTACACACGGCAAAACCACCACGGCGGGAATGGCGACCTGGATTCTGGAACAGTGCGGCTATAAACCGGGTTTTGTTATTGGCGGTGTGCCTGGAAACTTTGAGGTTTCGGCGCGTCTGGGCGAAAGCGACTTCTTTGTTATCGAAGCGGACGAGTATGACTGCGCCTTCTTCGACAAACGCTCCAAATTTGTCCATTACTGCCCGCGCACGCTGATCCTCAACAACCTTGAGTTCGATCATGCCGATATCTTTGACGACCTGAAAGCGATCCAGAAACAATTCCATCATCTGGTGCGTATTGTTCCTGGGCAGGGGCGTATTATCTGGCCGGAAAACGACATCAACCTGAAACAGACCATGGCGATGGGCTGCTGGAGCGATCAGGAACAGGTGGGCGAGCAGGGGCGCTGGCAGGCGAAAAAGCTGACCACCGATGCTTCCGAATGGGAAGTATTGCTGGACGGCGAAAAAGTGGGTGAGGTGAAATGGTCACTGGTTGGCGAACATAACATGCACAACGGCCTGATGGCGATTGCTGCGGCTCGCCATGTTGGTGTTGCGCCGGCAGATGCTGCTAATGCGCTGGGGTCGTTTATCAACGCTCGTCGTCGTCTGGAGTTACGCGGTGAAGCGAATGGCGTGACGGTGTATGACGATTTTGCCCATCATCCGACGGCGATTCTGGCAACGCTGGCGGCGCTGCGCGGTAAAGTCGGTGGTACGGCGCGTATTATTGCCGTGCTGGAACCGCGCTCAAACACCATGAAGATGGGCGTCTGCAAAGACGATTTGGCACCGTCATTAGGTCGTGCCGATGAAGTCTTCCTGCTGCAACCGGCGCATATTCCGTGGCAGGTAGCTGAAGTGGCAGAAGCCTGTATTCAGCCTGCGCACTGGAGTGGTGATGTCGATGCGTTGGCAGATATGGTGGTGAAAACCGCCCAGCCTGGCGACCATATTCTGGTGATGAGCAACGGCGGTTTTGGTGGGATTCATCAGAAACTGCTGGATGGTCTGGCGAAGAAGGCGGAAGCTGCGCAGTAATTCTGAAGCTTCAGCCTGGAGTAGCATTGCCGGATAAAGCGTTTACGCCGCATCCGGCAAACCATACTCATATCAACAACAAAACTTACCCTTCGTTCTCTGCCAGCTCGCGCAGATACTGGAAAATCTGGCGTGCAGATTTCGGCGGCTTATTCCCTTCTTTCTCTTTCTTCGCGTTGCGGATCAGAGTACGCAACTGCTGACGATCGGCATCAGGCCACAGATTCAATACATCAGCGATGGCATCATCACCGTGATCGATCAAACGATCGCGCAGGTTTTCCAGTTTATGGAACAGCACCACCTGCTGGTTGTGGCGGTTTTTTAGCTTATCCAGCGCCTGACGAATAGGCTCTACGTCGCGCTGGCGTAGCATTTTACCGATGAGCTGCAACTGGCGGCGGCGACCTTCCATTTTAATACGCTGGGCTAACTCGATAGCCGCACGCAGATCCGCATCTAACGGGATCTTATCCAGCGCGTTTTTCCCCAGATCAACAATTTCCGCGCCCAGGCGTTTTAGCTCCTCGGCATCACGTTTAATTTCACTTTTACTGACCCAGATAATTTCATCGTCTTCGTCTTCGATATCATCACCGGGAACGTCGTCGAGCCAGTCTTCGGGCTGCTTAGTCATGTCAGGCTCCTTAAAAAAAGAGGCTAATGTTACCAGTTAAGATGCGCACTGAAAAACGGTTCTCTGTTAGACTTCAGAGAAACTCTCTACATTATGGCACTTGCAATGAAAGTAATCTCTCAAGTTGAAGCGCAGCGCAAGATTCTGGAAGAAGCAGTTTCGACTGCGCTGGAGTTGGCCTCAGGCAAATCGGACGGTGCGGAAGTTGCCGTCAGCAAGACCACCGGCATTAGCGTAAGCACGCGCTATGGTGAAGTGGAGAATGTCGAATTCAATAGCGATGGCGCGCTGGGGATCACCGTTTATCACCAAAACCGCAAAGGTAGCGCATCATCCACCGATTTAAGCCCGCAGGCTATTGCCCGCACCGTACAGGCGGCGCTGGATATTGCCCGTTATACCTCGCCAGATCCTTACGCAGGCGTGGCAGATAAAGAGCTGCTGGCCTTTGACGCGCCGGATCTCGACTTGTTCCACCCTGCGGACGTTTCCCCGGATGAAGCCATTGAACTGGCGGCTCGTGCTGAACAGGCGGCATTGCAGGCGGACAAACGCATCACCAATACCGAAGGCGGCAGCTTTAACAGCCACTACGGCGTCAAAGTATTTGGCAACAGCCACGGTATGTTGCAGGGCTATTGTTCAACGCGTCATTCACTTTCCAGCTGTGTGATTGCCGAAGAAAATGGCGATATGGAACGTGATTACGCCTACACCATTGGCCGTGCGATGAGCGATCTACAAACGCCGGAGTGGGTTGGGGCAGACTGCGCTCGCCGCACTTTATCGCGCCTGTCGCCGCGTAAACTTTCCACCATGAAAGCGCCGGTGATTTTTGCCAATGAAGTCGCAACCGGATTGTTTGGTCATTTGGTTGGCGCAATTGCCGGTGGTGCTGTCTACCGTAAATCCACCTTCCTGCTCGACTCGCTGGGTAAACAAATTCTGCCGGACTGGCTGACCATTGAAGAACATCCGCATCTGCTGAAAGGGCTGGCATCTACTCCATTCGACAGCGAAGGGGTGCGTACCGAGCGTCGCGATATTATTAAAGATGGCATCCTGACTCAGTGGTTGCTGACCAGCTATTCCGCGCGCAAACTGGGGCTGAAAAGTACCGGTCATGCGGGCGGCATCCACAACTGGCGTATTGCCGGGCAAGGACTCAGCTTTGAGCAGATGCTCAAAGAAATGGGCACCGGCCTGGTGGTGACGGAACTGATGGGCCAGGGCGTGAGTGCAATTACCGGTGATTATTCCCGTGGTGCAGCGGGCTTCTGGGTAGAGAATGGCGAAATTCAATATCCGGTTAGCGAAATCACCATCGCAGGTAATTTGAAAGATATGTGGCGCAATATCGTCACTGTTGGTAACGATATTGAAACACGCAGTAATATACAGTGTGGTTCTGTGCTGTTGCCGGAGATGAAAATCGCCGGACAGTAAAAAACTGGCGCGACCTGCCGCGCTTAAACTAAAAAATTACACAAAATCATTCGCACTGCATCGAGACGGAAAGTGAATGAGAGCCGGGGAGCGTACTCGTAGTACGTGACTCGGGCGAATGAGCGTAGCCGTCGATGAGGTAGTGTGAAGGATGAAGTGTAAATAAAAAAGGAAGTGAGCAATGCGTAAAAGCCTGTTAGCTATTCTTGCAGTCTCCTCGTTGGTATTCAGTTCGGCGTCGTTTGCCGCTGAGCTGGAAGACAATATGGAAACCCTCAACGACAATTTAAAAGTGGTCGAAAAAGCCGATAACGCGGCGCAAGTCAAAGACGCGTTAACCAAAATGCGTGCTGCGGCGCTGGATGCGCAAAAAGCGACGCCACCGAAGCTGGAAGGCAAATCACCGGACAGCCCGGAGATGAAAGACTTCCGCCACGGTTTCGACATTCTGGTCGGTCAGATTGACGACGCGCTGAAGCTGGCTAATGAAGGTAAAGTCAAAGAAGCACAGGCCGCCGCAGAGCAACTGAAAACGACCCGCAACGCCTATCACCAGAAGTATCGTTAATTCCTTATTGGGCGGTGAAACGTTACCGCCCAACGCTTTCTTCTCCCTTCGTAAAATCACCGCAATATCTATCTTCACCACGGCATATTCCTGCGTGTCGTCCTCATTTTTGCGAGGCGTTTTCCAGAAATGAATGTAATGCATATGTAATGCTATAATGCATTACACTTTTCATAATTACCGGAGGCATAATGGCCACACTTAACGTCCGCCTGGATGACAAACTGAAAAATGAGGCTTATGCGGTGCTGGAAAAATTAAATATCACGCCTACTGAAGCAGTGCGGCTGCTGTTTCAGTACGTTGCGGAAAATGGACGAATGCCGGTAAAAACGCTCACTGTCAGTGATAGTGAAGAAGCCTTGTTACGCACTGTCAGGGAACGACTGGCCAACCCACAAGAGGCCATTAAGGTCCGACTGGATGAACTATGAGCTGGCTTTTGATCTGCGGGCGCTGAAAGAGTGGCAAAAACTGGGCGTGACAGTCCTGGAACAATTTAAAAAAAGCTTGAGGATGTGCTGAAAAGGCCGCGCAATCCATCGGCTAAACTGCGGGATTTACCGGACTGCTACAAAATTAAGCTGCACACACTGGGATATCGCCTGGTTTATCAGGTTAACGATAAAGAGTTGCTCGTGTTGGTGATAGCTATTGGTAAGAGAGAGAACTCAGCCGTTTATGAAGACGCGACTAAACGGCTGGATGAGTGATTAACGCAAATGATGCACCACCTGATTGCTGCTGCCGCGCCAGATCAAGGAAGGGTCTTTTAAATCCTGCACAAATTTGCCGTCGACCAGCACGTTAATCAAATCAACAACCTGCATTTGCGCAGCGTTGAGTTCGTCGAGTTTATAGCCTGTCCACACCCAGATGTCTTTACCCGGACACTCGGCGCGGATGCGTTGTACCAGTTTCAGAATATCCGGCACGTTTTGCGGATGCAGCGGATCGCCGCCGGAGAGGGAAATACCCTGGCGTTTGATACGAGTGTCATTCAGATCGTTAATGATCTGGTCTTCCATTGCTTTGGTAAATGGCTGACCGGAATTTACCCGCCAGGTGCTTTTGTTATAGCAACCGGGGCATTCATGAACACACCCGGAGACAAACAGAGTGCAGCGAGTGCCGGGGCCGTTGACGATGTCGACAGGATAGTACTGATGATAATTCATTTTCGCTTCTCAATTGACGCCATGACTGCTCTGGTGCGTACGGGGCGAAGTCCTCTGAGGCTTACGCATTTGCCACCTTGCGACGACACCAACTGGCTAGAGGCAACTCATTATGTCGGGAGTCAAGAAGGGGCACGGAACGGTCCCCTCTCCCTGAGGGAGAGGGTTAGGGTGAGGGGGGAAGGCTTAACCTATCTGCCCATTTCCCAAATGTTTAACGCGGCGCTTAACTTCTTCCTGCTTACCGGCGTTAAACGGACGCGCATCCGGGCTACCTAAATATCCGCACACGCGGCGAGTCACCGACACACGGGAGGTGTCATGGTTACCACATTTCGGGCAGGTGAAGCCTTTGCTGGTGCACTCAAACTCACCGGTAAAGCCACACTCGTAGCACTCATCAATTGGTGTATTGGTGCCGTAATACGGTACATGCTGATAGCTGTAATCCCAGACATCTTCCAGCGCCTTCAGGTTGTGCTGAATGTTTGGATACTCGCCGTAGCAAATGAAACCACCGTTAGCCAGCGGCGGGTAAGGTGCTTCAAAGTCGATCTTGTCGTACGGGTTCACCTTTTTCTCCACATCAAGGTGGAAACTATTGGTGTAGTAACCTTTATCGGTCACGCCCGGCACCACGCCAAACTCAGCGGTATCGAGACGGCAGAAGCGGTCGCACAGGTTTTCACTTGGCGTGCTGTAAAGGCTGAAACCGTAGCCAGTCTCTTCTTTCCACTGATCCACCGCCTGACGCAGACGTTCAACAATCGCAATACCTTTCGCGCGAAGCTGCTCGTTGTCATAAACATGCTCGCCGCCGAACAGCGCGTTAATGGTTTCGTGGATACCGATGTAACCCAGCGAAATAGACGCACGACCGTTTTTGAAGATTTCAGAAACATCATCGTCGGCATTCAGACGCACGCCACAAGCACCTTCCATATAGAGGATAGGAGCCACGCGCGCTTTCACGCCTTCGAGACGAGCGATACGGGTCATCAGCGCCTTACGTGCCAGCAGCAGACGTTCATCCAGCAACTTCCAGAAGGTGGCTTCATCGCCTTTCGCTTCCAGCGCAATACGTGGCAGGTTCAGGCTGATCACGCCGAGGTTGTTGCGACCATCGTGGATCTGCTCGCCGTTTTCGTTTTCCCATACGCCGAGGAAGCTGCGGCAACCCATCGGGGTTTTAAACGAACCGGTTACTTTCACTACCTGATCGTAGTTCAGGATATCCGGATACATGCGCTTGCTTGCGCACTCCAGCGCCAGCTGTTTGATGTCGTAGTTCGGATCGCCTTTTTTATGGTTCAGGCCATCGCGAATCGCAAACACCAGTTTCGGGAACACCGCAGTTTTACGGTTTTTACCGAGGCCAGCGATACGGTTACGCAGGATGGATTCCTGAATCAGGCGCGACTCCCAGCTAGTGCCCAGACCAAAGCCAAAGGTTACAAACGGTGTTTGACCGTTGGCGGTGTGCAGGGTATTTACTTCGTACTCCAGCGACTGGAAGGCGTCGTAGCACTCTTTAATGGTACGAGAGTTGGCGTAGCCTTCAGCATCCGGAATGCTCCACTCTTCCGCTGTTTTACGGTGCTTGTTGTAGCTGGCAGTGACGAACGGAGCCAGAACTTCGTCGATACGGTTAATGGTGGTGCCGCCATAAATATGGCTGGCGACCTGGGCGATAATCTGCGCAGTTACTGCGGTGGCAGTGGAGATCGACTTCGGTGGTTCGATCTCGGCGTTCCCCATCTTAAAGCCCTGAGTTAGCATACCTTTCAGGTCGATCAACATGCAGTTGAACATCGGGAAGAACGGCGAGTAATCGAGGTCGTGGTAGTGAATATCGCCACGCTCATGCGCCTGCACCACGTCACGCGGCAGCAGGTGCTGGCGTGCATAGTGTTTAGCAACAATACCGGCCAGCAGGTCGCGCTGGGTTGGAATTACCTTGCTGTCTTTGTTGGCGTTTTCATTGAGTAACGAAGAGTTGGTCTGCTCGACCAGGCCACGGATCTCCTGGTTCAGGCGACCGCGTTTTTCACGTTCGATGTCGCGATCGTGACGGTACTCGATGTAAGCACGAGCCAGTTGTTTGTACGGGCCTGACATCAGCTGGTTTTCAACTGCGGTCTGGATTTCGTTGATATCGACCTGGTTGCGGCCTTGCATTTGCTCGCTGACGACAGCGGCAACAGTGGCACAATAATCTGCATCATCGACTTCCGCTGCTTTAGCTGCACGCAGAATGGCTTCTTTGATGCGCTCTGATTTAAACGGCACTTTGCAGCCGTCTCGTTTCATCACATGCGGTGTCATGATCGCTCCATATTTTTAAGAACAGGTTATACACAGAAAGTTGGGAAGTGCGCCCCGCTTTATTTAGCTCTTTTTACGGGGAGTTACTGCAATCCCAATCCGCTTTATCCACAATTTTGTCGGCTTTGTTGGCGTGTGTCTTGGTGCAAGTATAGTCGACGGATACAACATATTGGGTTGAGAGGCATTTTAAAGTCTATATATAGTGCTTTGCATTAAGGATGTTTAAGGTTTTTTTGATTTAGCTCAAAGTAAAAAGCAGAGTGTACGGATGACGGGCGCTACAGCGATGTGTAAATTTTTTAATAATTTTCTGTTCAAAAAACCAACAAAAACAATGCGCTGACAGATAAGGCCCCGGAAATACTCGCTTTACCGGGGCCTGGAGAAGAATTATCTCTGCAACCACCAGACAGCCTCAAATGGCCGCAATGTCATGGCTCCCGGTTGAGAGGAGGCTTCTTCATAGTTATGCATTAACAGTTGCCAGTCGCCGCTGATTTGCGTTGGTTGCCAGGGCTGTACGTCACGGCTAAGGTTGGCAATCACCAATAAAGTTTGCCCCAGCCATTCGCGGCGATAGCACCACAATACAGGACTGTTTGGCAGGAGATCCTGGTAATTGCCCCATGTCAGAATGGGTTCTTGTTTACGCAACGTGATTAACTTCTGGTAGGTGTAAAACACTGAAGATTCATCGGCCAGCGCAGATTCTACGTTGATTTCGCGATAGTTATCACACAGACCAATCCACGGCTTGCCGGTAGTAAACCCTGCGTTATCGCCGTTGCTCCATTGCATTGGCGTGCGGCTGTTGTCACGGGATTTACTGGCGAGGATTGCCAATAGCTCTTCGGCGTCACGCCCATCGTTGCGCAGCTCGGCAAACATATTGAGGCTCTCCACGTCGCGATAGTCAGTAATGCGCGTGAAATGTGGGTTGGTCATACCAATCTCTTCGCCCTGGTAGATATACGGCGTTCCCTGCATACCATGCAGCACCATCGCCAGCATTTTTGCCGCAGGCACGCGGTATTCACCTTCATCACCAAAGCGAGAAACAATGCGCGGCTGATCGTGGTTACACCAGAACAAAGCATTCCACGCAACGTTGTGCATTCCCTGTTGCCAGTGGCGGAACAATGTTTTTAACGCCACAAAGTCAGGTTTAGCCAGCGTCCATTTTTCACCGCCGGGATAATCGACCTTCAGGTGATGAAAATTAAAGGTCATCGACAATTCACTGCCTGTCAGTGCCGCGTATCGCTGACAATGTTCAAGGCTGGTGGAGGACATTTCACCCACAGTCATTAATCCGCGTGGCGTAAAGACATCGCGGTTCATTTCGTGCAAAAACTCGTGTGCTCGTGGTCCGTCGGTGTAGAAGCGACGCCCGTCGCCATCCAGATCGTTGGGGAAGTTCTGGTCTTTGGAAATCAGATTCACCACATCCAGGCGCAGCCCGTCTACCCCGCGATCGGCCCAGAACTCACAGACTTTTTTCAGTTCTGTGCGTACTGCTGGGTTTTCCCAGTTGAGATCGGCCTGTTCTGGTGCAAACAGATGCAAGTAATACTGTTCGCTTTCTGCGTGCCAGCGCCAGGCATTGCCACCGAATTTAGAACGCCAGTTATTTGGTGGTATTCCTGGTTCGCCGTCACGCCAGATATAAAACTGACGATAAGGACTTTCTTTGTTCTGCGCCTCGCGAAACCAGGCGTGTTGGGTAGAAGTATGGTTAAACACCATATCAAGGATAATGCGAATACCGCGCGATTTCGCCTGCGCCACCAGTTCATCAAAGTCGTCCAGCGTACCGTAGGTGGGATCAATCGCCGTATAGTTCGCTACGTCGTATCCGTTATCGATCTGTGGGGAGACATAAAAAGGTGTCAACCAGATAGCATTAACGCCCAGTTTTTGTAGATAGTCGAGGCGCAGGGTGACTCCTCGCAGATCGCCGGTGCCGCTGCCCGTGGTGTCCTGAAAACTCTTTGGATAAATCTGGTAGATAACGCCGTTTTGCCACCAGTGGGGAAGATTAGTCATTACGTCATTCCTGCAAATGCGAGGGGGCGCAAGTGCGCCCCGAAGAAAATTAAACAATGTTCAGCGTGCCCAGGCGGTGTTTTCGCTGGTAGATAAACGAGGTGAGCACAATCGGGATGATGATGGCGATAGCCATTGCCAGCGCAAATACCTGCCAGTAGCTCGGCTGAATGGAGAGAATACCAGGCAGACCACCGACGCCGATGCCATTCGCCATAACGCCGTTCAGGCCGCAGAGCAATCCCGCCAGACCGGAACCAATCATCGCGCACAGCATCGGGAAGCGATATTTCAGGTTGATGCCGTACATTGCCGGCTCAGTAACCCCAAGATAAGCGGAGATCGCCGCTGGAACCGAAATTTCCCGCTCGTTCTGTTTACGGCTGGCGATAATAATTCCTACCACTGCCGACGCCTGAGCAATATTCGAAAGGGCAATCAGCGGCCAGACTGGCGTACCGCCCATGCTTTGAATCATCTGCATATCAATGGCAAGCGTGGTCTGGTGTACGCCGGTAATGACCAGCGGCGCATAGAGGAAGCCAAACAATGCCGCGCCAATAGGGGCAAAGCTGCCAGTCATCAGATGACGAACCGCAAAGGCAACGCCATCGCCAATCATGCGACCAAACGGACCAATCAGCGCATGGGCGAGGAACACCGCGAGGATCAGCGAGCAGACCGGTACAACCACCAGATAGAGATAATCCGGCACGATGCGCTTAAGGCGAGTTTCAATAAAGCCCAGCGCCAGCCCGGCTAACAGCGCCGGGATCACCTGCGCCTGATAGCCTACTTTCGCAATACTGAACATGCCAAAGTCCCACACTTCCGGCACCTGCTGCCCGAGTAGATAGGCGTTCATCAGTTGTGGAGAAACCAGCGTTACGCCAAGCACGATACCGAGGATCGGCGTGCCGCCCATCTTTTTCACCGCCGACCAGCAAATCCCGACCGGCAGATAGAAGAAGATCGCCTCACCGATCAACCACAGAAAATCGTAGATCGTTTGCAGGGAAGGGTACATTTGCGCCAATGTCTGACCGTTGCTCATGGGCAGATCGCCGATCACATTACGAAAACCGAGGATCAAACCGCCGCTAATCAGCGCGGGCAGTAACGGGAAGAAGATCTCTGCGAAATGGGAGATCAACTGCTCATGCCATTTCATATTCTGCCTGGCGGCTTTTTTCACCTGCTCTTTATCGACCTGCGCCTGTCCGGTGGTCGCTATCAGTGCTTGATAGTAATCGCCAACGTTGGTGCCAATCACCACCTGAAATTGTCCGGCATTGGTGAAACAGCCTTTCACCATGGGGAGTTGCTCAATTTCTTTCGGTCTGGCATTGGCCGGTTGGTTGAGGACAAAGCGCAGGCGAGTAATACAGTGGCTCACCGTCGCAATATTGCCGCGCCCACCGACCAGTTCAATCAACCGATCGATATCCGTTTGGTTCACTTTGCTCATCATAAGGCCCCGTGGCAGATGACATATTAGGTTGACGGCAGAATATAGTGGGAAGGAAAAATTAAAAATGGGAACGTTCCCGAAACACGGCAAAGATCACAATTTATCGTTCAGGAAACGATCAGGACAGGGTGGCTGGGATGATGATTTGTTGCGGTTCGCTACGCCCGGTTATCTGTTTGATTAACTGGCAGGCCGCCTGGCGCCCGGCTTCTGCGTAGCCTGGATCAACGGTGACGATCTCCGGATGGAGGAACTTCATCAACGGTGTATTACCAACGCTCGCCAGCTGTAAGGTATCGATGCGTTGCTCTTGCAGGTATTTACTTGCGCCAAGTGCCAGCGTGTCAGTTGCGCACAGCAACGCGGTGGTTTCAGGGGTAATGACTTTTGCTACATTATCGTAACCTTGCTTCATGGCGAGGCCAGGCAGAGCGGCGACGGGATGCAGTTTATGCGCTTTGCAGAACACCAGATAGGCTTCGTGACGTCGCTTACCGGTCGTCACGTCACTGTGCGGGACGCCGAGATAACTGATATTGCGATGCCCCTGGTCATACAGCCGTTGCATCAGGATTTTGATCGCCCCTTCGTCGTCATAACAGACTGAAGCAAAGCCCTTTGCGTCGCGTGCCAGCAGCACCAGCGATGACTGCCAGTGGGCTAACATCTCTTCGGTTATACCGGTAAAACCAAACAGCACTACGCCGTCGATATTACGACGTTTCAAAACGCCCAGATGTTCGGCAACTAATTGTGGTGAAAACTGGCTTTCCATCATGATGGGGTCGTAACCCTGTTCATAGAACGCCGGCAGCATGGTCTGAACCGCGAGATTTTCTGACAGCGAATCCAGACGTGTCACGATGATGGCGACCACTTTATCGCTTTGCCCACGCATGGCGCGCGCAGAGCGGGAAGGGGAAAATCCATGCTGATTCATCACTGCTTCAACACGTTCACGTGTGCGCTGGCTTACGCCGCTCTCGTTATTCAGCACCCGGGAAACAGTGGATTTTCCCACGCCGCTCAAGCGCGCGATGTCTTTGATGGTCAGCCGATTTTGCATCCTGTTATCCCGTAACGTGTTGTTTAATTATTAGAGACTAACTTTACCCGCGCATTCAGCAATGGGCAAAGTCTGGTTTATCGTTGGTTTAGTTGCCGACAGGTATTATATCGGCATAAATGCTACGAATATTATTGGATTCGCGGCGCTATTTATTCACTTACCGGAGGTTATATGGAACCTGATCCCACGCCTCTCCCTCGACGGAGATTAAAACTTTTCCGGTAAGCCCGTCTTTTCACGGCGTTACCGGATGCGTAAGGCCGTGACGTTTTAACGTCCCTGCTCATATTTATTACCTTCAGGTAAGGCTTCGCCACGCCTGAAGATATTTCTGCACTGTTCCAGACAGTGCGGAGGGACACCCTATGTTTAAAGAAATTTTTACCCGACTCATTCGCCATTTACCTTCCCGTCTGATCCGTCGCGATCCGCTACCGGGTGCGCAGCAGACAGCGAATGCACCAATCCCGCCTTCCTTAAGCGCGCATTGCCTGAAAATGGCGGTGATGCCCGAAGAAGAATTATGGAACACGTTCGACACCCACCCGGAAGGGTTGAATCAGGCGGAAGTGGAAGTTGCCCGTGAAAAACATGGCGAAAATAAATTACCTGCGCAACAACCATCGCCGTGGTGGGTACATTTGTGGGTCTGCTATCGCAACCCCTTTAATATTTTGCTCACGATCCTTGGCGGCATTTCTTACGCCACGGAAGATTTATTTGCCGCAGGCGTTATCGCGTTAATGGTGGCTATTTCCACGCTGCTGAACTTTATTCAGGAAGCGCGTTCCACCAAAGCGGCAGATGCCCTGAAAGCGATGGTCAGCAATACCGCGACGGTGCTGCGCGTTATTAACAGCAAAGGCGAAAATGGCTGGCTGGAGATCCCGATCGACCAGCTGGTGCCCGGCGATATTATTAAACTGGCGGCGGGGGATATGATCCCGGCAGATTTGCGTATCTTGCAGGCGCGGGATCTGTTCGTCGCTCAGGCGTCGTTAACCGGTGAGTCTCTGCCCGTAGAAAAAGCTGCAACCACTCGCCAGCCGGAGCACAGCAATCCGCTGGAGTGTGACACCCTGTGTTTTATGGGCACCACCGTGGTGAGCGGCACGGCACAAGCGATGGTGATTGCCACAGGTGCCAACACCTGGTTTGGTCAACTGGCGGGGCGTGTTAGTGAGCAGGAAAGTGAGCCGAATGCCTTTCAGCAAGGGATCAGCCGCGTCAGTATGCTGCTGATTCGCTTTATGCTGGTGATGGCACCGGTGGTGCTGTTGATCAACGGTTACACCAAAGGCGACTGGTGGGAAGCGGCGCTGTTTGCGCTTTCGGTAGCGGTGGGTTTAACGCCGGAAATGTTGCCGATGATTGTCACCTCAACGCTGGCGCGTGGCGCAGTAAAGCTGTCGAAACAGAAGGTGATCGTCAAACATCTGGATGCCATTCAGAACTTTGGCGCTATGGATATTCTGTGCACCGATAAAACCGGCACCCTGACGCAGGATAAAATTGTGCTGGAGAATCATACCGATATCTCCGGTAAAACCAGCGAACGCGTGCTGCATAGCGCGTGGTTGAACAGTCATTACCAGACTGGACTTAAAAACCTGCTTGATACAGCAGTGCTCGAAGGTACGGATGAAGAGTCGGCGCGTTCGCTGGCCAGCCGTTGGCAGAAAATTGATGAGATTCCGTTTGATTTTGAGCGTCGCCGGATGTCGGTGGTAGTGGCAGAAAATACCGAACATCATCAGCTGGTGTGCAAAGGCGCATTGCAGGAGATCCTTAATGTGTGTTCACAGGTGCGCCACAATGACGAGATTGTGCCGCTCGATGACACTATGCTGCGTAAGATTAAGCGGGTTACTGATACGCTGAATCGTCAGGGGCTGCGCGTGGTTGCGGTGGCGACGAAATATCTGCCCGCGCGTGAAGGAGATTACCAGCGGGCGGATGAATCCGACCTGATCCTCGAAGGATATATCGCTTTTCTTGATCCACCAAAAGAGACAACGGCTCCGGCACTGAAGGCATTAAAAGCGAGTGGAATTACCGTGAAAATCCTCACTGGTGACAGTGAATTAGTGGCGGCGAAAGTGTGCCATGAAGTGGGGCTGGACGCGGGAGCGGTGGTAATTGGTAGTGATATTGAAACGCTATCTGACGACGAACTGGCAAATCTCGCGCAGCGTACCACGCTGTTTGCTCGCCTGACGCCGATGCATAAGGAACGCATCGTAACGTTGCTAAAGCGCGAAGGGCATGTGGTTGGCTTTATGGGCGATGGTATTAATGATGCGCCCGCCTTACGCGCTGCGGATATCGGCATTTCTGTGGACGGCGCGGTAGATATTGCCCGTGAAGCGGCTGATATCATCCTGCTGGAAAAAAGCCTGATGGTGCTGGAAGAGGGGGTTATTGAAGGGCGCCGGACTTTCTCTAACATGCTGAAATACATCAAAATGACGGCGAGTTCTAACTTCGGTAATGTGTTCAGCGTGCTGGTGGCGAGTGCTTTCTTGCCCTTCCTGCCGATGCTGCCGTTACACTTACTGATCCAGAACCTGCTGTACGATGTGTCACAGGTGGCGATCCCGTTTGATAACGTTGATGACGAGCAAATTCAAAAGCCGCAGCGTTGGAATCCGGCGGATCTGGGGCGTTTTATGATCTTCTTCGGACCGATCAGTTCGATCTTCGATATTCTGACGTTTTGCCTGATGTGGTGGGTATTCCATGCCAACACGCCGGAAACGCAAACACTGTTCCAGTCGGGCTGGTTCGTGGTGGGATTACTGTCGCAAACGCTGATTGTGCATATGATCCGTACCCGTCGTGTACCGTTTATTCAGAGTCGTGCATCGTGGCCGTTAATGATCATGACCGTAATCGTGATGATTGTCGGGATCGCGTTGCCGTTTTCGCCGCTGGCCAGTTATCTGCAATTGCAGGCGCTACCGTTAAGTTACTTCCCGTGGCTGATTGCGATTCTGGCAGGGTATATGACGTTAACGCAGTTGGTGAAAGGGTTCTATAGCCGTCGTTATGGTTGGCAGTAAAGAATAAGCTGGGCATGGTGGCCCGGATTCAGATTGCAGATAAAGTGAGCTTTGTTCATGCCGGATGCGGCGTAAACGCCTTATCCAGCCTACAAATTCAATAAATTGCAGGAATCACCCAGGCCTGATAAGCGTAGCGCATCAGGCGATTTTGCTTTTGTCATCAGACTTAATCCGGGCACGATAGCCCGGATTTCCATCAAGATTAGCGACGAACAGCGATCGCTTCGATCTCAATCTTCACGTCTTTCGGCAGACGGGCAACTTCAACGCAAGAACGTGCCGGGAAGGTGGCGTTGTGTTCGGTGAAGAAGGCTTCGTAAGTGGCATTTACGGTTGCGAAGTCGTTCAGATCTTTCACAAACACGGTGGTTTTAACGATGTCGCCCACTTTCAGGCCAGCCGCTTCCACGATCGCTTTCACGTTATCCAAAGACTGACGCGCTTGTGCCGCGACGTCTGCCGGTACTTCGCCAGTTTTCGGGTTTACCGGGATCTGACCAGAGGTGATGATCATACTGCCCAGATCAACGCCCTGAACATAAGGTCCGATAGCTGCCGGTGCATTTTCCGTCGCGATAGTTTTGCTCATGATTTCTCCTTTATTACAGCGGTAAAAAGTCTGGCTCATTATAGGGAGCCAGACTTTTATTACCAACCGCAATTAATTGGCCAGCACCACATTATGGGAAAACTCTTTTTCACAGTATTTACATTTGAGCGCGATGTCATTGGCGCGTTTTCGCACTGCAAAGCTGGAAGAAACCGGTTCGGCATGGCTGATACAGTTGCTGTTCGGGCAAACCAGCACATTGTCGATGCGCTCCGGCAGGCTGGGGCGCGATTTACCAACCACTTCATAGTTGTCGATACGATTTACCGTGGCTTGCGGTGCGTACAGCGCCAGTTGGTCTACCTGATCTTCACTCAAAAAGGTATTTTCGATCTTGATCAGATCCTTGCGCCCCATCTCGCCAGAAGGCAGGTTCAGACCGATGGTGATACGCTGATCCGTTTCGGTCAGCTTGAACAGACTCAATAGCTTAAAACCGATCTGGGCGGGGATATGGTCAATTACCGTGCCGCGTTTAATAGCTTCAACCTGCAATTTATTATCGTGTGTCATCTCAATTTCCCCTTACAGTACCAGATCGCGATTCAGAACCAGTGCCAGTAACGCCTGGCGAGCGAAAATCCCATTGCCTGCTTGCTGGAAGTACCAGGCGTGCGGCGTTTTATCGACATCCGTCGCAATTTCATCAATACGCGGCAGCGGATGCAGCACTTTCATATTGGCTTTGGCGTTGTGAAGATCGCTGGCGCGCAGGACAAACTGCGCTTTTACGTTGGCGTATTCGGACGGGTCCAGGCGCTCTTTTTGCACGCGGGTCATATACAAAATGTCCACTTCCGCCATCACTTCTTCAATGGAACTATGCAGGCTCCAGGCGATACCTTTTTCATCAAGCATGTCCAGAATGTACTGCGGCATTGCCAGCGCATCCGGGGCGATGAAGTAGAAACGGTTGCCGTCGAATTTCGCCAGCGCCTGGGTCAGGGAGTGAACGGTGCGACCATATTTCAGGTCGCCGACCATTGCGACACGAAGATTGTCCAGACGTCCCTGGGTTTCCTGAATGGTGAACAGATCCAGCAAGGTTTGCGTCGGATGTTGGTTGGAACCATCACCGGCGTTCAGCACCGGCACATTGCCGGAAAACTCGGTTGCCAGGCGCGCCGCACCTTCCTGCGGATGGCGCATCACAATTGCATCGACGTAAGTGCTGATAACCGAGATGGTATCAGCCAGCGTTTCACCTTTTTTTCCCAGTGAGGTGTTTGCGCTGTCAGAGAATCCCACCACGCTGGCACCCAGGCGGTGCATCGAGGTTTCGAAAGAGAGGCGGGTGCGGGTTGATGCTTCGAAGAAGCAACTGGCAATCACTTTATGTTTCAACAACTCTGGTTGCGGGTTTGCTTTCAGTTTCGCCGCTGTCGCCAGCACCAGATTAAGGTCATCGCGACTAAGGTCATTTATGGAAATGATGTGTTTTTGATATAGCGGATTAGCCATGTTTATCTCCTGACGCCTGGGCAAAAAAAAGCCCCTCGATTGAGGGGCTGGGAATGGGTGATCAACGGGAAGAAAAACGGCAGGCCAGCGTCTTTTTTCAGACGCGGTAAGACAAAATGTCGAACACACTGAACCATACATCCTCCCGGCAAATTGTCCGGCATTATACTCAGCCAGAAAGTGGGATCAAGCGATTAATGCAAGAAACTTCCAAGGTAAACGATTGTTGTGAATTTATATGCTTCAAATTTGAATTTATAACGAAATGAATTTAGGGGGGGAATGTGGGGGGAAAATATGCGCTGGCGCAATCAGGCGGCAAAAAATGCTGGTATGGCAGTAAGGAATTACGTATAACAAGAGAAATGAAACGATGTTTTAATTGAGGGAATGAAAAAATGATCATCGGAAATATTCATAATCTCCAGCAATGGTTGCCGGAAGAATTACGTCAGGCGATTGAGTATATTAAAGCGCACGTTACGGCAGAAACGCCAAAAGGTAAGCACGACATCGAAGGCAACCGTCTGTTTTATCTTATCTCTGAAGATATGACTGAGCCTTATGAAGCACGCCGCGCCGAGTACCATGCCCGCTATCTCGATATTCAGATTGTGCTAAAAGGGCAGGAAGGCATGACCTTCAGCACACAACCTGCGGGCACGCCGGATACCGATTGGTTAGCCGATAAAGACATCGCCTTTTTGCCAGAAGGTGTTGAGGAGAAAACAGTTATCCTCAATGAAGGCGACTTTGTCGTGTTCTATCCGGGTGAAGTACACAAGCCACTGTGCGCAGTGGGCGAGCCAGCCCAGGTTCGCAAAGCGGTTGTGAAAATGCTGATGGCGTAAGTGGATTATGCCGGAGGCGACGTTACGCCGCCTCCGGTACTGGCGTTATTGGGCGAGCGTCGCAACCATTACCGCTTTGATGGTATGCATGCGGTTTTCCGCCTGATCAAAAACAATACTGGCGGCAGATTCAAAGACCTCATCCGTCACTTCCATCCCACCGTGCAGGCCAAACTCTTCTGCCATCTTTTTACCTAGCGTCGTTTGGTCGTCATGAAACGCGGGCAGGCAGTGCAGGAATTTGACGTCTGGATTACCGGTTAACTGCATCATTTTGCTATTCACCTGATAATCACGCAGTAATGCAATACGTTCTGCCCATTTCTCTTTCGCTTCCCCCATCGACACCCACACATCGGTGTAAATAAAGTCGGCACCTTTAACGCCTGCTGCGATATCTTCTGTCAGCGTTATATTCCCGCCATTTTGCTGTGCCAGGGCGCGGCATTCCGTAACCAGCGAAGC
The DNA here is from genome assembly GCF_002965705.1 of Escherichia sp. MOD1-EC6842. Lineage (NCBI taxonomy): Bacteria > Pseudomonadati > Pseudomonadota > Gammaproteobacteria > Enterobacterales > Enterobacteriaceae > Escherichia > Escherichia sp. MOD1-EC6842. The sequence continues at coordinate 176,353 of NZ_PTRF01000005.1, read as the reverse complement.
TTCCGGCCAGCACGCTTGTGGCGCTACCAGGCGTAAATCCAGACCGGTCAACGCCGCAGCTTCCAGCATTGAGTTACCCATGTTGTTGCGTGCATCTCCGGCATAAACCAGCGTCATCTCATTGAACGCTTTACCTGGTAAATGCTCCTGCATGGTCAGCAAATCCGCCAGAAGCTGTGTAGGATGAAACTCATTAGTCAGGCCGTTCCATACCGGCACACCTGCATATTCCGCCAGCGTTTCGACAATCTCCTGACCATAGCCGCGATACTGAATACCGTCATACATGCGACCAAGCACGCGGGCGGTATCTTTAATCGACTCTTTATGGCCAATCTGGCTGCCGCTGGGGCCGAGATAAGTGACGCGAGCACCCTGGTCATATGCGGCAACTTCGAAAGAGCATCGGGTACGGGTCGAGTCTTTTTCGAAGATGAGCGCGATATTTTTACCTGTGAGTCTGGCTTCTTCTTTGCCGTTTTTCTTATCGGCTTTCAGCTTCGCAGCTAACTGCAGCAGGCTGTTGAGTTCAGCTGGCGTGAAATCGAGTAATTTCAGGAAATGTTTATGATAAAACCCGGACATAGATCCCTCCTGTGGCTAACGCCGTAATGAATTAAAATTCAATTTATATGGATGATTATTCATTTGCAAGCCTAAAACATAAATCTTTGTCACAAAGGTGGAGGCAATGTCAGTGGTGTGTGACAATAAGAGTATCGGCAGGACATTAAGAGGAATGAGCCATGGCAAACCCGGAACAACTGGAAGAACAGCGTGAAGAAACGCGTTTGATTATTGAAGAATTACTGGAAGATGGCAGCGATCCGGACGCGCTGTACACCATCGAACATCACCTTTCCGCAGACGATCTGGAAACCCTGGAAAAAGCAGCGGTTGAAGCGTTTAAACTCGGTTACGAAGTGACCGATCCGGAAGAGTTGGAAGTGGAAGATGGCGATATCGTAATTTGCTGTGACATCCTCAGCGAATGCGCGTTGAATGCCGATCTGATCGACGCCCAGGTTGAGCAATTGATGAACCTGGCAGAGAAATTCGACGTTGAATACGACGGTTGGGGTACTTACTTTGAAGATCCTAACGGCGAAGATGGCGACGATGAAGATTATGTCGACGAAGACGATGACGGTGTTCGTCACTAATTAATTGATTAAAATGCCCGCTAGTACACACTAGCGGGCATTTTTTTAGAGTTTACGCAGCATCCGCACTTCACAATCGACATGGCCCGTGCAACCAAGTGCGTAATCGATATGTTGAAAACCTAAATGTTCATACAAACCAATCGCTTCTTTTAAAAAAGCGGTCGTTTCCAGATAGCAGCGTTTGAAGCCCATTTCTCGCGCCTGCTCCATCGCCATTAAGGCCAGTTTTTTCGCCAGTCCTTTACCGCGAATAGCAGGAAGAAAATACATCTTTTGCAGTTCGCAAATGTCCGATTCACTACCTGCTAATGGCGCAATCCCGCCGCCACCCACCACTTCGCCATTGTATTCAACTACCCAATACGCATGACTGGGCTGACTATACACTTGATACAATTCGTCGAGATTGGGATCGGCGACGGTGTAGCCTTTATCAGCGGTAAGACCGTATTCTGCGGATACCTGGCGGATGACGCTGGCGATGGCGGGATTATCGGCGGCAGTAAGTTTGCGCAAACGGAGCGCGGGAGAAGTGACAACATTCATAGCATAGCTCAATTTCAAATGTATGATTTATAGCTCACTTTAATACCACCCTCGCTTATGCGGTGCAAGAAGAAGATAAATCAGAAAATATTAAGCATATATCTCTTTGAGAAAGCGTATTCTAGGCGTACCAGTATTAATTTACTGGGATTATTATCTATATGAATGGAATTTATTTTAGGGATATGATTCATGAATGGTGTAAACGTCGGGAAAGATAATTCTCGTCACGCGTTTGTTTTTACAGGCAAAGGTGGTGAGTATTTTCTTATTTGTCTTGTGAATTTTTTACTGACAATTATTACTCTGGGAATATATGGGCCGTGGGCATTGGTGAAATGCCGTCGTTATATTTATCAACATGTGACACTCAATGGGCAACCATTTAGTTATAAGGGAACTGGTGGTGCCATTTTCGTTAGCATGTTCCTTATTATTGTCGTTTATCTTCTCAGTATTTCTTGTTTTTCAGGCCAGCACTTTGTTCTTGGTTTTCTCCTGTTTGCTCTCTTGAGCTGCGGGATTCCTTGCATGGCAGTGAAGAGTCTACAATATCAGGCGAACATGACCTCACTGAATGGCATTCGCTTTGGCTTTAACTGCTCGATGCTCCGTGCATGGTGGGTTATGTTAGGTCTGCCTGTTTTGTTGGCGTTAGCGTTTTGGTTCGCACTGTATCTTATTGCGCAATTGACGACATCGATAGGAGGATTATTCTTTAACTTAGTTGCGTTAAGTTTGCTTTCTGCCATCGGGCTGGGTGTCGTCAATGGTATAACCTACAGTAAATGGATGCCATTGCTGGGTAACAATGCAACTTTTGGCATTCATAAGTTTTCTGTTCAGGTAAACGTAAAAGAATGCATTAAAGGTTGTATGCTCGCAATATTAACCATGGTTCCTTTCATCATTGTGATTGGTATTATGATTGCGCCAGTATTTCAGCAGGTAATGATGATGACCATGTTGGGTAGGTCTGATGCTGGTGGTGAGCTTGTATTGCAATATTACCCACAGATTATGGCTTCTTATTTCCTTTATTTTGTTGCGATTTTTGTTTTTGCCAGTTATCTCTATGTCACGTTACGTAGTTTGTTTCTGAATAACCTGACACTGGCAAATGGAACAATTCGTTTTCATTCGTCCGTTACCACGTTCGGTGTGCTTTTACGCATGTTTGCGGTATTAATGGGTTCTTCAATTACCTGTGGACTGGCTTATCCTTGGCTGAAAATGTGGATGATTAGCTGGATTGCCAATAATACCCATGTGCAGGGTGACCTTGATTCACTGGCGTTAGCGAATGATGAAAAACCGCAGGATAGCGGTCCGTTAATGTGGATATCTCGCGGTATTATGCCGTATGTTCCGTTTATCTAAATAAAAAGGCCGGAGCATTCTCCGGCCTTCGTTTTCACTGTGCGTATTACAGCGCGGCAATAACCGCCTGTTGTTCAATCAGCTTCGCTTTCGCTTCCGCATAACCTTCCAGCTTCTCACGCTCTTTCGCGATGACCGCTTCCGGTGCACGTGCGACAAAGCCTTCGTTCGCCAGCTTGTTCTCGATACGGCTGATTTCACCTTCGATCTTCGCCACTTCTTTTGCCAGACGCGCCAGCTCATCTTCTTTGTTGATGAGTCCAGCCATCGGGATCAGCAGCTCAGCGCCGTCGACGATCTTAGTAACGGAAACCGGACCTTTGTCATCGGCAGGCAGCACGGTGATGCTTTCCAGACGTGCCAGCGTTTGCAGGAAGCCACGGTTTTCATTTACGCGACGTTCTGCATCCGCGCTGCAACCACGCAGCAGCAGCTCCAGCGGTTTGCCCGGCGCGATGTTCATTTCTGCACGGATGTTACGTACAGCAACGATCGCCTGTTTCAGCCACTCGGTGTCGGCCAGCGCCGCTTCATCAACCTGAGATGCATCGTACTGCGGGAACGGCTGCAGCATGATGGTGTCAGCGGTGATGCCGCAAAGCACTTTCACACGCTGCCAGATAGTTTCGGTGATGAACGGAATGATCGGATGCGCGAGGCGCAGCAGACCTTCCAGTACCGTAACCAGCGTGTGGCGAGTACCGCGCAATTCGGCCTCAGTTCCACCGTTCATTACCGGCTTGGTCAGCTCCAGATACCAGTCACAGAACTGGTTCCAGGTGAATTCATACAGAATGCCTGCGGCGATATCGAAGCGGAAACTATCCAGTGCTTCGCGGTACGCTTTGATGGTTTGGTTGAACTCCGCCAGAATCCAGCGATCCGCCAGCGACAGCGTCATTTCGCCACCGTTGAAGCCGCAATCCTGACCTTCTGTGTTCATCAGCACAAAGCGGCTGGCGTTCCACAGTTTGTTACAGAAGTTACGGTAACCTTCCAGACGCTTCATATCCCAGTTGATGTCACGACCGGTAGAAGCCAGCGCCGCCAGGGTGAAGCGCAGCGCGTCAGTACCGTGCGGCTCAATGCCGTTCGGGAACTGCTTCTCGGTGCGCTTACGGATTTTGTCCGCCAGCTGCGGCTGCATCATATTACCGGTACGTTTTTCCAGCAGTTCTGGCAGCGAAATACCGTCGACCATATCCAGCGGGTCAATCACGTTACCCTTGGATTTAGACATCTTCTGGCCTTCGTCGTCACGAATCAGACCGGTCATGTAAACAGTGTGGAACGGCACCTGCGGTTTGCCATTTTCATCTTTGATGAAGTGCATGGTCATCATGATCATGCGGGCAATCCAGAAGAAGATGATGTCGAAGCCAGAAACCATCACGCTGGTCGGGTGGAACTGACGCAGGGCGTCGGTGTTTTCCGGCCAGCCGAGCGTAGAGAAAGTCCACAGCGCGGAAGAGAACCAGGTGTCGAGAACGTCTTCGTCCTGACGCAGCGCGACGTCCGCACCGAGGTTATTTTCCTGACGCACTTCATCTTCGTTGCGGCCAACATAAACGTTACCCGCTTCGTCGTACCATGCCGGGATACGGTGACCCCACCACAGCTGACGAGAGATACACCAGTCCTGAATATCGCGCATCCAGGAGAAGTACATGTTTTCGTACTGCTTCGGTACGAACTGAATATCGCCGTTCTCAACCGCTTCAACTGCCGGTTTCGCCAGTACATCGGCACGCACGTACCACTGGTCAGTCAGCATCGGTTCGATAACCACGCCGCCACGGTCGCCGTAAGGAACGGTCAGATCGTGCGGTTTAATTTCTTCCAGCAGGCCGAGCGCGTCAACTGCGGCAACGACTGCTTTACGCGCAGCAAAACGCTCGAGTTTCTGGAACTCTGCCGGGATTTCACTGGAGTAAACGTCAGATTCGTTACCTTTGGTATCAAACACCTGGGCGCTTTCACGGATATCACCGTCAAAGGTCAGGATGTTGATCATCGGCAGGGCGTGACGTTTACCCACTTCATAGTCGTTAAAGTCGTGCGCCGGAGTGATCTTCACGCAGCCGGTGCCTTTTTCCATGTCGGCGTGTTCGTCACCAACGATCGGAATACGACGGTTAACCAGCGGCAGAATGACAAATTTGCCAATCAGATCTTTGTAACGCGGATCTTCCGGGTTAACAGCCACGCCGGTGTCGCCCAGCAGGGTTTCCGGACGGGTAGTCGCAACGACCAGATAATCTTTGCCATCAGCAGTTTTCGCGCCGTCAGCCAGCGGATAGCGGATATGCCACATCGAACCTTTCGATTCGCGGTTTTCCACTTCCAGGTCAGAGATAGCGGTGCGCAGTTTCGGATCCCAGTTTACCAGGCGCTTACCACGGTAAATCAGATCTTCTTTATACAGACGAACGAAAACTTCTTTCACCGCATTGGACAGGCCTTCGTCCATGGTGAAGCGTTCACGCTCCCAGTCGACGGAGTTGCCGAGACGGCGCATCTGACGGGTAATCGTGCCGCCGGATTCCGCTTTCCATTCCCAAATTTTGTCGATGAAAGCTTCGCGGCCGTAGTCGTGACGGGTTTTACCTTCTTCTGCGGCAATCTTGCGCTCAACGACCATCTGGGTAGCGATCCCGGCGTGGTCAGTACCGACCTGCCACAGGGTGTTTTTACCCTGCATACGCTGATAGCGGATCATGGTATCCATGATGGTTTGCTGGAAGGCGTGACCCATATGCAAACTGCCGGTGACGTTCGGCGGCGGGATCATGATGCAGAAACTTTCCTGGCTTTCATCGCCATTAGGCTTAAAGTAGCCCTGCTTTTCCCAGTGCTCGTAAAGCGGCTGTTCGATATCTTGTGGGTTATATGTCTTTTCCATTATTTCCAGGTTGCCGTATTCAGGTTGAAACCAGCCACGCGGTAGGCTTTATAGCGTTCGCGCGCCAGTTGTTTCAGAGAATCTTCATAAGGAACGAAGTCTACCACTTCTGTGAAAGCGGTGGCAAAATCTGCAAAGCTTGTTCGCAGACTAATCAATATATCGCGCGGGCTGCTGCTGCGTTTTTGCGGCCAGGCGATCTCCACCGGCGCGCCGCCGCGCGGTCCTTCTCCCGCTAAATTGTGCGGAACAAAGCTTTCTGCCGGACGCGCCCACAGGGCTTCATCCAGCCGGTAAGCCTGTTTTTCATCTTCACAGGCGATGAGCACGCGCTTACCGCTGCGCCAACGTTCTGCGGCAATTTCACACACCAGTTGCTCAACGGCGCTTAAGCCATCGACGGTGGTGTCATTGTCCAGAAGGTAGAACGTTGCGTTTTTCATATATGGGGCTTCTTGTGGTGGATTTAAATATTGCTGCATTCCTCACCCTGAAAGATGAGCAATGAATTTCTATTGCGCTCGATCGGTTCCCTCTCCCTTAGGGAGAGGGTTAGGGTGAGGGTAAAACGCAAACTTACTCTTCGCCGTTAAACCCGGCGCGGTTTAACAGGAACTGTGCCAGCAACGCTACCGGACGACCGGTTGCGCCTTTTGCTTTACCAGAACGCCAGGCGGTTCCCGCGATATCCAGGTGCGCCCAGTTGTACTTACGGGTAAAGCGCGACAGGAAGCAACCTGCGGTAATCGCCCCGCCAGGACGTCCGCCAATGTTCGCCATATCGGCAAAATTGGATTCCAGTTGTTCCTGGTACTCGTCACCCAGCGGTAAACGCCATGCGCGGTCGCCAGACTGCTCAGACGCGGCAATCAGCTCATGAGCCAGCGGATTATGGTTCGCCATCAGACCGGTAATGTGATGACCCAGCGCGATCACGCAGGCACCGGTCAGCGTCGCCACATCAATTACCGCTTCCGGCTCAAAACGTTCAACATAAGTTAATACATCGCACAGCACCAGACGGCCTTCGGCGTCGGTGTTCAGCACTTCTACGGTTTGACCGGACATAGTGGTTAACACATCGCCCGGACGATAGGCACGACCGCCAGGCATGTTTTCGCAGCCTGCCAGTACGCCGATAACGTTAATCGGCAGTTGCAGCTCTGCAACCATGCGCATCACGCCGTAAACCGCCGCCGCGCCGCACATATCGTACTTCATCTCATCCATGCCTTCTGAAGGCTTGATGGAGATACCGCCGGAGTCGAAGGTTAAACCTTTACCCACCAGCACAATCGGGCGCGCATCTTCCGACGCGTTGCCTTTGTACTCAATCACCGACATCAGCGATTCGTTTTGCGAACCCTGACCCACCGCCAGATAGGAGTGCATCCCCAGCTCTTTCATTTGCTGTTCGCCGATAACGCGGGTGATGACATTCTTGCTGTAGCTGTCAGCTAACTGGCGCGCTTGTGAAGCGAGGTAAGCGGCGTTACAGATATTCGGCGGCATATTGCCGAGATCTTTCGCAGCTTTGATCCCGGCGGCAATCGCCAGACCGTGCTGGATCGCGCGCTCACCGCTGGTCAGTTCACGGCGGGTTGGCACGTTGAACACCATTTTACGCAGCGGACGACGCGGCTCGCTCTTGTTCGTTTTCAACTGATCGAAACTGTAGAGCGTCTCTTTTGCCGTCTCGACAGCCTGACGCACTTTCCAGTAGTTGTTACGGCCTTTAACGTGCAGTTCAGTCAGAAAGCAGACCGCTTCCATTGAGCCAGTATCATTCAGCGTATTAATGGTTTTCTGAATAACCTGCTTGTACTGACGCTCATCCAGCTCACGTTCTTTGCCGCAACCAATAAGGAGAATTCGCTCGGAAAGTACATTCGGAACATGGTGCAGCAACAATGTCTGCCCCGGTTTTCCTTCCAGTTCGCCCCGACGTAGCAGGGCGCTGATGTACCCATCGCTGATTTTATCGAGCTGTTCTGCAATCGGAGAAAGGCGACGTGGTTCGAAGACGCCCACGACGATGCAGGCACTCCGCTGTTTCTCCGGGCTACCGCTTTTTACACTAAACTCCATGCACTACGCTCCTGAATCTTAAAGACAACGGCGGTGGCTACAGATAGAATTGCAAGCTTTCGTAACTCATGTCCGCTGTTGCGATGACTTCGTGTTAATCTTAACGTTATTACGGCATTGGCACGTCAGAACAAAATCTGAGAGGTGAATCCGTTGAGTATAATTATCTTAGCGACGATTTCGACGACTCAAGAGAATAAATGACGTTTAAGCCATGAAACAAGCTAAAATCCTGCAAAAGACGAGTTTTTACGGGCGTATTTAAAGTGATAATCATAAGATATCTGGTTCGGGAGACGCTCAAAAGCCAGCTGGCGATACTCTTCATCTTGCTTTTGATCTTCTTCTGTCAAAAGTTAGTGAGGATACTCGGCGCAGCGGTTGATGGCGACATTCCGGCGAACCTGGTGCTCTCCCTTCTCGGGTTGGGCGTGCCGGAAATGGCGCAGCTTATCCTGCCATTAAGCCTGTTCCTCGGGCTGCTGATGACGTTGGGTAAACTGTATACCGAAAGTGAAATTACGGTAATGCATGCCTGCGGCCTGAGCAAAGCGGTTCTGGTGAAAGCGGCAATGGTTCTCGCGGTGTTCACGGCGATTGTCGCGGCGGTTAACGTTATGTGGGCGGGGCCGTGGTCATCGCGCCATCAGGATGAAGTGCTGGCAGAAGCGAAAGCTAACCCAGGCATGGCGGCGCTGGCGCAAGGGCAATTCCAGCAAGCGACCAATGGCAGCTCAGTGCTGTTCATCGAAAGCGTTGACGGCAGCGATTTCAAAGATGTGTTCCTCGCGCAAATTCGACCAAAAGGTAACGCGCGTCCTTCTGTGGTGGTGGCCGATTCCGGACATTTAACGCAACTGCGCGACGGATCCCAGGTCGTCAGCCTCAACCAGGGAACGCGCTTCGAAGGCACTGCACTGTTACGTGATTTCCGCATTACGGACTTCCAGGATTATCAGGCGATCATTGGTCACCAGGCGGTGGCGCTCGACCCGAACGATACCGACCAGATGGACATGCGCACGTTGTGGAACACCGACACCGATCGCGCCCGTGCGGAGCTAAACTGGCGTATCACGCTGGTATTCACCGTCTTTATGATGGCGCTCATGGTTGTGCCTCTGAGCGTGGTTAACCCGCGTCAGGGACGCGTCCTGTCGATGCTGCCAGCCATGCTGCTGTATCTGCTTTTCTTCCTGATCCAGACCTCCCTTAAATCGAACGGCGGTAAAGGTAAGCTGGACCCGACGCTGTGGATGTGGACCGTTAACCTGATTTATCTGGCTTTGGCGATTGTTCTCAACCTTTGGGACACAGTGCCGGTCCGCCGCCTGCGCGCCAGTTTTTCGCGTAAAGGAGCGGTGTGATGCAACCTTTTGGTGTTCTTGACCGCTATATCGGTAAAACCATTTTCACCACCATCATGATGACGCTGTTCATGCTGGTGTCGCTTTCCGGCATTATCAAGTTTGTCGATCAGCTGAAAAAAGCCGGGCAGGGGAGTTACGACGCGGTAGGCGCGGGGATGTATACCTTGCTGAGCGTGCCGAAAGATGTGCAAATCTTCTTCCCGATGGCGGCGCTGCTGGGCGCGTTGCTCGGACTGGGGATGCTGGCGCAGCGCAGCGAACTGGTGGTGATGCAGGCTTCTGGTTTTACCCGCATGCAAGTCGCGTTGTCAGTAATGAAAACCGCCATTCCACTGGTTTTGCTGACGATGGCGATTGGCGAATGGGTCGCGCCGCAGGGCGAACAGATGGCGCGTAACTACCGCGCGCAGGCGATGTACGGTGGTTCGTTGCTCTCTACTCAACAAGGTTTATGGGCCAAAGATGGTGACAACTTTGTCTATATTGAGCGAGTAAAAGGTGACGAAGAGTTAGGGGGTATCAGTATTTATGCCTTTAATGAGAATCGTCGTCTGCAATCCGTTCGCTATGCCGCTTCCGCGAAGTTTGACCCTGAACATAAAGTCTGGCGTCTGTCGCAGGTTGATGAGTCTGACCTGACCAATCCAAAACAGATAACCGGTTCGCAGACGGTGAGCGGCACCTGGAAAACCAACCTCACGCCGGACAAACTGGGCGTGGTGGCGCTGGATCCGGATGCGCTCTCCATCAGTGGTTTGCACAACTACGTGAAGTATCTGAAGTCGAGCGGTCAGGACGCCGGGCGCTACCAGCTTAATATGTGGAGTAAAATCTTCCAGCCGCTATCCGTGGCGGTAATGATGCTGATGGCGCTGTCGTTTATCTTCGGCCCGCTGCGCAGCGTGCCGATGGGCGTGCGCGTGGTCACCGGTATTAGCTTCGGTTTTGTGTTCTACGTACTGGACCAGATCTTCGGCCCGCTGACGTTGGTTTACGGCATCCCGCCGATTATCGGCGCATTGTTGCCAAGCGCCAGCTTCTTCTTGATCAGCCTGTGGCTGTTAATGAGAAAATCGTAACTTGATGAATGAATAAAGGGAGCTAAAGCTCCCTTTATTATTGTTAGCAAAGTGGCGTAGGCCTGATAAGCGTAGTGCATCAGGCAAAGGCAAGTTGGTGTGAGAGAACACAAACAGCGCCTGACTTACCTTTTTCTCCCCCCAAGCAAACTCCCCAGCACACCGCGTACAATCTGATTCGTCACCTGGCGGGCGGCGCTTTTCGCCATTGTTTGCACCACGCCATCTTTCTTTCCGCCGCGTGGTCCGGTAGTGCCAAACAAAATGTCCTTTAACCCACCGAGAATACCGTCATCCACAGCCATCTCTTTTCCTTTGGCTGGTGGATTATTTTGCTGTTCGGTACTGGTTTGCACTCCTTTTTGCAGCATCTCATAGGCAGATTCCCGATCCACGTCATCTTCATACTTGCCATACACCGGGGAGTGATTAATCAGGCCATTACGCTCATCTTCTGTCACCGGTCCCATCCGTGAACAAGGTGCAATCACCATTGCACGCTCCACCACAGAAGGACTACCTTTCGCATCAAGAAATGAGATCAACGCTTCGCCGGTTCCCAGCTCCTGGATCGCCTTTTCTGTATCAAACGCTGGATTGGGTCGCATGGTTTGCGCTGCCGTCTTCACCGCTTTCTGGTCTTTCGGCGTAAAGGCGCGCAGAGCGTGTTGAACGCGATTCCCCAACTGCCCGAGTACGTTGTCGGGTATATCCGAAGGGTTTTGCGAGACAAACCAGACGCCCACGCCTTTCGAGCGGATAAGCCGTATGACCTGCTCAATTTTATCCAGCAGCACTTGCGGTGCATCGTTAAACAGCAGATGCGCCTCATCGAAGAAAAAGACGAGTTTCGGTTTATCCAGATCCCCCGCTTCCGGCAGTTGCTCATACAATTCAGAAAGCATCCACAGCAGACTGGCAGCGTACAGTTTTGGCATCTGGTAGAGCTTTTCGGCGCTAAGGATATTGATAACGCCTTTGCCGTTAGCATCGGTACGCATCCAGTCTTTGATATCCAGCATTGGCTCACCAAAGAAATGCGTCGCTCCTTGCTGCTCCAGCGACAGTAATCCGCGTTGGATTGCACCAACAGATGCGTTACTGATATTGCCATACTGATTCTGGAATGATTTGGCGTTATCTCCGATGTACTGGGTAATAGCCCGAAGATCTTTAAAGTCGAGCAACAACAGTCCCTGATCGTCAGCAATGCGGAAGATGATATCCAGCACGCCAGTTTGCACGTCGTTAAGATTTAACAGTCGTGCAAGCAACAGCGGCCCCAGATCGGAGACCGTTGCCCTTACTGGATGGCCTTTCTCACCAAAAATATCCCACACCACCGCTGGATTCGAATGCGGTTGCCAGTCGTTGACACCGATACTTTTTAACCGAGCGAGCAGTTTTTCCGAGGTCGTACCTTCCTGTGCAACCCCGGTCAAATCGCCTTTCACATCGGCCATAAACACAGGTACACCGATTTCTGACAGTGATTCCGCTAGTTTTTGCAGCGTGACGGTTTTACCCGTCCCCGTTGCGCCAGTAATCAGCCCGTGACGGTTAGCCATAGCGGGTAATAAAAACAGTTCCGTGTCAGGCGTGCGTGCAATTAAAAGTGGTTCGCTCATGAGAATTCCTCCAGTTCCCTGCCTGGAGTATAGGCACGGTTGAAAAGTTTTCACCACTAAATTCAGCCGATTGCGAGATGTCTTAAAGGCCGGGCAGAATCGACCTGGTAAAGGGATCACAAGACAGCTTTCAGAACCACGCGGTAGCGCGCCTTACCGTCACGTACATGCTGGATGGCATCGTTAATTTTCGACATCGGGAACCGTTCGGTTGTTGGTGCGACTTTGCTGCGGGAAGTGTAGAGCATGGTCGGGTGGGGTTCCTGGAGTGTGATAGAGGTTACACATCGTGGAAGGCGATGCTGAAATTTTCAGCACTTAGCGAGGCAGGCGTAAGCTGGCGCTTGCATGGTGACGCGTGACAGGTATAATCCACAACGTTTTCCGCATACCTCTTCAGTGCCGAAGTGGCGAAATCGGTAGACGCAGTTGATTCAAAATCAACCGTAGAAATACGTGCCGGTTCGAGTCCGGCCTTCGGCACCATTCTTACTTCCAAGACCATCCGAGAAAGTCCAAATATCCCTTTAAAATCAATGCTTGCAGCGATTTTTTCGTCCTGCGTCTTCCGAGGTTGTCCGTTGAAATCCGGATATAATTGGGGGCATATTCTTTCGAAACTATCGCTCGTGAATGGCATGCTAGTAATAAGCGCTGGAGTGAAGATCACCGATCACGCGTTCTACGTTATCTTGAGCTTTATATCTTTCCTCATATTGGTTCATCTGACATCCGTCAGCTCAAAACTAGCCACCTATTAGCCCCGATTAAAAAAGTTGATGCCAGTGGTAAGCATGACGTTGCACAGCGCCTTCAGCAGCGTGTCACGGCTATTATGCGTTATGCAGTACAGAACGATTACATCGACTCAAATCCAGCCAGTGATATGGCCGGTGCGCTATCGACAACCAAAGCGCGACATTACCCCGCTTTGCCCTCCAGCCGGTTCCCTGAGTTTCTTGCTCGTCTTGCTGCATATCGTGGCCGTGTAATGACGCGGATCGCGGTTGAGCTTTCCTTACTAACTTTTGTGCGTTCCAGTGAGTTACGTTTCGCGCGTTGGGATGAGTTCGACTTCGATAAATCTCTCTGGCGAGTACCTGCAAAACGAGAAGAAATTAAAGGTGTGCGTTACTTGTACCGTGGCATGAAGATGAAAGAGGAACATATCGTTCCGCTTAGTCGGCAGGCGATGATTTTGCTAAACCAGTTAAAGCAGATTAGTGGTGATAAAGAGCTGCTTTTTCCGGGTGATCATGACGCAACTAAGGTTATGAGCGAAAACACGGTAAATAGCGCATTGCGTGCGATGGGCTATGACACGAAAACCGAAGTTTGCGGGCACGGGTTTAGAACGATGGCCCGTGGTGCGTTGGGCGAGTCCGGATTATGGAGTGAAGATGCTATAGAACGACAGTTGAGCCATTCAGAGCGTAATAATGTACGTGCTGCTTATATTCACACCTCTGAACATTTGGATGAACGTCGATTGATGGTTCAATGGTGGGCTGATTATCTCCAAGCAAATAAGGGCAAAACAATAACACCTTATGATTTTGCTAAAATAAACAAAAGTCGATAGTGAAAATAAACGCCTATAATATATAGGCGTTTATTTCTGTATTAAACACTTTGATCATAATCTTCCAGCAGCAACTTTTTTTCGTACTTCATCTTTCCAATTGCCACTATGGATTATTCTATCGAAATTACTTCCTGCTCTTCCTGATAATAAGTCAATTCGAGATAGCTTGCTGATATCATCCCAGTTATCATAGAGGATATATATAGCATTACCATATTCTATGTTTTCAAATACAACCAAATCGTCCTCCAGCATAGCTCCAATATAATTACTGAACGTGCTGTTTCCTGTGACGATTTTTTTAGGTTCAAGACTCATGAAGAAGTCATATCTATTTTCAGCGACATTTTTCTTGTCGGAAGTGATATTTTTACCTCTAAAAATTCTTGCTAAAGTTTCTTCTTTACTACCTGGTGGAAATATTTCCCATGAGACTATAAGTGTATCAGCATAAGTCGATATGGGTTTATCAGCATTCTCAATTCCACATTTACCAAGATTTTCTTGAAGAAGATTTAAATCAAATAATAATTCATCATCAAACTTATTTGATTGTTTATCTAAAATTCTAGTTACTCTGAAGTTAAATATGAAATGGCTGTCCGAGGGCTGTTTGTGATTAATTTCAATGGCTATGAGTGTTGGTGGTATAATGTCTCTGGGATATTTCTCGTAAGGTAATCTAACAGTATGTGTACCATTAGAGCTATCACCCCAGTTAGGTGACTCAATTTCAGTGTAATGAGTTTCTTTTGGGAGGTCTTTTCTGACAATTTCTTCACCAAAAACATTTTTAAGTGAATATTTACCCTGCAATGGATCTGGTATGACCGACGTCTCATAAGCATTAACACCATTATCAAAATATATTCCAAGGTGCTCTAATGCTCCACTTTTTAATTGGTTTTCCGTAAATGCAATAGAAGTGCCAGCAACAACTGTATTACCAAGCCTTCTTAACTTGCTATGAATATTTTTAGGTATAACACGTATATTCCTTTTCATTTTTCCCTCATACTTGATCATCAATGTCTCTTTGCTCTCGCTTGTTATGTAAATCATTGATAAACATAACATTTGCAAGTATTACGCTAATTACTGCCTCAATCTGCATGTACGAAATAGCAATAATTAATGCTAAAGATGTGTTTTTTATTACATCTTGGCTCTCTAAATAAAGATGACTTTTGAAAAACACTAGTTTAACTAAGTATACAACAAGTAAAGTAATCATAACGAAAGATGATTTTAGAACACTTCCAACTATTGCTTCTAATCTTCTTGTATCTTCCAGTTGTTCGGTGAAATCAACGGTTTCTATAGTTTTGGGGTTCACAATACGCTGCAAAGCATTTGGGTAAAGAAACGCTAACCAAATTCCCATAATAGTAAAAACCATTCCAGAAACTGATACGAGAAGAGTGCAATAGTTGGCAAAATCGTTATACACATAGTTAATATCGGATGACGAAATAATCATCAGCGATATAATGAATATCGCCATGTATATCCATGTGTATTTGGCTATGCCTGCTATAGCTTTCAATATTCAATCCTCTCCAGATGCTTTCTTTATTCTTGGTTGAGATTGTAATGCTTTTAATTCTTTTAATATAGGGGAAATAAATTCTTTTCTTTTGTGTGATATTTGTTCGTAAATATATGCGGCGGAATATGTTGAATAGTCGTCAGAAGGGACATTGAGAATATCACGCATTCTATATTTATCCACCCAAGTTATACCCTTGTCTGTAGCAAATCCAACATTGTCCCAAAGACGTTTTTCTCTATCCTCAGCCGAATACTTTTCAATGATTTCTTGAACTTCATTCAAGGATGGTTTTGCTTCTGCTTTTATTTCAATTTGTCTTGTTTTGGCATTTTTCTTTCCGGACACAAATGGAACGAGAGTGCTAAAGGTCTTTAACCAATCAGCTCGTGCATCATTTGGATTTATAATAATAGTTTCCCTGCGAACTATGTGTGTTATTTTTGGTATTAGTTTACCTAACTCAGTATGAGTAGTTTCTAAGCTTCTGAGCTTCATATCAAACCTGTACATATATTTATATAAGTCTTCGTCATCGGTATTAGATAGCCTTATATAACCTTTCTCGGTTTTATTTTTAACCCTTTTGCTATGTTTAACTCTATTAGTAATAGATGAGTGTACATAGTCTTGAAATAGTTCAGAGTCACAAACAGAATGGTCGAATTTAATGGATACTATAGTTTCAAGTTCAGGTATAACCCAATAAAAGCATGGCCGACCCCAGATAACTTTTTTCCCTCTGTAGCTATTAGTATATTTAACCACCGATGAGCTTCCGATTTCACCGTCTTCACTAGCTCCTAATAAAGAGCCCGTACTATCAGTATCAGATTTCCATAACATGACTAAGAAATCACCAGTATTTTCATCCTTATAAATATCCTTGCAATAACACTTTGATCTGTTTGGTTTTTCTTTTGGATCCCATGGTATCGTGAGTGCAAGAGATTAGTTCCCACCCAATCCTGTATGAGGTCAAATGTTTCGCTAAGTTCTAAACCATAGGTATTGTCATCATTTACCTTGTATAAACCGCACTTATTAACCTTGAAGAAATTGAGATGCCCTACATTCATGCTCTTTCCTTAGCTTCTTATCTTGGGATATGTATCATGATCAAAAATTAAGCATAACCCCATTGACTTCGTGCGGGCAATGTTTTCACCCTAGAATTTGATCGGTTTAACGTTAAATATTCATAAGTTACATGAGCATTTTTCACTTCTTCCCAATTACAGACGTCATGAGCTGAATATTAATTAAATAATTATCCTCACGGCATGGCGCGCAATGCTCTCCCCGCCACGCCCGCCCGCTTTGCGGGGCGGTTTTAATGCAGTTGCACTGACACGCTCAGACCGCGCCGGGAATGGCGCGGTCTGCAGAAAATGAGGCAGGGAAACGCATGCAAAGCCATGCACCTTATCGATGCATGGCTTTTTTCAGTAAAAACGGGCGGATTTTCGGGGAATTTTACACTGACTGACGTGATGCCAGTTGCGCACTTTTACGCGAAAAAATCATGTTCTGCGCAGGGGTGAATTTTTCACGGCTGTCATCCACCGAAGCCACGTCAGGCCTGAATCCGATGGTCGTTAAAATGTCGCTATCCTGTGCGGAATAATTAATTTTTTCACCCTTCGCAAGCCAGGACAGGAGGGCTTCACGCAGGGCATCTGTGGCACGCTGTATGGCACAGTTTCGGGCAATGGCCGTCAGCTCACTGTAGCCCATCAGCTCCGGTGCCAGTGCGGCCGCCAGTACTGTGCCGTGCTGCTGCATAAAATCATTCAGCCGGTCGCGGATGCTGATGTGCTGAACGGCTTCATGCGAACGAATATAACGACCGGCGGCCTGATTCACCTGCCATTTTCTGACTTCGATAATATTGCGTAATTCGTCCAGGCGGCTGACGTTTCTGCCTTCTCCTGACAGAAGCCGCAGATATTCCTGTTCGGCCGCTGCCAGCTCATTTTTGCGTTGCAGCCATGCTGCTTTGTTATTCTGACAGGTGTCAAAGGCCTGCTGTAAGGCTGTGCTTTCCATCGTTATCTCTTTCTCATCATGCTGAAGAATAAAAATACGGTGTGCGGCGACGGCCGGTGTTAACCGGCAGCCCTCATTCCAGACGCAGCGAATATGATTGTGTTTTTAACCGTACTGGCGGCAGTTCCTGTTTTTCATGCAGGCGTTCTGCCAGTTCGTCCGGTGTGACCGGGCGGACAATGAAGCGGTTGATGGTCTGAAGCGTTTTAAACACCAGACCACAGCCCGGATCCGTGCACACATAAAAACGTTCGGTGACTTCCTGAGACAGACGCCGCGATGTTCTTGACAGTGCAAGGCCTTTACATCTCCGACAACAATATCCGGTAACAAGCATTCTTTTCGGGCGTTTCATACTGCCGGAGGCAGAAGTCAGTGAATCGCGGTATCTCTGTTTGCCTGAAATGTATTCCATTCCTGAATCTTTACAGTCAGAGAAAAAGCTTTCACTCGCTTCAAATGTCGCAGAGCAATAAATATTCCGGCACTGTGCAATCATTATCTTGGTGCCATCGTCCATGAAATGTGCGCGGCGGGTGTGAGCAACATGTCCACACGACGGGCAGTAAATCATGACAGCAGTCCTCTGGCCTTAAGCTCTGCACCCTGCTGGTCTATTTTGTCCTGCCACACCTTGCGCTGTGCCGGTGTGCCTGCCACCTCATAATCCATGTGCGGGAGTGTTGCCGCTGACAGTCCGGTCAGCCGGAGAACCGGCTCGCCGGTGAGGCTGATTTGCATCTGTTTAATTTTCTGTTCCAGCGATGATTTCACCTGCTGCATGACAGCTTTATCGGGTGCGACGTAGCCCTGATGGCCGGTGGTGTTGGCGAGCGGATTTTCCTGTACCAGAATGCTCAGATGCATTGCCCGGACAAGCGCCTCACAGGTTTCATTCAGGGCGTGTTCCAGCTCATGCTCTGCATACAGACTCAGAAGGTGATGATGTGCCTTCCGGTAGGCGGTGGCCGTGCTGTCACACGCCCCTTTCAGGCGTTCGCGTTCAAAATTCAGCACCACGGCCAGATTGTCATATTCCTGTACCAGCTCCCGGCGTGCCACGCGCTCAATGTGGCGCTGTTTCAGCTCGTCGCTCAGGACACCACCGGCTGCACGAAAGGCCGTGCGCCAGTCGTCAGCGTCGTTTCCGTCGGCCTGCGCCAGCGCATTTTTTTCCTGCTCTGCCCGTTCAATGGCCGTGACGGTCTCATCCATCAGGCGGGCGTTCTCAAGATGAGCAGCTCTGGCCTTTTCCAGTTGTGCCAGCGCGGATTGCAGATATTCAGGGATGGTGTTGTCAGACATTTTCCGGCTCCTCGTCACTTCAGGTTGAGAAAATTGTGACGTACACCGGACAACAACACGACGCATTGCAGATGTGCCAGCCCTGACACAGGAGACTCATCCTCACACCGGCAAGCCAGGAAAAGGTCGCAGGAAAAACCGGCTTACTGTTTGTTTTTTTATATTTTACTGTTCACCTCTGTTCACCTTAATAAAAAAGATAAGTAATACAGTAAGTTAAAGGGTGAACAATTGCAGTAATGACTGTTCACCGTCTGTTCACCACTGTTCACCCGTTGATGGGCTTTTTGTGCTGTTTATTACTTTTTATTTTTATTAATTCACTAAAATAAATAAGAAAAAACAATTTGTATTTCACTATAAAAAATTCCAGGTCCTTCAGAACCCTTTGAGACCCTTCCAGTCCGGATGGATAAAAAACACACAGCCATTGTAAGGCTGCCTGAACAAATCCCCCCTGTTGCGTCTGCCAAAAATATTCACAAAATAAAGCGCTACCCGAAGCCGGACGGACTTATCCGGTGCTGTATGGACATTAACGAGGTAGCCCGATGCAAGCTGTTTTTTCTTCCCCGTCTCCCGCCCCTGTGACGCCACTGATTCCGCTGCCGGACATCACACAGGAGCGTTTTTTACGTCTGCCGGAAGTGATGCACCTGTGCGGCCTGTCACGCTCGACCATCTACGAACTCATCCGTAAGGGGGAATTTCCGCCGCAGGTGAGTCTTGGCGGTAAAAATGTGGCCTGGCTGCACTCTGAAATCACCGCATGGATGGCCGGGCGCATTGCCGGACGCAAACGGGGGTACGACGCATGATGATGCCCGCTCTGCAAAAACTCCCTTTTTCTGGCTTGCCTTTTTCCGGCATTTGCGGATATAGTTTTTCCGCTGCCGCAAAATCGGCAGCCGGGCGTGAGAACCCGAGTATGTTATCGGCGACATATGACGCGCCATGCGTCTTTTTTTGTGTCGCAATCAACGCCACAGAGCGCCAGATTATGGTGTGGCGTGTGGTTTGCCGTGCAGGTATGATCCTGTTCGCAATCGCATGTTATGCCACTGAGTCAATGGTAGCTCAGGCGGGGCAGCCTCCGGGCTGGCCGGTTTCCGATAACGCCGGTATTCTCACCCCCGTCTGGGCTATCGCCATCGAGCGTGAGAACTCCGGCGATAGCGTCATTTACGCTGTTATCGGAGGTTGCCTTATGGCTACGACCCTTACCCCCTCACACCCTGAATTTGTCTTTGTGTTTGCGGCTGTCCGTCGCGCAGACCGTCATCCCCGTATCTGTATGCTTCGCACCGTCGCCGGTGATGAACGCAGCGCCCGCCGTTCCCTTGTCCGTGACTATGTGCTCTCCCTTGCTGCCCGTCTGCCGGTGGTGGAGGTGTCCCGTGCGTAATAAAAAAGCCCCTCAGACCGTCTCAGCGCGTCATGACGCCCGTGAACACCTCAGCATTGAGGCTTACCATAAGCTCAACCGCGCCAGCGCCGTATCCCAGTTTGTTGGGGGTGATTTGATTCACCGTGAACTCTCCGGCCTGCATCAGCTCTACATTCCGCATATTTTCAGCTACCTGAATGAAGATATTGATTTTGTGCTGAATGAGCTGAAAGCCAAAGGCCTGTGCCGCGATTTTCTCGCCCAGCAGAAAGACCGGGGAGACAAGACGCATGTTTGATTTTCCCCAGCCCGGTGAGATTTACCGTTCTGCCGGTTTTCCCGATGTGGCCGTGGTCGGCATTCTGGAAGACGGTATTCCGTGGGAAATGCCGTACCGCTGCCCGGACATTGTCTGGAATCCGTACCGCCGTAAATTCAGTATCCTTGTGCGTATCCTCGCTGACGGGCGCACCACAGACATCCCGCTGGGGCGTTTTCTGCGGGAATTTACCTGTGACCGTCCTGACCTGTTCAAACGCAGCCCCGTAAACCGGCATGCGGTACTGAAAGAAATGGCCGGAGACCCGGAATTACAGAAATGGCGGGAGAAATATCTGGATATTTACCCGCAGGACCCTGTTCCGGTCAGCCGGGCGGCACCGGTGGCGCGGGAATGGCGGGAAATTCCCCGCACGGAGCCTGACCCGGAAATCACCCCGGATAACAGTTACCGCAATTATCTGTAATTAAAAAACGACACCCGAAAAATTAAATGTGCGTATTCGCGCAGGGATACGCACGTCTTCAGGAGACGCAGATATGCCTTATCAGTTAATGCAACCGGCACGGAATGCAGTCATCTGTCACAGGGAGGAAAGCAAATGAAAACACCCTTACCGCCCGTCTTACGCGCAGCCCTTTACCGTCGTGCTGTCGCCTGTGCCTGGCTGACCGTGTGCGAACGTCAGCACCGCTACCCGCATCTCACCCTTGAATCACTGGAGGCGGCCATCGCCGCTGAGCTGGAGGGCTTTTATCTGCGCCAGCACGGTGAGGAAAAAGGGCGTCAGATAGCCTGTGCCCTGCTGGAAGATTTAATGGAATCCGGCCCCCTGAAGGCCGCACCGTCGCTGTCCTTTCTCGGGCTGGTTGTGATGGATGAACTCTGTGCCCGTCACATAAAAGCACCGGTACTGCACTGAAGGAGAACAACACCATGAAAATGAACGTAACCGCCACCGTCAGCCATGCACTCGGCCACTGGCCGCGTATCCTCCCGGCGCTGGGGATTCAGGTGCTGAAAAAACGTCATCAGCCCTGTCCGGTCTGTGGCGGGAGTGACCGCTTCCGTTTTGATGACAGGGAGGGGCGCGGCACCTGGTACTGCAATCAGTGTGGTGCCGGTGACGGCCTGAAACTGGTTGAAAAGGTGTTTGGTGTTTCCCCGTCCGACGCGGCCGCAAAGGTGGCTGCCGTGACCGGCAGTCTGCCCCCGGCTGACCCGGCAGTGACGGCCGCCGCCGTTGCTGAAACAGACGCTGCCCGGAAGAACGCCGCCGCACTGGCACAAACCCTGATGGCAAAAACCCGTCCCGGAACCGGTAACGCCTACCTGACCCGCAAGGGCTTTCCCGGCCGGGAATGCCGGATGCTGACCGGCACACACAGAGCCGGTGGCGTGAGCTGGCGCGCCGGTGACCTTGTGGTGCCACTGTATGACGACAGCGGCGAACTGGTTAACCTTCAGTTAATCAGTGCTGACGGCCGTAAGCGCACCCTGAAAGGCGGACAGGTCAGGGGCACCTGTCACACCCTTGAAGGACAGAATCAGGCCGGAAAACGTCTGTGGATAGCGGAGGGATACGCGACCGCACTTACCGTACATCACCTGACCGGTGAAACGGTGATGGTGGCGCTTTCTTCCGTGAACCTCCTTTCTCTGGCCAGCCTTGCCCGGCAGAAGCATCCGGCCTGTCAGATTGTCCTTGCCGCAGACCGTGACCTCAGCGGTGACGGCCAGAAAAAAGCCGCCGCAGCCGCAGATGTGTGTGAGGGCGTTGTTGCCCTGCCGCCGGTCTTCGGTGACTGGAATGATGCCTTCACGCAGTACGGCGGGGAGGCCACCCGTAAGGCCATTTACGATGCCATCCGGCCACCGGCTGAAAGCCCGTTCGACACCATGAGCGAAGCAGAGTTTTCCGCCATGAGTACCAGCGAAAAGGCCATGCGTATCTATGAGCATTACGGCGAGGCGCTCGCGGTC
Source organism: Escherichia sp. MOD1-EC6842 (assembly GCF_002965705.1). Lineage (NCBI taxonomy): Bacteria > Pseudomonadati > Pseudomonadota > Gammaproteobacteria > Enterobacterales > Enterobacteriaceae > Escherichia > Escherichia sp. MOD1-EC6842. The sequence goes on along the minus strand of NZ_PTRF01000005.1, from coordinate 154,056 downwards.
GATGCCAACGGCCAGCTTCTGTCCCGCTATGAAAATGGTGTCTGGAAGGTGCTGCCGCCACAGGACTTTGCCCGGGATGTGGCCGGGCTGTTTCAGCGTCTGCGCGCGCCGTTCTCCTCCGGGAAGGTGGCCTCCGTGGTGGACACCCTGAAGCTGATTATTCCGCAGCAGGAAGCCCCCTCCCGCCGCCTGATTGGCTTTCGTAACGGCGTGCTCGACACGCAGAACGGCACGTTCCACCCGCACAGTCCGTCACACTGGATGCGCACCCTGTGCGATGTGGATTTCACCCCGCCGGTGGACGGTGAAACGCTGGAGACCCACGCCCCCGCGTTCTGGCGCTGGCTTGACCGTGCCGCCGGTGGCCGTGCGGAAAAACGCGACGTGATTCTGGCCGCACTGTTTATGGTGCTGGCAAACCGCTACGACTGGCAGCTCTTTCTGGAGGTGACCGGTCCCGGCGGCAGCGGCAAAAGTATCATGGCCGAAATAGCCACCCTGCTGGCCGGTGAGGATAACGCCACGTCGGCCACCATCGAGACGCTGGAATCCCTGCGTGAACGTGCCGCGTTAACTGGCTTCTCACTGATACGCCTGCCGGACCAGGAAAAATGGAGCGGCGAAGGAGCCGGACTCAAGGCCATCACCGGCGGCGATGCGGTGTCCGTTGACCCGAAATACCGGGATGCATACTCCACGCATATCCCGGCGGTAATTCTGGCCGTGAACAATAACCCGATGCGCTTCACCGACCGCAGCGGCGGCGTGTCACGCCGGCGGGTGATTATTCACTTCCCGGAACAGATAGCCCCGCAGGAGCGCGACCCGCAGCTTAAGGACAAAATCACCCGCGAGCTGGCGGTCATCGTGCGTCACCTGATGCAGAAGTTCAGCGACCCGATGCTCGCCCGGTCACTGCTTCAGTCCCAGCAGAACTCAGACGAGGCACTGAACATCAAACGGGATGCCGACCCGACGTTTGATTTTATCGGCTATCTGGAAACCCTGCCGCAGACCAGCGGCATGTATATGGGGAACGCCAGTATCATCCCGCGCAATTACCGTAAATACCTCTATCACGCCTATCTGGCCTACATGGAGGCAAACGGCTACCGGAATGTACTCAGTCTGAAAATGTTCGGGCTGGGGCTGCCGGTGATGCTGAAGGAATACGGACTGAATTACGAGAAGCGCCATACCAAACAGGGGATACAGACCAACCTGACGCTGAAAGAGGAAAGCTACGGCGACTGGCTGCCAAAATGTGACGCCCCTGCAACAACCTGACCCACCTGACCGGCATCTGCCGGTCTTTTTTTTATCCCGACATCCCCCGAAGGTGAACAATCCAGTGTTCACCCTTCACCGTATATTCACCCGTTATCATACTGAAATTAAAAGAGAAAAACGAAAGGTGAACAGTGTGAACAATCAAATCAAAAAAAACTTTTTTCTTCCTGAGTGATTTCAGTACGGGGGATTAATCACCGGTATGAGTCACACCGGCAGAATGCCGGAGGTGAAGAATCGAATGTTCACCCTTCACCCATTATTCACCACCTATCACTCTGAAATAAAAGGAGAAAACAGGAAGGTGAACAGTGTGAACAGTTCTTTCGAAAAAAAAATTTTTATGTGGATAAAAGATGCACTGGTTTGGATCCGAGCTACGGATCCAAACTTACTGATTAAAAATGATTTAACTTTCCGATTTATTGATGGGCTGAAAATAGATTGGTCAGAAAAACAGTGGGGGCACAAAAGGGGGCATATTTCATTGTTGTGTTTTATTATTTGTTTTTTATCATTAAATTATTTTGATGTTTGAGTCCGGCCTTCGCACCAAAAGTATGCAAATCAAGTCGCTCAATAGCGGCTTTTTTTGTGTCTATGACCCGTCCTGAATAGCGTTGACACGTTCCAGACTTAAATCCGGAGAACGTGATGATGACTGAGTTCAAACGCACCCAACGTGATTATCCACTATCCTTTAAAATAGCTGTTGTTGAGCAGGTTGAAAAAGGCGAGATGACTTATAAACAGGCCCAGCAGCGGTATGGCATTCAGGGGCGCTCCACCGTTCTTGTCTGGTTGCGTAAATATGGCCAGCTTGACTGGAGTCCCGGACTTCCTGATCTGGTGAAGAGGAAACTGCCTGTGACTCAGACAACTATCCCGCTCACACCCGAGCAAAGAACCAGATAACTTGAAGAGCAGCTTGAGCTGGCGAACCAGAAAGCTGAGTTTTTTTAGTCGGTTATCAATGTCCTGAAAAATGATTATGGGGTGAGTATCGTAAAAAAGCGGCCCGGCAAGTCCTCGCGCAAAGTTCGGCCCCAAAAATAACTGTTACGCGTGCATGTCAGTTCCTGGGGCACAGCAGACAGGCATGGTATCAGGACAACGCAAGGCGCAGAAAACGGCAGGAACATCATGCTCAGGTTCTTGATTTTGTTGCCCGTATCAGATGTCGTCAGCCGCGAATCGGTACGCGTAAACTGCACTATCTGCTGAACACGCAGGCCGATAAAAGGCTGAATATCGGACGAGACCGTTTGTTTAACCTGCTGGATGAATATCGGCTCCTGGTGCCAGTAAAGCGGGCATATCACAAAACTACCAACAGCCATCACCGCTTTTACCGGTATCCCAATCTGCTGAAACCCGGCCCGGAGCAGGTTACCGCCCTTGAGCCAGAGCAGGTCTGGGTTGCCGACATTACTTACCTTCCCCTGCTCAGCGGCATGGCTTATCTGAGTCTGGTCACTGATGCCTGCTCCAGAAAAATCATGGGTTACCATGTCGGGGAAAATCTGCAGACAGAAAATGTGGTAAAAGCGTTCAGACAGGCTCTGAGGCGAAGAAAAACGACAGGTCCTCTGGTACATCACTCTGACAGAGGGTTGCAATACTGTTCAGCTCTTTATCAGTCAGTCCATGAGAGAAACGGAATAACCTGTTCAATGACTGATGGTTATGACTGCTACCAGAACGCACTGGCTGAGCGAATAAACGGTATCCTGAAAAATGAGTTTTTACTCTCGCGTCCTGCAGACCTGATGCAGGCCCGGGAAATGGTAAAAGAGTCCGTGACAATTTATAACTGTGAGCGGCCACATCTGGCCCTGAAATACAAAACGCCCGATGACGTTCATCAGGCGTTTTACAGACAGAAAAGTGTCAACTTATATCAGGACTAGTCACTAAAATCCGCACTATACAAATCTTTTCTGCTGTTTTTTTCAACTAACGTCAACCTGATTCAATCCATATTAAATCCCTTAAGAATATCGAACCAGGTATGTATGCGCTCATTTATTAAGGATTCAGCTCTTTCAGAAAATCTAATTCATCCTCCAGGCACAATATTTATTGCGATCGCGCTCGCATCGTGGACAATGTTTAATCATAAATAATATTTACATTAATGAAATCAATGATTTCTATTATGTCACGGAATGGAAAATGGACAGCAATACGTTGGGATTCACTTCATACTGGCGCAACTCCTTAGCTGACGCCGAATCTGGTAAAGGAACGTTTTCACGTAAAGATACCGACTCATTCACCCGCTGGATAAACATCACCGCAGGGCAGTTGGATGATGAGACTATTCGGGCATTTTTTGACGGTGAGGGGGAGTCGATAAAAACCGTTGAAGTCGTGTTACGACCCCAGGTGTGGAACCGCATAGTAAAACATGGCAAAGAACAAACGGCAGGTGCACCCACAATTATCACGCCACTGGTTACTTCCGCTCTCCTGAATAGAGAAGGTTTTTTGTTCCCCGCTGCTTCAGCTACTATTCCCCGCGATCTGCTTGAACCTCTCCCTTCCGGTCATTTTTCTATTGGTGAGTTGGCGCAATATGACAAATACAAAACTACGCATAACACAGCCACTATTAATGAAGATGAACCGGAACATTATGAAGAAACTGACGAAGAGAAAGCGGAGCGCCATGCCAGGTATCGCCAGCATTGGCAAAATTATCTTCAACAATCAAACAACCTTTTAAGAAACGTTGCTGGAAATTGGGTTGCTACACCTGAACCATATGAACGGGCTGGATACGGTTATATTGTCAAAGCGAGCCAGCATGTAGGGGCCAGTGTTCATATCCTGCCTATGTATGATCATCTGCTGATGAGTCAGGTTAAGGTTCCGTTATTAACGCGTTTTGCCTCAAATGAGATAGCCCCGGTGGAGCCACTTCTCGCTAAGAATGCTATGTTCTGCGAACGTCTGGGGCATTCTGGCGATAAATTCCCGCTGGCTGTGGCGCAGCGCGATGCCCTGAGCCATTATCTGACTCAACGGCCAGGCGATATGCTCGCTGTCAATGGTCCCCCGGGAACCGGTAAAACCACGCTGGTGCTTTCTATTATTGCCACCGAATGGGCAAGAGCCGCACTTAATCAAACTGAACCTCCTGTAATTATTGCCACATCAACTAACAATCAGGCCGTCACCAATATTATTGAAGCCTTTGGAAAAGACTTCTCTACTGGTTTTGGCGTAATGGCTGGACGTTGGTTGCCGGAGGTAAAAAGCTATGGCGCTTATTTTCCGTCTAAAAGCCGTAAGATTGAGGCTGCGAAAAAATACCAGACTGAAGATTTTTTTAACCGCGTTGAATCCCTGGAATACCTGGCAAATGCCCGGGCCTTTTACCTTGAAAAAGCTGAGGCGGCTTTTGGCGTCGGGGAGTGCAATTCACCAGAGCATGTAGTGAAGCTTTTGCATGAGCGTTTAACTTCACAGTTTATGCAACTTCAGCAAATTGAACCCGCATGGCGCAGACTCAAAGATATTCGCCATGAACGGCGAGCCATCAGTGAGAATCTCGACCAGTATCTTAAGGACAAAAACACACTCCTTTTTAATATTGGCAATGAAATTTCACTTTTAGCCAGAGGTAAAACGCAGTGGCAGCAATACCGTGCTGATGAGTCGCTAGTGTATGCGATTTTGTCATGGCTTCCTGCTGTTCGCACTAAACGCCATTACCAGATTAACCTCTTCCTGGATTCTACGTTCGGCGCAAGAATGACATCGTTCCAGGGAAATTATCCCGAAGATATTGATGAGTTTATTGATGGTTTGATTGCTAAAACGCAAAAAGAGCAGGTGGAGTGCCAACAGAACATCAACTTTGCGCAGGACATAGCCCGACGCGAAATGGAAGCGGCAAAACAATGGCGCGAGTTGATTTATGCTCTGGGTTACAGGGGCGACGATGAATTGACCCTGGCCGGAGCAGACGAGCTTGCCGATACGCAGATCCGTTTTCCAGCGTTCTTGTTAGCGACCCATTATTGGGAGGGGCGTTGGCTGATGGATATGGCGGCTATCAATAATCTGCAAAAAGAAAAAGGACTCAATGAGGCAATTAGCGTTAAGACTCGTTGGTTAAGAAGAATGAAACTTACCCCTTGTGTGGTGATGACCTGCTACATGTTGCCTTACCATATGAGCAGGAGAAAATCTTTCGACAGGGACAGAAAACCTGGTAATGATTATTTATATAACTTTGCCGATTTACTGATCGTTGATGAAGCGGGGCAGGTGCTCCCGGAGGTTGCTGCGGCTTCATTTGCATTGGCGAAGAAATCTCTGGTAATAGGCGATACAGAACAAATAGCACCTATCTGGAATTGTCTACCCGCCGCCGATATAGGCAATATGCTGGAGGATAACATTCTTCCTGGTGTCACTCAGGAAGAGTTAATGAATGCATATTCCCATGTGTGTGAGTCTGGAAAAAGTGCGGCATCCGGCAGTGTGATGAAGGTTGCTCAATACAATTCTCGCTATCAGTATGATCCCAAGTTTGAGCGCGGAATGTATCTGTATGAGCATCGTCGCTGCTTCGATAACATCATTGGCTACTGCAACTCACTTTGCTATCACGGTAAGTTGCAGCCCAAAAGAGGGTTGGAAAAAGAGACGATTTTCCCGGCAATGGGGTATCTGCATATTGACGGCAGGGGTATGAAGCCAAATGGAGGTAGCCGTTACAACTCCCTCGAAGCTGAAACAATTGCAGCATGGCTGGTGGCTCATAAGGAAGAAATAGAACGCCATTACGGGGAACCGTTGTATAAAGTCGTTGGCATTGTGACGCCATTTTCGGCACAGGTTAATGCCATCAAGACGTCATTGCGTAAGCTGGAGATTAATTGCAGTGACGAAGATGATTCGCTGACCGTGGGAACTGTGCACTCCTTGCAGGGGGCGGAGAGGGCGATAGTTCTTTTCTCTACGGTCTATTCAAAACATGAGGATGGGCGGTTTATTGACAGCAATAGCAGCATCCTGAATGTCGCAGTCTCACGTGCGAAAGATAGTTTTCTGGTTTTTGGGGATATGGATCTTATTGAGATGCAGCCAGCTTCTTCGCCGCGAGGATTACTGGCTACATATCTGTTTGCTTCAGACAACAATGCGTTGCAATTTGAGTTTCAGAAACGACAAGATTTAAGTTCCGCAAATGCACAGATTTCAACGCTGCATGGTGTGGAGCAGCATGATGCATTTTTGAATAAGGCTCTTGCCGGGGCGCAAAAGAAAATAACGATTATTTCTCCCTGGTTATCCTGGCAAAAAGTGGAGCAAACCGGGTTTCTGGCGTCAATGGCTCTGGCCCGTTCCCGGGGCATTGATATTACCGTGGTGACGGATAAAAACTGCAATATAGCGCATGTCGATGATGGTAAGCGTCAGGAGAAACGACATCTGCTGAATGATGCTGTTGAAAAGCTCAATAATATGGGCATCGCTACGAAATTGGTTAATCGTGTCCACAGCAAAATTGTGATTGAGGATGAAGAACTGCTGTGCGTCGGATCTTTTAACTGGTTTAGCGCCTCGCGGGAAGATAAATATCAACGATACGATACGTCTTTGGTGTACCGTGGCGAAGGCGTAAAAAATGAAATAAAGGCAATATATAGCAATCTGGATCAACGTCAGCTATAAGTGCGAAGATCGGTTCCTGACACAGGATGACGTAATAATTTCATCGGTGAAATCGATAAAGAGAATATTTTACTCATATGAAGGCGACTATAAGATTTATTGCGAGTCGCCTTCCCTATTTTCAATCTCATTGTTTATCTCATCTTTCATCTTTGCATAATGCGCCTGGCATTATAAGAAAAGATTTTACAGAGGAAATCCAGATAACCCCGCCCTTGATGGGCAGGGTTAACGTCGAATTACTGGCCTTTGTTTTCCAGATTCTCAACCTGCGGTACGCCGGAAGCGGCAGAAGATGAGAGCAGACCCGTTTTGGCATAACCGAAAAGTTTCTCGCGAGTATCGGTGATATCCAGGTTACGCATGGTCAGTTGACCGATACGATCATCTGGCGAGAACACCGAGTCACCTTTTTCCATCGTCAGACGTTCTGGTTTGTAAGTCAGGTTGTCAGAGACGGTATTGAGGATGGAGTAATCATTCCCGCGACGCAGCTCCAGAGTAACTTCACCTGTAATCTGGCTGGCAACCCAGCGTTGCAGAGAGTCACGTAGCATCAATGCCTGGGAATCGAACCAACGTCCCTGGTACAGCAAACGGCCTAACTGACGACCATGCGCGTGATACTGCTCGATGGTGTCTTCATTGTGAATACCGGTCAGTAGACGTTCATAAGCGATATGCAGCAGCGCCATCCCCGGAGCTTCGTAGATGCCACGGCTTTTCGCTTCGATGATACGGTTTTCGATTTGGTCGCTCATGCCCAGGCCGTGACGACCGCCGATGCGGTTGGCTTCCAGCATCATTTCCACATCATCGCTAAAGGTTTTGCCGTTCAGCGCCACCGGATGACCCTGTTCAAAACGTACCGTGACTTCTTCTGCCGGGATCTTCACACTCTCATCCCAGAATTTCACGCCCATAATCGGGTTGACGATTTTGACGCTGGAATTGAGATATTCCAGATCTTTCGCTTCGTGCGTCGCACCAAGCATGTTGGAGTCGGTGGAGTAGGCTTTCTCGACCGACATTTTGTAGTCGAAACCGCAGGCAATCATAAATTCAGACATTTCATGACGACCGCCTAACTCATCAATAAAGTCAGTATCAAGCCACGGTTTGTAAATTTGCAGTTCTGCGTTGGTCAACAGGCCGTAACGATAGAAACGTTCGATATCGTTTCCTTTATAGGTGCTGCCATCACCCCAGATGTTAACGCCATCTTCTTTCATCGCAGCAACCAGCATGGTGCCAGTCACGGCGCGGCCCAGCGGCGTGGTGTTGAAATAGGTCAGGCCGCCGGTGGTGTTATGAAATGCGCCACACTGAATAGCAGCAATACCTTCGGCCACCAGTTGTTTGCGGCAGTCGATCAGACGTGCGTTCTCCGCGCCGTATTCCATGGCACGACGAGGGATCGCATCATAATCCTCTTCGTCTGGCTGACCCAAGTTTGCAGTATATGCATAAGGAACAGCTCCCTTTTGTCGCATCCACAGCAGTGCGGCACTGGTGTCCAGACCGCCAGAAAAAGCGATGCCAATACGTTGACCTACCGGGAGATGCTTGAGAATCGTCGTCATAAAATAACACCCTGCTTGATTAACTGATGATGAGCCTGGATTTCCGCTCTAAATGAATTTTTATGCAAAATAAATGAGTTTTCATTTAATCATCTTTTATCGGAGACCGGAAGAGTTTAGTGCGTTTTTTGTAAAATAATGCGCTTAAAAGAAGTAAGGTGAGGTAGAAATTATTCAATCAATGAAAGTGAACAGGATATCCATTCACGTGAGTAGCAATAAATGTTGACAAAATGTGGCGTAGATCACTATAATGACCGCAGATTTTACGTCCCGTCTCGGTACACCAAATCCCAGCAGTATTTGCATTTTTTACTCAAAACGAGTAGAATTTGCCACGTTTCAGGCGCGGGGTGGAGCAGCCTGGTAGCTCGTCGGGCTCATAACCCGAAGGTCGTCGGTTCAAATCCGGCCCCCGCAACCACTTTCCCTTAGAGTTCTTTTTCAAATATACTGTGAAGACTTCGGCCTTCGTAGTGGGATTTGAAAAAATCCTTCTGGAAAGTGCTCCAGACCGCATTTGCGGTTATAGGGTTCAGTTATATAAAGCCCCGATTTATCGGGGTTTTTTGTTATCTGACTACAGAATAACTGGGCTTTAGGCCCTTTTTTTATGTCTTGGGGGTGGGCTTGTCCACATTAGAGCAAAAATTAACAGAGATGATTACTGCGCCAGTTGAGGCCCTGGGTTTTGAACTGGTTGGCATCGAGTTTATTCGCGGTCGCACATCCACACTGCGCATCTATATTGATAGTGAAGATGGCATCAATGTTGATGATTGTGCTGATGTGAGCCACCAGGTAAGTGCCGTGTTGGATGTTGAAGATCCCATCACCGTTGCTTATAACCTGGAAGTCTCCTCACCGGGTCTCGATCGCCCACTGTTCACGGCTGAACACTACGCCCGTTTTGTCGGAGAAGAGGTGACTCTGGTTCTCCGCATGGCGGTACAAAACCGTCGTAAATGGCAGGGCGTTATCAAAGCGGTAGACGGTGAAATGATCACAGTTACCGTCGAAGGTAAAGATGAAGTGTTCGCGCTGAGTAATATCCAGAAGGCGAACCTGGTTCCCCACTTTTAATAGTCTGGATGAGGTGAAAACCCCGCGATGAACAAAGAAATTTTGGCTGTAGTTGAAGCCGTCTCCAATGAAAAGGCGCTGCCTCGCGAGAAAATTTTCGAAGCGTTGGAAAGCGCGTTGGCTACAGCAACCAAGAAAAAATATGAACAAGAGATCGACGTTCGCGTACAGATCGATCGCAAAAGTGGTGATTTTGACACCTTCCGTCGCTGGCTGATTGTTGATGAAGTCACACAGCCGACCAAAGAAATCACCCTTGAAGCTGCGCGTTTTGAAGATGAAAGCCTGAACCTGGGCGATTATGTTGAAGATCAGATTGAGTCTGTCACCTTTGACCGCATTACGACTCAGACGGCAAAACAGGTTATCGTGCAGAAAGTTCGTGAAGCCGAACGCGCGATGGTTGTTGATCAGTTCCGTGAACACGAAGGTGAAATCATCACCGGCGTGGTGAAAAAAGTAAACCGCGATAACATCTCTCTGGATCTGGGTAACAATGCTGAAGCTGTCATCCTGCGTGAAGACATGCTGCCGCGTGAAAACTTCCGCCCTGGCGACCGCGTTCGTGGCGTGCTTTATTCCGTTCGCCCGGAAGCGCGTGGCGCGCAGCTTTTCGTCACCCGTTCCAAACCGGAAATGCTGATCGAACTGTTCCGCATTGAAGTGCCGGAAATCGGCGAAGAAGTGATTGAAATTAAAGCTGCCGCTCGCGATCCTGGCTCTCGTGCGAAAATCGCGGTGAAAACCAACGATAAACGTATCGATCCAGTAGGTGCTTGTGTCGGTATGCGTGGTGCCCGTGTTCAGGCAGTTTCCACCGAGCTTGGCGGCGAGCGTATCGATATCGTCCTGTGGGATGATAACCCGGCGCAGTTCGTTATTAATGCAATGGCACCGGCAGACGTTGCTTCTATCGTGGTGGATGAAGATAAACACACCATGGATATCGCCGTTGAAGCTGGTAATCTGGCGCAAGCAATTGGCCGTAACGGTCAGAACGTGCGTCTGGCTTCGCAGCTGAGTGGTTGGGAACTCAACGTAATGACCGTTGACGACCTGCAGGCTAAACATCAGGCGGAAGCACACGCAGCGATCGATACCTTCACCCGTTATCTCGACATTGACGAAGACTTTGCCACTGTCCTGGTAGAAGAAGGCTTCTCGACGCTGGAAGAACTGGCCTATGTGCCGATGAAAGAGCTGTTGGAAATTGAAGGCCTTGATGAGCCGACTGTTGAAGCACTGCGCGAGCGTGCTAAAAATGCACTGGCCACCATTGCACAGGCCCAGGAAGAAAGCCTCGGTGATAACAAACCGGCTGACGATCTGCTGAACCTTGAAGGGATGGATCGTGATTTGGCATTCAAACTGGCCGCCCGTGGCGTTTGTACGCTGGAAGATCTCGCCGAACAGGGCATTGATGATCTGGCTGATATCGAAGGGTTGACCGACGAAAAAGCCGGAGCACTGATTATGGCTGCCCGTAATATTTGCTGGTTCGGTGACGAAGCGTAATAAACTGTAGCAGGAAGGAACAGCATGACAGATGTAACGATTAAAACGCTGGCCGCAGAGCGACAGACCTCCGTGGAACGCCTGGTACAGCAATTTGCTGATGCAGGTATCCGGAAGTCTGCTGACGACTCTGTGACTGCACAAGAGAAACAGACTTTAATTGACCACCTGAATCAGAAAAATTCAGGGCCGGACAAATTAACGCTGCAACGTAAAACACGTAGCACCCTTAACATTCCTGGTACCGGTGGAAAAAGCAAATCGGTACAAATCGAAGTCCGCAAGAAACGCACCTTTGTGAAACGCGATCCGCAAGAGGCTGAACGCCTTGCAGCGGAAGAGCAAGCGCAGCGTGAAGCGGAAGAGCAAGCCCGTCGTGAGGCAGAAGAATTGGCCAAACGCGAGGCGCAACAAAAAGCTGAACGTGAGGCCGCAGAACAAGCTAAACGTGAAGCCGCTGAACAAGCGAAACGTGAAGCTGCGGAAAAAGACAAAGTGAGCAATCAACAAGACGATATGACTAAAAACGCCCAGGCTGAAAAAGCCCGCCGTGAGCAGGAAGCTGCAGAGCTCAAGCGTAAAGCTGAAGAAGAAGCGCGTCGTAAACTCGAAGAAGAAGCACGTCGCGTTGCTGAAGAAGCACGTCGTATGGCGGAAGAAAACAAATGGACTGATAGCGCGGAACCGACCGAAGATTCCAGCGATTATCACGTTACAACCTCTCAACATGCTCGCCAGGCAGAAGACGAAAGCGATCGTGAAGTCGAAGGCGGTCGTGGCCGTGGTCGTAACGCGAAAGCAGCGCGTCCGAAAAAAGGCAACAAACACTCTGAATCTAAGGCCGATCGCGAAGAAGCGCGCGCAGCAGTACGTGGCGGTAAAGGCGGAAAACGTAAAGGTTCTTCACTGCAGCAGGGCTTCCAGAAGCCAGCTCAGGCCGTTAACCGTGACGTGGTGATCGGCGAAACCATCACCGTTGGCGAACTGGCGAACAAGATGGCGGTTAAAGGCTCTCAGGTTATCAAAGCGATGATGAAACTGGGTGCAATGGCAACCATCAACCAGGTCATCGACCAGGAAACCGCACAGTTGGTTGCCGAAGAGATGGGCCACAAAGTTATCCTGCGTCGTGAAAACGAACTGGAAGAAGCGGTAATGAGCGACCGTGATACTGGCGCTGCGGCTGAACCGCGCGCGCCGGTCGTGACCATTATGGGTCACGTTGACCACGGTAAAACCTCCCTGCTGGACTACATTCGTTCAACGAAAGTGGCCTCTGGCGAAGCAGGTGGCATTACCCAGCACATCGGTGCATACCACGTTGAAACTGAAAACGGCATGATCACCTTCCTGGACACCCCGGGGCACGCCGCGTTTACTTCAATGCGTGCACGTGGTGCGCAGGCAACGGATATCGTAGTTCTTGTTGTCGCTGCAGATGACGGCGTAATGCCGCAGACCATTGAAGCAATCCAGCACGCGAAAGCGGCGGGTGTGCCGGTTGTGGTTGCTGTGAACAAAATCGATAAGCCAGAAGCCGATCCAGATCGCGTTAAAAACGAACTGTCCCAGTACGGCATTCTGCCGGAAGAGTGGGGCGGTGAAAGCCAGTTCGTACACGTATCTGCAAAAGCGGGTACAGGTATCGACGAACTGCTGGATGCGATCCTGCTGCAGGCTGAAGTTCTGGAACTGAAAGCCGTGCGTAACGGGATGGCGAGCGGTGCGGTCATCGAATCCTTCCTCGATAAAGGTCGTGGTCCGGTTGCAACTGTGCTGGTACGTGAAGGTACTCTGCACAAGGGCGACATCGTTCTGTGTGGCTTCGAATACGGTCGTGTTCGTGCAATGCGTAACGAACTCGGTCAGGAAGTGCTGGAAGCAGGCCCGTCCATTCCGGTGGAAATCCTTGGCCTGTCCGGTGTTCCGGCTGCGGGTGACGAAGTTACCGTTGTTCGTGACGAGAAGAAAGCTCGTGAAGTTGCACTGTACCGTCAGGGCAAATTCCGTGAAGTTAAACTGGCGCGTCAGCAGAAATCTAAACTCGAGAACATGTTCGCCAACATGACCGAAGGCGAAGTTCACGAAGTGAATATCGTCCTGAAGGCAGACGTACAGGGTTCTGTGGAAGCGATTTCCGACTCCTTGCTGAAACTGTCTACTGACGAAGTTAAAGTGAAGATTATCGGTTCTGGTGTAGGTGGTATCACCGAAACCGACGCCACCCTGGCGGCTGCATCCAACGCCATCCTGGTTGGCTTTAACGTTCGTGCTGATGCCTCTGCACGTAAAGTGATTGAAGCGGAAAGCTTGGATCTGCGTTACTACTCCGTCATCTATAACCTGATCGATGAAGTTAAAGCGGCGATGAGCGGTATGCTGTCTCCGGAACTGAAACAGCAGATCATCGGTCTGGCAGAAGTGCGTGACGTGTTCAAATCACCGAAATTCGGCGCCATCGCAGGCTGTATGGTTACCGAAGGTGTGGTTAAACGTCACAACCCGATCCGCGTTCTGCGCGACAACGTGGTTATCTACGAAGGCGAGCTGGAGTCCCTGCGCCGCTTCAAAGATGACGTTAACGAAGTCCGTAACGGTATGGAATGTGGTATCGGCGTTAAGAACTACAACGACGTCCGCACTGGCGATGTGATCGAAGTATTCGAAATCATCGAGATCCAGCGTACGATTGCCTAAGGTTGATTGGGTGTAGGCCGGATAAGGCGTTTGCGTCACTTCCGGCAGCCGTTGCCTGATGTGACGCTGGCGCGTCTTATCAGGCCTACGTGAACAGCCCTTCCACCTGAAATTAATTTTAAAAAGGGGCTTATGGCCCCTTTTTTGTCAGGAGAATTTATTATGGCGAAAGAATTTGGTCGCCCGCAGCGCGTAGCGCAGGAAATGCAAAAAGAGATCGCTCTCATCCTGCAACGCGAAATTAAAGATCCTCGTCTGGGCATGATGACCACCGTTTCCGGTGTCGAAATGTCTCGTGACCTGGCGTATGCGAAAGTATATGTGACGTTCCTTAACGACAAAGATGAAGACGCGGTTAAAGCAGGCATCAAAGCGTTGCAGGAAGCCTCTGGTTTCATCCGCAGCCTGCTGGGCAAAGCGATGCGCCTGCGTATCGTGCCGGAACTGACCTTCTTCTACGACAACTCATTGGTTGAAGGGATGCGTATGTCAAACCTGGTGACCAGCGTGGTCAAACATGACGAAGAACGTCGTGTTAACCCGGACGACAGCAAGGAGGACTAATGAGTCGTCCTCGTCGTCGCGGTCGCGACATTAACGGCGTTTTGTTGCTGGATAAACCGCAGGGTATGTCCAGCAACGATGCGCTGCAAAAAGTGAAACGTATTTATAACGCCAACCGTGCCGGGCATACCGGAGCGCTGGATCCGCTGGCGACCGGCATGTTACCGATTTGCCTTGGGGAAGCGACGAAGTTTTCCCAGTATCTGCTGGACTCCGACAAACGTTATCGGGTGATTGCGCGTCTTGGGCAGCGTACCGATACTTCCGACGCTGACGGACAAATCGTTAAGGAGCGTCCGGTAACCTTTAGTGCAGAGCAACTGGCGGCAGCACTGGATACGTTCCGTGGCGATATCGAACAGATCCCTTCGATGTATTCGGCGCTGAAATATCAGGGCAAAAAACTGTATGAGTACGCGCGTCAGGGCATTGAAGTCCCACGCGAAGCGCGTCCGATTACCGTTTATGAACTGCTGTTTATTCGTCATGAAGGCAATGAGCTGGAACTGGAAATTCATTGCTCAAAAGGCACCTATATCCGCACCATCATTGACGACCTGGGTGAAAAACTCGGCTGTGGCGCGCATGTTATTTACCTGCGCCGTCTGGCAGTAAGTAAATATCCAGTCGAACGGATGGTGACTCTGGAACATCTGCGTGAACTGGTTGAGCAAGCTGAACAGCAAGAGATTCCGGCGGCACAATTGCTTGATCCATTATTGATGCCAATGGACAGTCCAGCTTCGGACTACCCGGTAGTGAATCTTCCGTTAACATCTTCTGTTTACTTCAAAAATGGTAACCCGGTTCGTACATCTGGTGCGCCGCTGGAAGGACTGGTTCGTGTTACAGAAGGTGAGAACGGCAAGTTTATCGGTATGGGCGAAATTGACGATGAAGGCCGTGTCGCGCCTCGTCGCCTGGTGGTTGAATACCCGGCGTAATGTTAACCGTCTTGCGATAACAGGTCGCTACGAGTAGAATACTGCCGCTTAACGTCGCGTAAATTGTTTAACACTTTGCGTAACGTACACTGGGATCGCTGAATTAGAGATCGGCGTCCTTTCATTCTATATACTTTGGAGTTTTAAAATGTCTCTAAGTACTGAAGCAACAGCTAAAATCGTTTCTGAGTTTGGTCGTGGTGAAAACGACACCGGTTCTACCGAAGTTCAGGTAGCACTGCTGACTGCACAGATCAACCACCTGCAGGGTCACTTTGCAGAGCACAAAAAAGATCACCACAGCCGTCGTGGTCTGCTGCGCATGGTTTCTCAGCGTCGTAAACTGCTCGACTACCTGAAACGTAAAGACGTAGCACGTTACACCCAGCTCATTGAGCGTCTGGGTCTGCGTCGCTAATTCTTGCGAGTTTCAGAAAAGGGGCCTGAGTGGCCCCTTTTTTCAAGCTAACGGCAGCAATTCACTGGAAACTAATGTATTGTTGCTATGAATGATCTTCCGTTGCAGAGGTTCGCGCGGCTAATGAGAGGCTTTACCCACATCAGGCTGGGTTAGGGTTGTCATTAGTCGCGAGGATGCGCAGAAGATCGGGTATTAACACCAGCGCCGTTAAGGTGCTGTCTAAGAAAGAGAAAGGATATTACATTGCTTAATCCGATCGTTCGTAAATTCCAGTACGGTCAACACACCGTAACTCTGGAAACTGGCATGATGGCGCGTCAAGCCACTGCCGCTGTTATGGTTAGCATGGATGACACTGCGGTATTCGTTACCGTTGTTGGTCAGAAAAAAGCCAAACCAGGTCAGGATTTCTTCCCACTGACCGTTAACTATCAGGAGCGTACCTACGCTGCTGGTCGTATCCCGGGTAGCTTCTTCCGTCGTGAAGGCCGCCCAAGCGAAGGCGAAACCCTGATCGCGCGTCTGATTGACCGTCCGATTCGCCCGCTGTTCCCGGAAGGCTTCGTCAACGAAGTTCAGGTTATCGCCACCGTGGTTTCTGTTAACCCGCAGGTTAACCCGGATATCGTCGCGATGATTGGTGCTTCTGCAGCACTGTCTCTGTCTGGTATTCCGTTCAATGGTCCGATTGGTGCTGCCCGTGTGGGTTACATCAATGATCAGTACGTATTGAACCCGACCCAGGACGAGCTGAAAGAGAGCAAACTGGATCTGGTTGTTGCGGGTACTGAAGCCGCTGTACTGATGGTTGAATCTGAAGCTGAACTGCTGAGCGAAGACCAGATGCTGGGCGCAGTGGTGTTCGGTCATGAACAACAGCAGGTTGTTATTCAGAACATCAATGAACTGGTGAAAGAAGCCGGTAAACCGCGTTGGGACTGGCAGCCGGAGCCGGTAAACGAAGAGCTGAACGCACGCGTTGCTGCACTGGCTGAAGCTCGTCTGAGCGATGCTTACCGCATCACCGACAAACAAGAGCGTTATGCGCAGGTTGACGTGATCAAATCTGAAACCATCGCGACGCTGCTTGCTGAAGACGAAACCCTGGACGAAAACGAACTGGGTGAAATTCTGCACGCTATCGAGAAAAATGTTGTTCGTAGCCGCGTACTGGCAGGCGAACCGCGTATCGACGGTCGTGAAAAAGATATGATCCGTGGTCTGGATGTCCGTACTGGCGTGCTGCCGCGTACTCACGGTTCTGCACTGTTCACCCGTGGTGAAACTCAGGCGCTGGTTACCGCAACGCTGGGTACTGCACGTGACGCGCAGGTTCTTGATGAACTGATGGGCGAGCGTACCGATACCTTCCTGTTCCACTACAACTTCCCTCCGTACTCCGTAGGCGAAACTGGCATGGTCGGTTCTCCGAAGCGTCGTGAAATTGGTCACGGTCGTCTGGCGAAGCGTGGCGTGCTGGCTGTAATGCCGGATATGGACAAATTCCCGTACACCGTACGTGTTGTGTCTGAAATCACCGAATCCAACGGTTCCTCTTCTATGGCTTCCGTGTGCGGCGCTTCTCTGGCGCTGATGGACGCAGGTGTGCCGATCAAAGCCGCCGTTGCGGGTATCGCAATGGGTCTGGTGAAAGAAGGCGACAACTACGTTGTACTGTCTGACATTCTGGGTGACGAAGACCATCTGGGCGATATGGACTTCAAAGTTGCGGGTTCCCGCGACGGTATCTCTGCATTGCAGATGGATATCAAAATTGAAGGTATCACCAAAGAGATCATGCAGGTTGCGCTGAACCAGGCTAAAGGTGCGCGTCTGCATATCCTGGGCGTAATGGAACAGGCGATCAACGCGCCACGTGGCGATATCTCTGAGTTCGCTCCGCGTATCCATACCATCAAGATCAACCCAGACAAGATCAAAGACGTTATCGGTAAAGGCGGTTCTGTTATCCGTGCCCTGACCGAAGAAACCGGCACAACCATCGAAATCGAAGATGACGGTACTGTGAAGATCGCAGCGACCGACGGCGAGAAAGCGAAACATGCTATTCGTCGTATCGAAGAGATCACTGCAGAAATCGAAGTGGGCCGCGTCTACAATGGTAAAGTGACCCGTATCGTTGACTTTGGCGCATTTGTTGCCATCGGTGGCGGTAAAGAAGGTCTGGTACACATCTCTCAGATCGCTGACAAACGCGTTGAGAAAGTGACCGATTACCTGCAGATGGGTCAGGAAGTGCCGGTGAAAGTTCTGGAAGTTGATCGCCAGGGCCGTATCCGTCTGAGCATTAAAGAAGCGACTGAGCAGTCTCAACCTGCTGCAGCACCGGAAGCTCCGGCTGCTGAACAGGGCGAGTAAGGTTGCCATTTGCCCTCCGCTGCGGCGGGGGGCTTTTAACCGGGCAGGACGCCTTGTTAGCAACCGGGAACAGGACGTTCATTCAACCGTGGTCTTCGGGAGTGGGAAATGAAGCCTTTTTTGCGCTGGTGTTTCGTTGCGACAGCACTTACGCTTGCAGGATGCAGTAATACTTCCTGGCGTAAAAGTGAAGTCCTCGCAGTGCCATTGCAACCGACTTTACAGCAGGAAGTGATTCTGGCACGTATGGAACAGATCCTTGCCAGTCGGGCTTTAACCGATGACGAGCGCGCACAGCTTTTATATGAGCGCGGAGTGTTGTATGATAGTCTTGGTCTGAGGGCATTAGCGCGTAACGATTTTTCGCAGGCGCTGGCAATCCGACCGGATATGCCTGAAGTATTCAATTACTTAGGCATATATTTAACGCAGGCAGGCAATTTTGATGCTGCCTATGAAGCGTTTGATTCTGTACTTGAGCTTGATCCAACTTACAACTACGCGCACTTGAATCGCGGGATCGCATTATATTACGGCGGTCGTGACAAGTTAGCGCAAGATGATCTGCTGGCGTTTTATCAAGACGATCCCAATGATCCTTTCCGTAGTCTGTGGCTTTATCTCGCCGAGCAGAAGCTCGATGAGAAGCAGGCTAAAGAAGTGTTGAAACAGCACTTCGAAAAATCGGACAAGGAGCAGTGGGGATGGAACATTGTCGAGTTCTACCTGGGCAACATTAGCGAACAAACGTTAATGGAAAGGCTCAAGGCGGACGCAACGGATAACACCTCGCTCGCTGAGCATCTCAGTGAAACCAACTTCTATTTAGGTAAGTACTACCTAAGTCTGGGGGATTTGGACAGCGCCACGGCACTGTTCAAACTGGCGGTTGCCAACAACGTTCATAACTTTGTTGAGCACCGATACGCATTGTTGGAATTATCGCTCCTGGGCCAGGACCAAGATGACCTGGCAGAATCGGACCAGCAATAGCTGACGTACACATCAGCCCGTAATCTTATTTGATTGCCATCACCTTAACGGGTGAGGGCGTTGTTGTTCGTTAATACACCTACTTTGAGCCGGTTCACACTTTTCAATGAAAATTGCTGATCAATTTCATGATGAGTTATGTAGACTGGCCGCCATTAATTTTGAGGCACACGTACTACATGGCTGAATTCGAAACCACTTTTGCAGATCTGGGCCTGAAGGCTCCTATCCTTGAAGCCCTTAACGATCTGGGTTACGAAAAACCATCTCCAATTCAGGCAGAGTGTATTCCACATCTGCTGAATGGCCGCGACGTTCTGGGTATGGCCCAGACGGGGAGCGGAAAAACTGCAGCATTCTCTTTACCTCTGTTGCAGAATCTTGATCCTGAGCTGAAAGCACCACAGATTCTGGTGCTGGCACCGACCCGCGAACTGGCGGTACAGGTTGCTGAAGCAATGACGGATTTCTCTAAACACATGCGCGGCGTAAACGTGGTTGCCCTTTACGGCGGCCAGCGTTATGACGTGCAATTACGCGCCCTGCGTCAGGGGCCGCAGATCGTTGTCGGTACTCCGGGCCGTCTGCTGGACCACCTGAAACGCGGCACTCTGGATCTCTCTAAACTGAGCGGTCTGGTTCTGGATGAAGCTGACGAAATGCTGCGCATGGGCTTCATTGAAGACGTTGAAACCATTATGGCGCAGATCCCGGAAGGTCATCAGACCGCTCTGTTCTCCGCCACTATGCCGGAAGCGATTCGTCGCATTACCCGCCGCTTTATGAAAGAGCCGCAGGAAGTGCGTATTCAGTCCAGCGTGACTACCCGTCCTGACATCAGCCAGAGCTACTGGACTGTCTGGGGTATGCGTAAAAACGAAGCACTGGTACGTTTCCTGGAAGCGGAAGATTTTGATGCGGCGATTATCTTCGTTCGTACCAAAAATGCGACTCTGGAAGTGGCTGAAGCCCTTGAGCGTAACGGCTACAACAGCGCCGCGCTGAACGGTGACATGAACCAGGCGCTGCGTGAGCAGACTCTGGAACGCCTGAAAGATGGTCGTCTGGATATCCTGATTGCGACCGACGTTGCGGCTCGTGGCCTGGACGTTGAGCGTATCAGCCTGGTGGTTAACTACGATATCCCGATGGATTCTGAGTCTTACGTTCACCGTATCGGTCGTACTGGTCGTGCGGGTCGTGCTGGCCGCGCGCTGCTGTTCGTTGAGAACCGCGAGCGTCGCCTGCTGCGCAACATTGAACGTACTATGAAGCTGACCATTCCAGAAGTAGAACTGCCGAACGCAGAACTGCTGGGCAAACGTCGTCTGGAAAAATTTGCCGCTAAAGTACAGCAGCAGCTGGAAAGCAGCGATCTGGATCAATACCGTGCACTGCTGAGCAAAATTCAGCCGACTGCAGAAGGTGAAGAACTGGATCTCGAAACTCTGGCAGCCGCACTGCTGAAAATGGCACAGGGTGAACGTACTCTGATTGTTCCGCCAGATGCGCCGATGCGTCCGAAACGTGAATTCCGTGACCGTGACGACCGTGGTCCGCGCGATCGTAACGACCGTGGCCCGCGTGGCGACCGTGAAGATCGTCCGCGTCGTGAACGTCGTGATGTTGGCGACATGCAGCTGTACCGCATTGAAGTGGGTCGTGATGATGGTGTTGAAGTTCGTCATATCGTTGGCGCAATTGCTAACGAAGGCGACATCAGCAGCCGTTACATCGGTAACATCAAGCTGTTTGCTTCTCACTCCACCATCGAACTGCCGAAAGGTATGCCGGGTGAAGTACTGCAACACTTTACGCGTACTCGCATTCTCAACAAACCGATGAACATGCAGTTGCTGGGCGATGCACAGCCGCATACTGGCGGAGAGCGTCGTGGCGGTGGTCGTGGTTTCAGTGGAGAACGTCGTGAAGGCGGTCGTAACTTCAGCGGTGAACGCCGTGAAGGTGGTCGTGGTGATGGTCGTCGTTTTAGCGGCGAACGTCGTGAAGGCCGCGCACCGCGTCGTGATGACTCTACCGGTCGTCGTCGTTTCGGTGGTGATGCGTAATCATCGCTGAACAGCGAAAACAATCTGTAAAATAATATATACAGCCCCGATTTTAACAATCGGGGCTTTTTTTCTGTCTTTTGTACTCGCGTACTGGTACAGTGCAGCACATAACAACGCAGTCGCACTATTTTTCACTGGAGAGAAGCCCTTATGGCAACACTAACCACCACCCAAACGTCACCGTCGCTGCTTGGCGGCGTGGTGATTATCGGCGGCACCATTATTGGCGCAGGAATGTTTTCTCTGCCTGTGGTCATGTCCGGTGCGTGGTTCTTCTGGTCAATGGCGGCGCTAATCTTCACCTGGTTTTGTATGCTGCATTCCGGTTTGATGATTCTGGAAGCTAACCTCAATTATCGAATCGGTTCGAGCTTTGACACCATCACCAAAGATTTGCTGGGCAAAGGCTGGAACGTGGTCAACGGCATTTCCATTGCCTTTGTGCTCTATATCCTGACTTACGCTTATATTTCTGCCAGTGGTTCGATTCTGCATCACACCTTCGCAGAGATGTCGCTAAATGTGCCTGCACGGGCGGCGGGATTTGGTTTTGCACTGTTGGTGGCGTTCGTGGTGTGGTTGAGCACTAAAGCTGTCAGCCGCATGACGGCGATTGTGCTGGGGGCGAAAGTCATTACGTTTTTCCTCACTTTCGGCAGCCTGCTGGGGCATGTACAGCCTGCGACATTGTTCAACGTCGCCGAAAGCAATGCGTCTTATGCACCGTATCTGTTGATGACCCTGCCGTTCTGCCTGGCGTCGTTTGGTTATCACGGTAACGTGCCGAGCCTGATGAAATATTACGGTAAAGATCCGAAAACCATCGTCAAATGCCTGGTGTACGGTACGCTGATGGCGCTGGCGCTGTATACCATCTGGTTGCTGGCGACGATGGGTAACATCCCACGTCCGGAGTTTATCGGCATCGCAGAGAAGGGCGGCAATATAGATGTGCTGGTACAGGCATTAAGTGGCGTGCTGAACAGCCGTAGCCTGGATCTTCTGCTGGTCGTGTTCTCAAACTTTGCGGTAGCGAGTTCGTTCCTTGGCGTAACGCTGGGTTTGTTTGACTATCTGGCAGATCTGTTTGGTTTCGACGACTCGGCTATGGGCCGTTTGAAAACAGCGTTGCTGACCTTTGCCCCGCCTGTTGTGGGTGGCCTGCTGTTTCCTAACGGATTCCTGTACGCCATTGGTTATGCTGGCTTAGCGGCTACCATCTGGGCGGCAATTGTTCCGGCGCTGTTGGCCCGCGCATCGCGTAAACGCTTTGGTAGCCCGAAATTCCGCGTCTGGGGCGGCAAGCCGATGATTATGCTGATTCTGGTATTTGGCGTTGGCAACGCACTGGTCCATATCTTATCGAGCTTTAATTTGCTGCCGGTGTATCAGTAATCAGCGGTGCCTTATCCGACATTTCTGCTGCCTACACAATGCCTGATGCGCTTCGCTTATCAGGCCTACGTAGGACAGCGTTGCCATCTCGGATAAGGCTTCCCGCGTTAAGACACACTATCCCAACAACTCTTCCTTAACATCCATCGCCAGTTCAAACGAATGCAGGCGTGCCTGGTGATCGAAAATCTGCCCGTTAACCATAATCTCATCGGCGTCGGTTTCGCGCAGGATCGACTGCAAGCCATGACGCACTTTCGCTTTATCACCCACCAGCGACATACTCAGCGCCTGCTGCACGCCATACTGCTCGGACGGTGACCAGAACTGATCCATATTTTGAATCGGCGGCGGTAGTTGCCCGGTTTCGCCACGGCGCAGCTTCACAAAGGCTTGCTGCATTGAGGTAAAGAGAAATTCAGCGTCGCGGTTGCTGTCGGCGGCGATAATATTGATGCACACCATCGCATACGGTTTTTCCAGCCGTGCCGACGGTTTGAAGTTGCTGCGATAAAGATGCAGCGCCTGGAACAACATATCCGGCGCGAAGTGTGAGGCAAACGCAAACGGCAGACCAAGCTGCGCCGCAAGTTGCGCGCTGTAAAGGCTGGAGCCTAACAACCACACGGGGATTTTCTCACCATAGCCCGGTACCGGGCGCACATGCGGATTGGGATCGCGGGCGTCAAACCAGTCCACCAGCTCCGCGACATCGCGGGGGAAATTATCAATATCGCCGCTCATATGACGACGTAGAGCCATCATGGTTCGCTGGTCACTACCCGGAGCACGGCCCAGCCCCAAATCGATTCGCCCCGGATAGAGCGTATTGAGCGTGCCGAACTGTTCGGCGATCACCAACGGTGAGTGGTTTGGTAACATCACGCCGCTGGACCCCAGATGCAGCGTAGTGGTATTCGCCGCCAGATAGCCAATCAATACTGATGTTGCAGCACTGGCAATACCGGTCATATTGTGGTGTTCAGCCAGCCAGTAGCGATGATAGCCGCGCTTTTCAGCCAGACGGGCGAGGTCGAGAGAGTGGGAGAACGCTTCTCGCGCTGAAGAACCTTCGGGAATAGGGGCCAGATCGAGTAGCGAAAACGGAATGGTTTTATCAGTCATAACAGCTCACTTTGTTACCGATTAATCTTTAATACTGCATTAAAGAGTAGTTAAAGTTGTTAACAAAGTGAGCTATTTACTTACGCTTGCAGCTCCAGCCCGGCCAGCCGCCGCCAGTAGCCGTTACAATCGCTGTTTGCCGTCAACGGCAGTGGAACAGCGCCATTTTCATTGGCGCGGAAGGCGTCGAGCATAGCGAAAGTGTCAGCACCCTGCGGCGACAGACGAACCACATCAACCAGCCCCTGCATGGATGCCAGCTCGTTACCGAGGTTGTAAACATAGCCGCTCATGGTCTGAATGCCGTTGAGCACAAACACTTGCTGATTCTCTTGCGACAGCACGTTGCGCCCGTTCGGATACTTAATGCAGCAGGTTTCGCACTCATCTTTCGGGCGGTCTTCCGAACGCGCGGTAAAGCAGCGGGCAGAGTACGCCAGAGGCAGATGACCGTAGCTCAGGACTTCCACTTCAAACTGGTTGCGAATGCCCAGCTCATCGCACTGATTGAGCAGATTCACCAGCCAGTCGCGGGAAAGCTCCACTGGCATACACCAGCGCATCATGCCCTGTTTGAGCAATATTTTCAGCGTCACCGCGTTGTAGCAGTTTAGCGCGTGCCCGGCGACGAACGGCAGTTTACGTTCAGCGCACATATTCACCACGCCGAGATCGCTGGCTTCAATCAGGAACTCACCATTCTCAACATAGCGTTTCAGTTCGCCCAGTTCGGAGGATGCCTGCACCAGCGCCAGCGTGGAGAGCACAATCTGTTTGCCACTCCCGGCGAGCGATTTTGCCATCTCCAGCCAGTCGCCAACTTTGGTTGCCCGACGCTTGCTGCACACGGCTTCACCGAGATAAATCACATCGGCGCTGCTGGTGGCGGCCTGCTGATAAAATTCTTCCAGCGTCTCTTTTGGCCAGTACCACAGCACTGGCCCTAAGGAATATTTCATTGCTTTTCTCACTGCCATTTACGGTGATACGCGCCAAGGGTGGTTTGCGTGCCTTCGGACATCGACCCGAGCGTCTCCATCCACGCGCTTTGCGGTACGAAGTTTTGTGGATCGGCTTTACAACGGTCGATAGCCTGACGCCAGACTTTCGCCACCTGGCTGACATACGCCGGGCTACGCTGGCGGCCTTCAATTTTCACCGAAGCAATATTTGCCGCCATTAACTCTGGCAGTAGTTCCAGGGTATTGAGGCTGGTTGGTTCTTCCAGCGCGTGATAGCGTTCGCCGTCCACCAGATAACGCCCTTTACACAGCGTTGGATAACCCGCGTTTTCGCCGTCCTGATAACGGTCGATCAGCACTTCGTTAAGACGGGATTCCAGCCCCTGCGGCGTTTGTTGCCAGCGCACGAAGCGAGCCGGAGAACACGCACCGACGGTGTTGGGCGATTCACCTGTCAGATACGACGACAGATAGCAACGGCCTTCCGACATAATGCACAGGCTGCCGAAAGCGAACACTTCCAGTGGTACAGGCGTGACCCGCGCCAGTTGTTTCACCTGATGAATCGACAACACGCGCGGCAGCACCACGCGTGCAACGTCAAAATGGCGATGATAAAAGTTAATCGCCTCTTCATTGGTCGCCGAAGCCTGCACCGATACGTGACGCTCAATATGTGGATAACGCTCGGCGGCGTACTCCAGCATGGCGAGGTCGGCGAGGATCAGCGCGTCGGCACCCAGCTGCGCCGCCATGTCCACGGCGCGCTGCCAGCGGGCATAGCCGTCCGGGTGCGCAAAGGTGTTAATTGCGATGTGAAGTTTGCGGCGATGTTGATGGACAAAACTCACCGCTTCCTGCAATTTTTTCTCGGTAAAGTTAAGGCCGGCGAAGTGGCGGGCATTGGTATCATCTTTTAGCCCGATATAAACAGCATCTGCGCCGTTTTCGATGGCCGCCTTAAGCGCCGGGAGATTTCCGGCAGGGCAGAGCAGCTCCATAATTTTTCCTGAAGGTTGCGCTATCAAAGCGCAAAAATGTTAACGAACTGGGATTTTAGTTAACCTTGCTGCGACAATTTTTGATTTAAGGCAGTTAAAGTTGTATTGGTGGTAGCAGCAATTTCATATGGAATTGTTGATTTATACCGCTATGTTATTTTCCTGATATGGCAAAATAGGACGATTGTTGAAACAGGGAGTAAAACTCGTGTTGGATAAACTGCGTTCCCGTATTGTGCATTTGGGGCCATCTCTGTTGAGTGTACCGGTAAAACTGACGCCATTTGCGCTAAAACGCCAGGTTCTTGAGCAGGTCTTAAGCTGGCAATTCCGTCAGGCGCTGGATGATGGCGAGCTGGAGTTTCTTGAAGGCCGCTGGTTAAGTATTCATGTGCGTGATATTGACCTGCAATGGTTTACCTCGGTGGTGAATGGCAAACTGGTGGTCAGCCAGAACGCGCAAGCTGATGTGAGTTTTAGTGCCGACGCCAGCGATCTGCTGATGATTGCGGCGCGTAAACAGGATCCGGATACGCTCTTCTTCCAGCGTCGACTGGTGATTGAAGGCGATACGGAGCTGGGGCTGTATGTGAAAAACCTGATGGACGCCATTGAACTGGAGCAAATGCCGAAAGCCTTACGCATGATGCTGCTGCAACTGGCGGATTTTGTTGAGGCGGGAATGAAAACCACGCCTGAAACCAAACAGACATCGGTAGGTGAACCATGCTAATTCGAGTAGAAATTCCCATTGATGCGCCGGGTATTGATGCCCTGCTGCGTCGTTCATT
Source organism: Escherichia sp. MOD1-EC6842 (assembly GCF_002965705.1). Classification (NCBI taxonomy): domain Bacteria; kingdom Pseudomonadati; phylum Pseudomonadota; class Gammaproteobacteria; order Enterobacterales; family Enterobacteriaceae; genus Escherichia; species Escherichia sp. MOD1-EC6842. The sequence continues at coordinate 127,550 of NZ_PTRF01000005.1, read as the reverse complement.
CGAAAGCGATGCGGAAGCGAAGCTGGTTCACGATCTGCGTGAAGATGGCTTTCTGACGCTGGGGCTGGTGGCGACAGATGACGAAGGTCAGGTCATTGGCTATGTGGCATTTAGTCCGGTTGATGTGCAGGGAGAAGATCTGCAATGGGTCGGCATGGCACCGTTGGCGGTTGATGAAAAATACCGTGGGCAGGGGCTGGCACGCCAACTGGTTTATGAAGGACTCGATTCGCTTAATGAGTTCGGCTATGCCGCAGTGGTGACGCTGGGCGATCCGGCGCTGTACAGTCGTTTCGGCTTTGAGCTGGCTGCACATCACGATCTGCGTTGCCGCTGGCCGGGCACTGAAAGCGCCTTCCAGGTACATCGTTTAGCGGATGACGCGCTGAATGGCGTAACTGGTCTGGTTGAATACCACGATCATTTCAATCGCTTTTAATCTCCGGGGTTTGCAGACTGCTTAACAGCTCTGCAAACCCTGCGCCTTCCGCTACCAGACGCTCTTTCTGCCGTTTGGTTAGTTGCTTAACGCGATATTCCGCCCGTAGCGCCAGCGAACGGTCGCCAACTGGTGCGGAAAACGCCAGCGTCAGTTCACCTTTCCCACGCAGTGCTTTCGCCCCTTTACCGCTCTGGTGTTGCTGATAGCGACGTTCGACATCCGTGGTAATCCCGGTATAAAGCTTATTATCGGCGGTACGAATCAAATAGAGATACCAGGGTGTCATCGTTTGTGTCACATGTTAAGGTCAGGCCAACAGTATAAAAGAGAACAGCAATGGAAACACTCACCGCCATCAGCCGTTGGCTGGCAAAACAACATGTTGTCACCTGGTGTGTGCAGCAGGAAGGGGAACTGTGGTGCGCCAATGCCTTTTATCTTTTTGATGCACAGAAAGTCGCCTTCTACATTTTGACGGAAGAAAAAACGCGTCACGCGCAGATGAGCGGATCGCAGGCGGCTGTTGCCGGAACGGTAAACGGTCAGCCGAAAACAGTAGCGTTAATTCGTGGCGTGCAATTTAAAGGTGAGATCCGCAAACTGGAAGGTGAGGAAAGCGACCTTGCGCGTCAGGCGTACAATCGCCGCTTTCCGGTTGCCAGAATGCTGTCGGCACCGGTTTGGGAAATCCGGCTCGATGAAATCAAATTCACCGACAACACGCTGGGCTTTGGTAAAAAAATAATTTGGTTACGTGACTCAGGCACCGAGCAGGCGTAACGCCTCGCGGTTAAACGCTGGCAGATCGTCCGGTGTGCGGCTGGTAACCAGCTGATCTTTATCAACCACCACTTCCTGATCGTAAAATTCCGCGCCCGCGTTTTTAACATCAATAATGATCGGTTTAACGGCGGTCAGTTTGCGCCCCCGAATCACATCGGCGCTGATCAGCAGTTGCGGGCCGTGGCAGATAGCGAAGACCGGTTTACCGCTATTCACAAAATCTCGCGTGAAGGTGACAAAACGATTATCACCACGCAGATAATCCGGTGAATGACCACCAGGAAGCAGCAGGGCATCAAACTCTGCTGGCGTCACTTCATCGATGGATTTATCGATAGTCACGCTGGCTTCCCCTTTTTTTCCTTTCACCGTTTTACCCGCTTGCTTTTCAATGGTGACAACTTCGTGTCCGGCTTTACGAAATGCATCTGCGGGTGAAGTAAATTCTGAATCCTCAAATTCATCAGTGATTAAAACTGCAATCTTTTTACTCATGCTTCCTCCGCGTTGTTGCATTGAATGAGGTGAATTTCCCACAATCGGGGATAATTACCACGTAGACTATTAAGCCTGGTGCATGTACCGGGGAGTGCAAGGCGGACAATTCTGTAAAGGAGCGAAGATGAGTCAGGTACTGATTACAGGCGCAACGGGGCTGGTGGGCGGTCACCTGCTGCGGATGTTGATTAACGAACCGAAAGTAAACGCCATTGCTGCGCCGACGAGACGCCCGTTGGGCGATATGCCAGGCGTGTTTAATCCCCATGATCCACAACTGACCGACGCGCTGGCGCAGGTCACCGATCCGATAGATATTGTGTTTTGTTGTCTTGGCACCACGCGGCGGGAGGCGGGTAGCAAAGAAGCGTTTATTCATGCCGATTACACGCTGGTCGTGGACACCGCGTTAACCGGACGGCGGCTGGGTGCACAGCATATGCTGGTGGTTAGTGCCATGGGCGCAAACGCGCATTCGCCCTTTTTCTATAACCGCGTCAAAGGGGAGATGGAAGAAGCGCTAATTGCCCAGAACTGGCCGAAACTGACCATTGCGCGTCCGTCGATGTTGCTGGGCGATCGTAGCAAACAGCGGATGAACGAAACGCTTTTTGCGCCGCTGTTTCGTTTGCTGCCTGGCAACTGGAAATCCATTGATGCACGGGATGTGGCGCGGGTCATGCTGGCAGAAGCCATGCGGCCTGAACATGAAGGGGTGACTATTTTAAGCTCTTCAGAACTACGCAAAAGAGCTGAATAATTATTCCCAAGGATTGATAGTGAGCGTAATATTCACGCGCTCAATTATCATAACTTATTCCTGGGGAATGCTATGACTGGTCAGTCTTCATCTCAGGCGGCAACGCCCATTCAGTGGTGGAAACCCGCGCTTTTCTTTCTCGTTGTCATTGCCGGACTTTGGTATGTGAAATGGCAACCCTACTACGGCAAAGCGTTTACCGCCGCCGAAACCCACAGTATCGGTAAATCAATACTCGCGCAGGCGGATGCCAATCCGTGGCAGGCAGCGTGGGATTACGCGATGATCTATTTCCTTGCGGTATGGAAAGCGGCGGTGCTGGGGGTGATGCTTGGGTCGTTGATTCAGGTGCTGATTCCACGTGACTGGTTGCTGCGTACGCTTGGGCAATCGCGCTTTCGCGGGACGCTGCTGGGAACGCTGTTTTCGCTACCAGGTATGATGTGTACCTGCTGTGCGGCACCGGTCGCGGCGGGGATGCGTCGCCAGCAGGTGTCGATGGGCGGTGCGCTGGCATTCTGGATGGGGAATCCGTTGTTAAACCCGGCGACGCTGGTGTTTATGGGGTTTGTTCTCGGCTGGGGCTTTGCGGCGATTCGTCTGGTGGCGGGGCTGGTGATGGTGCTGCTGATTGCGACGCTGGTGCAAAAATGGGTGCAGGAGACACCGCAAACGCAGGCACCGGTCGAAATTGACATGCCGGAAGCGCAGGGCGGATTTTTTAGCCGCTGGGGCAGGGCGCTGTGGACGCTGTTCTGGAGTACGATCCCGGTTTATATCCTTGCAGTACTGGCGTTGGGTGCCGCTCGCGTCTGGTTATTCCCCCATGCCGATGGCGCTGTTGATAACAGCCTGATGTGGGTAGTGGCGATGGCGGTAGCAGGATGCTTGTTTGTCATTCCCACGGCGGCAGAAATTCCGATTGTGCAAACGATGATGCTGGCAGGTATGGGAACCGCTCCGGCGCTGGCATTGTTGATGACGCTCCCGGCCGTGAGTTTGCCGTCACTGATTATGCTGCGTAAAGCGTTTCCGGCGAAAGCCTTATGGCTGACCGGGGCGATGGTGGCGGTGTCTGGTGTGATTGTCGGCGGGCTGGCGCTGTTGGCCTGAAACATGTCGGATGCGGCGTAAACGCCTTATCCGACCTACGGTTTGCGTCGTTGTAGGCCTGATAAGACGCGGCAAGCGTCGCATCAGGCAACGGCAGTCGGATGCGGCGTAAACGCTTTATCCGACCTACGGTTTGTGTCGTTGTAGGCCTGATAAGACGCGGCAAGCGTCGCATCAGGCAACGGCAGTCGGATGCGGCGTAAACGCCTTATCCGACCTACGGTTTGCGTCGTTGTAGGCCTGATAAGACGCGGCAAGCGTCGCATCAGGCATTACAATGCGTTGTTATTTAATAAACGTAAACGCCGTGGTCACCCGCTTCACGCCGCTTACCCGGCTGGCAATATCTGCCGCCGCTTTCGCTTCACGTTCAGTCACCAGCCCCATCAGGAACACTTCGCCGTTTTCGGTGGTCACTTTCACGTTAGACGATTTCACCAGGTCGCTGGTTAACAGTTGCGAACGCACTTTGGTGGTGATCCACGTATCGTTAGACGCTTCGCCCAGACCAATCGGCTGCCCCTGACGAATCTCGTTATACACTTCGTTGGCACCGTCTACGCCCATAGCAATCTGTTTGGCGCGAGCCGAAAGTTCAGCATTTGGAGACTGCCCAACCAGCAGCACTTTGCCCTGATAGGCCGTTACATTAATGCGTGCTTCTTTCTTAATCTGTTCGTCTTTTGACAATGCGCTGTTCACGCGCACTTCCAGAGTACCATCGTCCACCTGGGTGCCGACACTGCGGGGGTCGGTCGCCGCTTTAGTACCCACAGCGGCAGTACCTACTACGGCAGCGGCAACACAACCTTGCAACAGCAGCGCGGAAATAAGGACTGCGATTGGCGATAATGCCTTCATGTATTCTCCTTAATCATCCTGGTGAGGGAAAAGCGTGTTATCGATCAGATCGCACAGGCAATTTACCGTCAGCATATGCATTTCCTGAATGCGAGCACTACGATGCGAAGGAATGCGGATCTCCACGTCCTGTGGCCCTAACAAACCGGCAAGTTCGCCGCCGTCATAGCCGGTCAATGCCACAATGGTCATATCACGTGTCACGGCGGCTTCAACTGCTTTTACGATATCGCGGCTGTTGCCACGGGTAGAAATGGCTAATAACACATCTCCTGCATGTCCCAGTGCCCGCACCTGTTTTGCATACACTTCATCATGTAAGCGATCGTTGGCAATCGCCGTTAAGACAACATTATCAGTATTTAGTGCAATGGCAGGTAGGCTGGGTCGTTCCGTTTCGAAACGGTTGATCATGCTGGCAGCAAAATGCTGTGCATTGGCAGCGGAAGTTCCATTACCACAACAGAGGATTTTGTTGCCATTGAGCAGAGACTGAACCAGCGTCATGGCTGCACGGGAGATGGCATCCGGAAGCGCCTCTGCCGCTGCAATTTGAGTTTGAATGCTTTCAGTGAAGCAAGCTTTGATTCTTTCTTGCACGCTAATCCTTAAACCTTAATTATGAGTGGTCATTAAAGGCGTCCTTAATCCACTCAACCTCATTCCCGGTGAAGGCTACCACATCGAACCGGCAATCCACAGTATCAAAACTCCCATTATGACGCGCGAGCCACAAGCGGGCAGTCTGTAATAATTTGTGTTGTTTGCTGCGGGTCACACTGGCTGCCGCGCCGCCATAAAGTGCAGAACGGCGGTAACGCACCTCGACAAAAACGGTGGTCTGGCCTTCATGCATTATCAGATCAATCTCGCCGCCACGCTCGTTCACGTTAGCGGCGACGAAGCGCAGTCCTTTGCCTTCCAGCCAGCGACGCGCTTGTGCTTCCCACGCATCGCCGGTCTGTTTAGTGGTTAACTGGCGGGGACTACCTGACCTTGTTGGTACTGTAGCCATGATAACTTCCTGTTAATCACGCAATCCGGGTTAGCCGTCAGACTTCCGGTATTACCGTTGATTTCAAAACCCTGAACCTGGCGCATTTGCGAGAAATGATTCGCCAGTGACCAGGCATCGACGCCCATCGCATACATGCGCGCCAACGAATAATCATTATTTACCGCACTGAGCGCCTGCTGCATTAACGGCAGATTACCGCCTGCCAGCATCGGGATTTCGCTGTACTGCAAGCCTTCCATCTCCAGTCGGAAATCCGGGCCAGCAGAGCCTCCTGCGCTGCGGGAGCTGGCGTACAACGTTGCACCGCTGTGACTGCCGTTACGCATGGCGATCATCGGTTTGATGAAGGCGATTTCGGCTGGCGTTGCCACAATGTACACCGCATCGACACGACCGCCATTATCGATGAACTGGTCTCCGGTCGGCGTGGTTTGCAGGGTTGGATTGTTGGTCGTCATGCCGGAGTCGGTTGTCGCTCTGGGTGTAATCGGGCTACCTGTTAAAGCGATACCTGAACGGCCGTTAACACCCGCGTGTAATTCGCTGGTGGAACCAAATTTTTGTTGCAAAACGGTGCCGCCGCCGAGTTTCTGCCACTCTTGCGCAAACGCATTGGCTACGCGATCGCCCAATGAACTGCGTGGGATCAGTACCAGCGGTGCTTGTTTACCCTGGTCACGAATATGACGCGCTGCATCGCGCGCTTCATCTTCTGGCGATAGCGCGAAGTAACAGATATTGGCGCGGTTTTCGATATTTTCCGGCTGATTGAGTGCCAGCACGTTCAGCGGGGTGTTGCTCTTGAGCAACTCCTCAACGTTATTTTTTAGCAGTGGACCGACTACAATACTCGCGCCATCCTGCTGAACCTGGTTGAGGATCTGGCTAAGTGGTTGTGATGAGGTATCGTAGATTTTCAGTTCTGCGGATGGATTCGCCGGAGAGCTTACCGCTGCGGTGCTTGCCGGAGGGGCGCTTACAGGCACCGGCTGTGCGGCGGTTTCTTCACCTGTCAGATCGCTAACAGACGCTTGTGCCGGGCTGGCAACGCCGTCTACGGTTTGCGGCTGGGGGTGTTCTGCTACGTCAGCGGCAGGCGCGGCTGCTACCTGAGCCGCTACTGGCTGAGTGCCGATATTTTTCGCCGCTTCAAAGCCTTGCTGAATAGTGCGGCCAAACACTGCGGCCTGACCATTCAACGGCAACAGCAGGGCGATTTTGTTGGTTGACGCAGGTTTAAACGCTTTTACATTTACCAACTGCGTTGGCAGCATTTTCGCGCCCGGATTGTTCGGGTAACGTTTCTGCCAGTCGGCGATCCCGGCTTTCATCATGTCGGGGTCATTGCGGTTATCAAACCAGATGCGTTGCAGATCCAGCCAGCCTTGTAGGATGTTTTCGTCGGCGTTGATCACCAGCGTATTCGCCTGCTGCTGGGTCATGGCGGAGAGCGCCTGCCAGGTGGCATCGATATTCTGCTGTTTTTCTTGCGCACCGAGTAACGGTTCCTGAGCAATTAATGCGCGCAATAAATCAATGGAAGGACGTCCCTGACTGGCATCGATTTTTGCCTGCCAGTAACGCGCCTGCTGGTTCTGCTCTAAATCTGCCGGAGTAATTTTAGCCAGCAAGGTCTGCGCGCCAGCAAAATCTTTTTGTGTCAGCTTAATCTCTACCGCCAGCAGAGATTTTTCGCGACGCTGGATATCGTTCAGTTCTTGCGGCAGCTGGTTAAACAGTTCAACCGCCTGCCCGGTTTTACCTTCTTTCACCAGTGCACGAATGGCGAGTAATTGCCAGTTGATCCTGGTATCATCAGAGCTTTGCTGCATCTGCTGAAGATAAAAAGCAGAATCGGCCTGCGCCGTGCCCTGCATATAGGCAGTGGACTGATCGGGTGTATGGGTGCCACAACCGGCGAAAATCAGGGCTGCCAGAACAACAGGCAGACAACGCGCGGCTTTCAAACGAGAAAATGTTGAGGGTACCATAATGTATCCAGTGATATTTTTTTTACGCAATTCTCAATATTAAATCGGCAATACGGACGACACAATGAAACAACACCAATCGGCGGATAATTCTCAAGGTCAGCTCTACATTGTACCGACGCCAATCGGCAATCTGGCGGATATCACCCAGCGTGCGCTGGAGGTATTACAGGCCGTTGATCTGATTGCCGCCGAGGATACGCGTCATACCGGTTTGCTGCTGCAACATTTTGGGATAAACGCCCGACTGTTCGCCCTGCACGACCATAACGAACAACAGAAAGCCGAAACGCTGCTGGCGAAGCTGCAAGAGGGACAAAACATTGCGCTGGTTTCTGATGCCGGAACGCCGCTGATTAACGACCCTGGCTACCATCTGGTGCGTACCTGCCGTGAAGCGGGGATTCGCGTGGTGCCGCTACCGGGACCGTGTGCTGCTATCACTGCATTAAGCGCCGCTGGTTTACCATCCGATCGCTTTTGTTATGAAGGCTTTCTGCCCGCCAAATCGAAAGGTCGCCGTGATGCGCTAAAAGCGATTGAAGCGGAACCGCGCACGCTGATTTTTTATGAATCGACCCACCGTCTGTTAGATAGCCTGGAAGATATCGTCGCGGTGCTGGGGGAGTCCCGCTACGTGGTGCTGGCGCGAGAACTGACCAAAACCTGGGAAACCATTCACGGCGCGCCCGTTGGCGAGTTGTTGGCGTGGGTAAAAGAAGATGAAAACCGTCGCAAAGGTGAGATGGTACTGATTGTCGAAGGACATAAAGCGCAGGAAGAAGACTTACCCGCCGATGCACTACGCACGCTGGCGCTGCTACAGGCAGAACTGCCGCTGAAAAAAGCGGCGGCGCTGGCAGCAGAAATTCACGGCGTGAAGAAAAACGCGCTGTATAAGTATGCGCTGGAGCAGCAAGGGGAGTGATTACAGGCATTGCAGCAGGAATAGAGCTGCGATGCCTGTACTTGGTGAGTTAACGGCGACACATCTCATCAATTACGCATGTGAAGTGGTTATGCAGCCATAAAAACGAAGCCGGGATCGTGGTGGAGACTTTAGCCGTGAGAAAACGTTCTGTCGCATCCTGCTTTCCTTCGCCAGTCACCAGTAACAAAACTTCGCGGGCATTGAGAATATCCTTCAAGCCTAAGGTGATCCCGCGAGTCACGGGACGACCAGCGGTTTTTAACATCTCATGTTGCTGGGTTTTCGCGTCAAGTTGGCTGATATGGCAGGCCGGTTGCAGGCTTTCTCCCGGTTCGTTCAGCCCAAGATGACCGTTTTTCCCTAGTCCGAGAACGCACAAATCGAGACCGCCTTTGCGCGCAATCAGATTCGTTACCCGCTCGCACTCTGTCTCGTTTATCTCTTCGGAGCGAAAGCTGATGAGCTGGTCTTCACGTAACCCCAGCGGCTGCACGATATGCTGCTGAAGGAAAGTTTCGCAGGTGCCGGGCACGGTTAATGGCAGATCCACCCATTCGTCGAGCTTCACGAAGGTCAGTTGGCTGACATCAACGTGCTGCTGGTGGATTTTTTCTACCAGATAATGATACGTCAGTAATGGCGTCGCTCCGGTCGCCAGGCAAATCACGGCATTTGGTTTGCTACGGATCACGTCCAATAAATATTCGCTGGCGCGTTCACTTAACACCGTATAGTTTTCAACTTGCTGTAAGGTTTGCATGAGGAGAAATTCCTTGTGTAGAGAGGCACCACCAGGTGTGATACGGAGACCGATGACAAACGCCAAATTGCCTGATGCGCTACGCTTATCAGTCCTACATTGTTTCTGCAATATATTGAATTTGCATGATTTTGTAGGCCGGATAAGGCGTTCACGCCGCATCCGGCATGGACAAAGCGTACTTTGTCAACAATCTGAGGCTGCGTCAGATGCAGTGCCTCGTTCCATTTACAAAATGCCGAATGCGGAACAAACAATAGAGAGCACAAACGTCACGCCGATTAACAGCACCGGATGCGCTTTTTTCACCCGCAGGAAGTAATACATCAGCAGGGTATAGGCCATCGGTAAAATATTCGGGAAGACTTTATCGAAGAAATCCTGTTGCAGTGCGACGCTGTGGCTACTGTCGATAGCAAACGACGTCACCACGTTAATATGCACATACGAGGCAATCAGCCCGCCGATTACCGTGATTCCGAGGATGGTTGCCGAACGGGCGATCATTTGCGAGTTCTCTCGTACTTTATCGATCGCCTTCACGCCGACCGAATAACCGACGTGGGTCCAACCGACGCGCAGGAAAAAGATAAGCAGGTAAACGGCGAAAAACAGAATCGGCCCCAGCAGGTTTCCCTGGCTGGCGAATGATGAGCAAATCCCCGCCATAATTGGCAACAAGGTAAACCAGAAAATCGCATCGCCAATTCCGGCGATTGGGCCAAACAGCGCCACTTTCAGACCTTTAATGGTGTCGCGGTTTTCCCCTTTCTCTTCCATCGAAATTAATAACCCCATCAGGAATCCGACCAGATTCGGGTGGGTATTAATAAATTCGAGGTTATCTTTCATTGCCGCGCTTAAGCCCGGTTTGTCGTCCTTATAAATCTTTTTCAGGATCGGCAACATTGCCCAGGTAAAACCGCCTGCCTGCATCCTTTCGTAGTTAAAGCTCGCTTGCAGCAGCGACGAACGAAAGCCCAGGCGGGTGATATCTTTTTTACTGATTTCAGATCCCATTGCTGTAGTCCTCTTCTTCATTTTTACTGGCAACGGGCTGCGGTTGCGCTTGCTGCCGGGATTTCGCATTGAAAAACTCATACACCGCAAAGCCTGCGCCCAGTACGGCAACCGGCAACAGGTTGCTGACCTGGATGTAGCAAACAAACAGGAAACCGGCGATCAGGTAAGGAATATATTGCGCTTTGAACATCACGCGCAGCAGCAGGCCAAAACCAACGGCAGGCAGAATGCCGCCAGCCACTTCAAAGCCGTGGGTCAACCAGGCGGGCATTGCTTTTACCAGCGCCTGCATCGCACCCTGCGCCAGGTAAGTACAGAGGAAAGCAATCACCGCATACGAAAAGGCAACAATCAGCATCGTTGTCCAGTTAAGTCGGGAAAACGCTGCTGTATCCGCCTCTTGTGCGCATTTATCGGCTTTGGTCATAAATAATGAGAAAGCGGAATAGAAGAACAGAATGACGTATTGCATTAACAAACTAAACGGCAGGCCAAGACCAATTGCCGTTTTGGCATCGACGCCCGTAGACCACGCAATGACGGTGGTCATCAGACCCGCCATAATTGGGTTGGGCGGCTGAACACCCCCGGCAGGGGTTAATCCGGCGAAAGCCAGCTCTGTCAAGCCACCGGTAATTAAGCCAGTCTGAATATCACCGAGAATAGCACCTGTAAGGGTACAAACGATTATCGGGCGGAATAAAAATAAGGCTTCCAGCCAAAAATCAATCCCCAGAACGAAAACTAATGCCGCCAGGGATAATCCCTGAAGTAGGGTTATTTCATGCATTTTTATTACCTCAAACCAGTATTAAGGCGATGTTAGATTTAGTCAGGGATTTGTTCTTTTTGATCGCCCGGGACGTCCTGAATAAAAACATTCACGCCGCGTTGTTTAATAAAGAGTAAGTCCGTGAGATCCTGATCATCGACATAAACTTTACTACTTATTTGCTTTTTCCCTTCCGAGAAATGCATATTGCCGACGTTGACATCTTTCAGCTCAATGCCACCTTCTACTAATTTACGTACCGTTTTCGGCGTACGGCAAATCAGAAAAATCTTCTGATGTGGTGCAGCTTTGCCGATGACATTAATGGTTTTTTCGACAGTAAAGAAACGGATACCAAAGCCGTAGGTTTCCGCAGTAATACCCATCAGTTTCTGTTGGATATCATCGTTAGCGACAACATCATCCACGACCACCAGCAGATTCGCACCGATGGTGGATGTCCAGGTCACGCCAACCTGGCCATGAACCAGACGGTTATCGATACGGGTTAAGAGAATATTTGGACTGCTCATTGTATAATCCTCACCATAAATTTGAATAATATAATCTTTTTAAATATATTATTGTTGCGATATTGTACTGATGTATTTATTAAGGTTTACTCATTTCCTTTGCCATTAAGGCACTACCCGATATTAGTCGAGCAGTACTTATTAATAAATCGTATAAATTTAATGGTTATGCTGAAATTCGATTCGCCGAACCACAGACATTAATTTTATTCCTGACAACGTCTTTCATTGCATCCATGCCGACGCGCATATAATAGCGAGGATCATTACCCTGCGGGTTTTCCGCAAACCAGGCTTTAACCGCGCCGGCGAAGGCAATTTTCAATTCCGTGGCGACATTAACTTTCGTCACACCCAGTTTAATAGTCCAGCGAACAAATTCATCCGGGACATTGCTGGCGCCATGCAGTACCAGAGGGATGTCTACCATTTCACGAATTTCCGCCAGCCGCTGAAAATCAATTTTCGGTATTTTCCTGTACAGGCCATGCGCCGTACCAATCGCCACCGCCAGGCTGTCGACGCCAGTCAGTTCGACAAAGCGTCTGGCTTCTTGTGGGTCGGTGAGGAACGCGCTTTCGGCGTCAACACTTATATCATCTTCCACGCCTCCCAAACGGCCCAGTTCCGCTTCCACGCTGCAATCCTGCGAGTGGCAGAAGTCGACGACCGATTTCACCAGTTTTACGTTTTCAGCAAACGGGAAGTGACTGCCATCGATCATCGCGCTGCGCACGCCAGCGTGGACTTTACGGCGAATATCATCGAGCGATTCGTGGTGGTCGAGATGCAGCACAAGCGGCATGTTGTAGGTTGTGGAATAGGCGCTACACAGGGCGTAGATCTCTTCCAGCGCGATATGTTTAAAAGTCCCTGGCGTCCCGGCGAGGATCACCGGCGATCGCATTTCACTGCACACTTCGAGGATCGCCTGGATCGTCTCGGCGTTATGGATGTTAAACGCAGGCACCGCGTAGCCATTGGCCTGGGCGTCTTGTAACAGATATTTGGTGGAGATAATGCTCATAATGCGATCCTCTTATTCCTGCCACGGATGAATAATTACGCCTTGCACCACGCGGTTTACGGTGCCACTGGCTGATGGGGAATCCGGCGTATTGCCCATATGCAGCGACTGCATCAGTGCAAAGGTCTGGGCGTACATCAGGAAGCAAAATGCCTGCTCAACGTCGATAAAGTGACGGGATGGCGGCAGGATGATATGCGGGCCGGCGGCAACAATGTCGTTGCTTTCAGCGGCGATGGCGATCACGCGCATTGCCTGGTTATCGCGGCGGAGTTCTGCCAGCAGATCAAGATCATACTGACGGGTGTAAGGATGGCTGGAGACAAACACCACGACCAGCGTTTCATCATCGACCAGTGATTTCGGGCCATGACGGAATCCGGTCGGGGAATCATAAAAGGCCGCCAGTTTACCCGCCGTCAGTTCCAGCACTTTCAGCGCCGACTCACGTGCCGCGCCCTGTAAGCCACCGCTGCCGAGATAAACGATCCGTTTCCACGGCGCGTAACCAAACACGCCTTCGCTGAAATCGCCGAGCGAGGTCAGGATCGCCTGGCAACGATCCGCCACGTCGCGGAAGGTCTGGCTGTTGATTGTCTCAGGCGCGAAAACCGCGAGGCAGCTGGCCATCATGGTGGTAATACTGCTGGTCATCGCAAAGCCGCGATCGTGCGTTTCTGCGGGCATCAGCAGGGCAAACGCGTTATCGCTGTTGAGCGCGTTTTGATAGAGATCGCCCGCTTCATTGCAGGTGATCGGCAGGTGATAGCACTCTGGTACAAACTGATTCGCCAGTTCCACGGCGGCGACGCTTTCCGGGCTGTTGCCGGATCGACCGAAGGAGATTAACAGCAGCGGGTGGGCTGGATTCAGGTAGTCCATCGGATTGGTAACCAGATCGGTGGTCGGTACGGCGCTGAAGTTTTTGCCGGTATGGCTGGCGAGCCACGGCGCGATGATGTCACCGATAAATGCCGAGGTTCCGGCACCGGTCAGGATTACCCGCAGGTTCTCTTTGCGCAGTAACGGTTCAAGAAAGTTATTGAGCGCGGAACGTAGCGCGTCAATGTTGGCGAGCGAACGAAGCCACGCGCGAGGCTGATGGCGGATCTCTTCTTCAGTCCATGTACCGGTGGTGGCAGGGGGGTAATTTTCTGGCATAACTCAATCCTTAGTTTGATGAACTTGACGTCGGGCGTTATAGCTTTCGCTTACCTTTCGTTTCATTTCACTTGGTGATATCTTTCGTTGATTAAAATTTATAGAAAAGAAACTGAAAGTTCAATGAAGAGAAAGGAAATAAAACGAAATTTGTGATCGTTGAAAGAAAAGACAAGGGAAGATAAAGGGATTGTTTGATGGGGGGATATTTGCACCGATTACCGGATGCGGCGTAAACGCTTTATCCAGCCTGGCTGTCACCAACCGCAGGTCGGATAAGACGCGTCAGCGTCGCATCCGACACCGGTGCAAAAGTCAAAACAAAAGAAAAAAGGCCTTGTGAGGGAAGTGAAAGCCAGATAAAGAAACGAAAGTGTAAAACGCCACTCACAGTCTTTTACCAATAGCGGCGGGGCGCTTACCTCATATTCCTTCCTCGACCGGACATTCTTCATGGCAGCGGCCTAACTCGTCCACCAGACTGGTCAGCCCACGGTGTCCGCACTCCAGCGCCTGCACACGGAATTCTTCTCCGCTTAACCCTTCGCGCTCCAGCACCATTTCCAGTAATAGTTGCAAATTGGTGCCGGTGATCACTTCACAGCCCGGTTTTTGCATCGCCAGCGTTGAAGCTACGCGAAACGGTGTGCCGCCCAGCAAATCCGTCAGAAAAACAATGCCGTCTTCACAATCCAGTTGGGCGATGGCTTCTTCAAGCTGCGATGTAAGCAGCGCGGTGCTTGAGGTTTCCGGAAAATCAATGGCGATAAACTGTGATTGCTCACCGAGGATTTGCTTCATTGCTTTTTCCATGCCGCTGGCAAATCCACCATGCCCTGTCAAAATAATACTTAACATCTAATACCTCATTGTATTTAAAGGAAATGACAGAATTTACCGACGATGCCGAGAACCACAGTGATTGCAATCAGGCGCAGCGGACTCCAGCCGCGACGTACCAGCCAGAACATGGTCAGGGTATAGACCAGCGGTAAGAAGGCAGGCATCAGTTTGTCGATAACGTCAGTCTGTAGCTTAACCACTGCGTCGCCTGCCGTGATTTCCAGTGTGGTGCTTAAACGGACATAGGTTGCTACCAGCGCGCCGATCACCGTCATCCCGACGATAGACGCCGCATGACCGACTTTTTTGGTATTCGCTTTAATTAGCGGGATCGCCGCCACGCCCATTCGATAAGCGTAATGCGCAAGACCAAAACGCAGACCGAGATGCACCACGTTGAATAACACGATAAATACCACGGCGCCGAGAATAGAGCCTTGCAACGCCAGACTGGCACCAATCCCGCCGCAAATTGGCAGCAACGTCAGCCAGAACATCGCATCGCCAATCCCGCCGAGCGGCGCACCGACAGCAATTTTGGTGCTCTGAATACTGTTAACGTCCTGCTTAGAACGCTCCATCGCAAGGATAATGCCGATCACAAACGTCACCAGAAACGGGTGAGTATTGAAAAAGCCCATATGGCCTTTCATGGCGCGCGCCAGGTCGCGTTTATTGGTATGGATCTTTTTCAGTGCAGGCAGCAGACCGTACAACCAGCCGGAAGCCTGCATACGTTCGTAGTTGAAAGAAGCCTGTAACAGCATGGAACGCCATGCGACGCGATTGATATCTTTTTTCGTTAACTCCGCGCCAATGCTTTGATCTTCATATACGTTTTCATTGACGCCAGTCAGCAGTGCTTCTTCGTTTTCACTGACGTTCGGCAGGGTCGTTTGATTAGATGCCATCTTCAAATTCCTCTTTCTGTGCCGCAGGTTGAATCGGTTCAGGAGATTTACGCAGCAGGTCGATCAGCGCCATCGCCAGCGCGGCAGCAGCAATAGCCAGCACCGGTAACTTGAGCCAGGCGGCGGCAACAAAGCCCAGGATGAAGTAGGGGATGTAGACGTTTTTCATCATGATTTTCAGCAGTACGGCAAAACCGATTGCTGGCATGATGCCGCCTGCGACGCCGAGGCCGTCGATTAAGCGTTGCGGCAGGACATCAATGATGGTTTTGGCATGTTCCGCACCGAAGTAAATCGGCAGGAAAGCGCAGAGAAAATAGAAGATGCCGAGCGCCAGCAGCGCCAGATAGTTCACGCGCTCAATGCCGCGTGTATCGGCATTTTCCGCCATCCTGTCGCAGCGGGACATCACGCCAGACATCACCGAGAACAGGAAGGTAATCCCCATCTGTACCGCGACGGCGAAAGGTACGGCGATACCGACCGCGACATCGGGTTTCACACCGGTGGTAATAGCAAATGCCGTACCGACTATAGTACCGATAATTACGTTAGGCGGCTGTGCGCCCGCCAGCGGAGCCAGCCCCATCCATACCAGTTCCAGCGTACCGCCGGTTAAAATACCGGTATGTAGATCGCCAAGTACCAGCCCAACCAACGGTCCAAGAACCACCGGGCGATGTATATGGGTTAAGCCGTTAAACATATCCAGGCCAGCGATAAAGGCGAGAATGCCCAACACGAATGCCTGCAACAGACTGATTTCCATAATGAATCCCTCAAAGTAATTTAAAGAGCTCCACAGCAGGTTCTGTCGGGACGCCCTGAACGAAGCATTCCACTCTGGCGGTTTTCAGATCGTTAAACGCCGCGATATCACCCGCATCTACAGAAACCGTTTTGGCGATTTGCTGCTTGCCATTGGTGTAATGCATATTGCCAACGTTAATGCGACTCACCGGGACACCACCTTTTACCAGCGTCAGGAAATCGGCTGGTGTTTTGCAAACCAGCAGGATTTTCTGCCGGTCAGCGGCGCGATGGATGTTGTCGATCACTTTTTGCAATGACCAGAAACGCACGGCGATCCCTTCTGCCAGTACCATTTCCATCAGGTTTTGTTGTACCGGATCTTCGGCTACCTCGTCGTTGGCGACCAGAACCAGATTTGCCCCCGCAAATCCGACCCACTGAACGCCGACCTGACCGTGAATCAAGCGTTCATCAATCCGGCTTAAAACAATATTTGGCATAGCGTGTTCCTCTTGTTTTGGTTATTGGCCTCCACAGGCTGTGTGGTACTGCGCCAGGATGTCCTGAATATGGTTGATAATGAGCGCCCTCGGCGTTGGTTGTAGCTCGCCGGAGCGAACTTTGACGTATTGCAGCGGCAGATACTGGCTGATGAGCGGCAGCGGAATTGGGGCATCCGCCAGGTTACGAATCAGATGGGCGAAAGCGTTATCAATCTGGCTGTCCGGCCAGTAGTAGCGCACGCGATCTGAGTAGCTGTAACCGCGTGCCAGACGACGTGCGTTGCCGTCACCGTGGTAGTGGCTTTGCCAGTATTCCGGGCGATCGAGCATCACGTTTTCCAGTATCTGACGCAGACCGGAACAGGCTTTCGCTGGCACCAGCTCTTCTTCAATCGCCGCCAGAGAAAACAGGGCTTCACGCAGGGCGAAGGTCAGCGCCGGGCCAACTTTCAGAATGGCAAAGTGGTCGATTACCAACTGGCGCAGCGATTGCGGCGTTTGATAATCGGTAGAGTGAGCTTCGAAAATCAGCGTTTCATAGTGTTCAACCATCTGGCTTAAGGCGGTCGCTTTGGCTGGCTGATAATCAATAACGTTGGTGTGATCGAATTCGACGCCGGGTTGTACTACCAGGGCAATGATGCGTGGCCAGATGGCATTCAGACCCTGCTTTTCAAAAGCGTGACGATGAGCTTCCAGCGTGGCGCGGGCGGCATCCGGCGTGGTGACCGCCAGTTCGCTTAAGGTTTCATGAGCGCCGCCAGGCACCGGCACTTCAGTACCAATGACATACACCAGATCGGCTTCGCCAAAGTGTTCGCGGCAGGTTTCTTCCGCCACTTTCGCCAGACGGGCAGCGCGTTCAGCCACGATATCATCGGTTAAGGGAACCGGATCGCCCTGACAGGACATACTGCAATCAAGATGGATTTTTTTGAACCCCGCCGCGACGTAGCTTTTAATCAAATCATCGGCATTGTCCATCGCCTGAGCGGCAGGCAGATTCTGCCAGCGGTTTGGCCCCAGATGGTCACCGCCGAGAATCAACGCGTCTTGCGGGAAATTCAGCGAGTCGGCAAGCTGGCAAACAAAGCCGCGAAAATCGGCGGGCGTCATTCCGGTATATCCGCCGAACTGATCCACCTGATTGGAGGTTGCTTCAATCAGTAACGGCGTTTGGTTTGCGAAGGCGTAGTGGATGGCGGCTTCCAGTACCAGCGGATGCGCGGAGCAAACGGCATAAATCCCATTTGTTTTGCCCTCTTTGTGCTGTCTCACCATTTCTATCAGATATTTCACTTTCCTCTCCAGGCCAGATAACTGCCATTGCTGATCTTTCGTTTTGTTTCAGTTGATACTGCGTCATGGTGAGGTAAAAATAAAACGAAAGGTAATTGTTTTCTGATCTGATTCACAAAAGAAACATAATGAAAGCTTCTGAAACAGGAGTCGCTTGCGTCAACGGGCAAGGTGGGCTTGCATTTGCTTAATAGAACGGTATTAATAATAAAAACGAAATGAAACGAAAGCTTTACGAAAGGATTTTCTATGAGTAATACCGACGCATCAGGTGAGAAACGAGTGACTGGCACCAGCGAACGACGAGAGCAGATCATTCAGCGCCTGCGTCAGCAAGGGAGTGTGCAGGTTAACGATCTGTCAGCATTATTTGGCGTTTCTACCGTGACGATCCGCAATGATCTGGCTTTTCTGGAAAAACAGGGGATCGCCGTGCGTGCGTATGGTGGCGCGTTGATCTGCGATGGCACAACGCTGTCAGTCGAGCCTTCGGTAGAAGATAAAAGCGCGCTGAACACGGCGATGAAACGCAGCGTTGCGAAAGCTGCCGTTGAGTTAATTAAGCCAGGTCATCGGGTGATCCTCGACTCCGGGACCACCACCTTTGAGATTGCCCGTCTGATGCGCAAGCACACCGACGTAATTGCGATGACCAACGGTATGAACGTGGCCAATGCTTTGCTGGAAGCTGAAGGGGTGGAACTGCTGATGACCGGAGGGCATCTGCGCCGCCAGTCGCAATCTTTTTACGGCGATCAGGCTGAACAATCGCTGCAAAATTACCACTTCGATATGCTGTTTCTCGGCGTAGACGCTATCGATCTGGAGCGCGGCGTCAGCACGCACAATGAAGATGAAGCTCGTTTAAACCGCCGGATGTGCGAAGTTGCGGAACGGATCATCGTGGTCACCGATTCCAGTAAGTTCAACCGCTCCAGTTTACATAAGATCATCGATACTCAGCGGATCGATATGATCATTGTCGATGAAGGCATTCCTGCGGATAGTCTGGAAGGACTGCGAAAGGCTGGGGTTGAGGTGATTCTGGTCGGGGAGTGAGAAATGGTGCCCGCTGGTCAAAACGGATGCGTTCGGCGGGCATTGTGAACACCATCAATGGGTTTCTTCAGTCTCTCTGGTGAGGGTTTCCCAGTCGGCAGGAGGATGTCCTCTTTTTAACATTTTGCTGAATACGGTATAGGCATCTGTTTTTTTACCGTAGGTGCGCAGCGTGTTTTCATCGTTCATCCATCCCAGAATGATGACTTTCTCTTTTTCGCTGTAACGAAAGAAGAGACGATAACGACCAGCGCCAAATTTTACCCGTGACCAGTCTTTATTTTTCCCTGAGCCTAACGACTTGCCATGACGGAATGCCGGTGATGATGGATTGACCGTGATATGCTCCTCAATAACTTTATGTACTACTGCCAATAACTTTGTGGCGGCTTTTTTCTGATAATTTTCAGGATCTTTCCCCTTTAATGTCTCAACTTCGGCAACTAAAGCGTCGTAGGTTTCCTGAAAGCAGGGATGAGCATATAGCGCCCAACCATTAACCCTTTGTGGAAAATCCATTATTCGTCGTCGCCAATCTCATCATCAATGTTGACGTCCATGCCAGCGACAAGTCTCTTTCCTTGTTGAATTTCGAATGGACGAGTTTTTTGCGGGTTGTTCTGGATATCTGCATCCAGAAAACGCAAAAATGCATTCATAGTATGATCCTCCTGTTCATCTCCCACACGGCACATAAATACTTGCCCACCAGGCAGGATTTCGTAATGAATGCTGTCCAGGCCTGGCTTCAGTTTTAAGGCCTCACGCACTGGCGCGGGGATAGTTGTTTGTCCGCGTATCGTGACCTTTGATTCAGTGGTCAGTACAGCGTTAGAGCGAGCATTAGCGGGCATTGTTCACTGTCCTTTTACAGCCTTTTTTCTGCTCAAATTATAATCTTCAACTAAGGTAATGCAAATGCATTATTAATGGATGACGGGACTTGAAACAATAAAAACATGGCACTAAGGCCATGTTTTGCGAGGCGCGTTCCAAAAGAAATCAGGTCACCGGCGCCGGGTTAAACACCGCCAGTTGGTTATGCAGTCTCCATTGATCCGAGAAGGTTTTCTTCTTCCCGCTGGCGACATCGAGAATAAAGTGGAACAGCTTCCAGCCCACCTCTTCAATGGTCTCTTCGCCGGTGGCGATAGTGCCCGCATTAATATCCATCAAATCAAACCAGCGGTTCGCCAGTTCGGTGCGGGTCGCCATTTTAATGACCGGCACCGCCATCAGACCGTACGGTGTGCCGCGACCGGTCGTAAATACTTGCACGGTAATCCCTGAAGCCACCTGTTGGGTGCCACAGACGAAATCGCTGGCTGGCGTCGCGGCGTAAATTAATCCGCGTTTGGTCGGACGCTGACCGGGTGACAGCACTTCTACAATCGCACTTTTACCTGATTTAGCAATGGAGCCGAGTGCCTTTTCCACCACGTTTGCCAGACCGCCTTTTTTGTTACCCGGCGAAGGGTTGGCGCTGCGGTCGGTTTTCCCCATATTGAGATAGTTGTCGTACCACTCCATCTCTTCCAGCAGGCGCTTGCCAACCTCTTCGTTAACAGCGCGCGGCGTCAGCAGATGAATGGCGTCACGCACTTCCGTGACTTCTGAGAACATCACCGTTGCGCCGCAGCGCACCAGTAAATCAGATGCATAACCCACTGCCGGGTTTGCCGTTACACCAGAAAACGCATCGCTGCCGCCGCACTGCATACCGACAACCAGTTCTGAAGCTGGACAGGTTTCTCGCTGCCGTTGATTTAATTTTTGCAGATGGCGCTCGGCAACTTGCAAAATATCCTCGACCATTGACTGAAAACCGACATGTTTTTCATCCTGCAAGCTGACAATACTGGCACTTTCCACTGGAATAGCCGGTACATCATCCGTGCCGATCAGCAGGCGCTCAGGTTGCAATTTCTCGCAACCCAGACCAATCACCATCACCTCACCGCCAAAGTTTGGGTTAAGCGAAATGTTGTGAATAGTACGAATAGGCACCACCGCCGCCGGAGCGTTAATCGCCACGCCACAACCGTACAGATGATTCAGCCCCACCACGCCATCGACGTTCGGGTATTTCGGCAGCAGGTCACGCTCAATGATTTTCACCACGTAATCCACCACGCCCGCCACACAGTGGACGCTGGTGGTGATGCCGAGCAGGTTTTTGGTTCCCACGCTGCCATCGGCATTGTGATAGCCTTCAAAGGTATAACCTTCAAGCGCCGGTAAGGGTTCCGGCACTTTAGTTGCTAGTGGCAGCGTGTGTAATGGCGGCGCTTCCGGCAGTACTACCATTGATTCGTCGATCCAACTTCCGCGTGGGATCGCGCGCACGGCGTAACCAATCACTTCGCCATAACGAATAATTTCACCATTAGCCGGAATGTCCAGCAATGCGACTTTATGCCCCTGGGGAATATGTTCAATTAATTCCAGCCCATCCGGAAAACGCGTTCCTGCTTTCAGGCCATTATCATTAACAATAATTGCCACATTATCTGTGTTGTGAACTTTTATATAAAACGCAGTCGGCGTTTCTTGTCTGATTTCGATGTTGGCCATTATCCCGTTTTCTCCGGTCGCTGGTAATAATAAATTTATGTTGATTGATTCTGATGACAGAAATAATTTTATCTGCGAGATGGAATAAGAGTGTCAGGAGATGAAAAGTCAGTATGTGATCAACATCACTAATTATCGTGATAGCAGGGTAACCGGGGCAGGCAAAGCGTAAATATGTGCATTGGCACGCAGCGTGATAGGCATATGCTCAAAATAATATTTATATCAGACAAACATAATGAGCATTTGCACAATGCCTATTGTTTCTGTGCTGATTATACTCATTGTCGAAAACGGATTTATTATTGTGCAGTGGCCAATATTCGTTAATAGAATATTTAATAAATAGCACTGACCTTTTTGCTATCGACTGAATATAAACATGATTAGTGGGATTGATGAATAAGGAACGCATGTGCCTTTTTAATCTTACTGCCTATTTTTATTGTCATCGAAGAGATTGCCCTCTTTCAATACTGCACCAGGAAGCCTGATTGGCGACATTAAACGTATGGAATTGCAGAAATAAGCAAAGGTATAAGCGATGAATAACGATATTTTCCCAAATAAGTTCAAAGCCGCGTTGGCAGCGAAACAGGTACAGATTGGCTGCTGGTCAGCACTTTCTAACCCAATTAGCACAGAAGTTCTTGGTTTAGCTGGCTTTGACTGGCTGGTGCTGGATGGCGAACATGCGCCAAACGATATCTCCACGTTCATTCCTCAGTTGATGGCTCTGAAGGGGAGCGTCAGCGCGCCAGTGGTGCGTGTACCGACCAACGAACCGGTGATCATCAAGCGTCTGCTGGATATCGGTTTTTATAACTTCCTGATCCCCTTTGTGGAAACGAAAGAAGAAGCGGTGCAGGCGGTGGCATCTACCCGTTATCCACCAGAAGGTATTCGCGGCGTCTCCGTTTCTCACCGCGCCAATATGTTTGGCACCGTGGCGGATTACTTCGCTCAGTCGAATAAGAACATCACCATTCTGGTGCAAATTGAAAGCCAGCAAGGCGTTGATAACGTTGATGCTATCGCCGCAACCGAAGGCGTGGACGGTATCTTCGTTGGCCCCAGCGATCTGGCAGCGGCATTAGGTCATCTCGGCAATGCGTCGCATCCGGATGTGCAAAAAGCGATTCAACATATTTTTAATCGCGCCAGAGCCAACGGCAAACCCTGCGGCATCCTCGCCCCTGTCGAAGCCGATGCGCGTCGTTATCTGGAATGGGGCGCTACGTTTGTGGCCGTTGGCAGCGATCTCGGCGTATTCCGTTCCGCCACGCAGAAACTGGCAGATACCTTTAAAAAATAACCACCACCGCAACAAGAGAGATGATTGATATGACTATGAAAGTTGGTTTTATTGGCCTGGGTATTATGGGTAAACCAATGAGTAAAAACCTCCTGAAAGCAGGTTACTCGCTGGTGGTTGCTGACCGTAACCCTGAAGCCATTGCTGAAGTGATTGCCGCAGGCGCAGAAACAGCGTCTACGGCTAAAACTATCGCTGAACAGTGCGACGTCATCATAACCATGCTGCCAAACTCCCCTCATGTGAAAGAGGTGGCGCTGGGTGAAAATGGCATCATTGAAGGCGCGAAGCCAGGTACGGTATTGATCGATATGAGTTCAATCGCTCCGCTGGCAAGCCGTGAAATCAGCGAAGCACTGAAAGCGAAAGGTATTGAT
This sequence comes from Escherichia sp. MOD1-EC6842, assembly GCF_002965705.1. Taxonomy (NCBI): domain Bacteria; kingdom Pseudomonadati; phylum Pseudomonadota; class Gammaproteobacteria; order Enterobacterales; family Enterobacteriaceae; genus Escherichia; species Escherichia sp. MOD1-EC6842. The sequence continues at coordinate 104,243 of NZ_PTRF01000005.1, read as the reverse complement.
ATGCTGGACGCCCCGGTGAGCGGCGGTGAACCGAAAGCCATCGACGGTACGCTGTCAGTGATGGTGGGCGGCGACAAGGCTATTTTCGACAAATACTATGATTTGATGAAAGCGATGGCGGGTTCCGTGGTGCATACCGGGGAAATCGGTGCAGGTAACGTCACCAAACTGGCAAACCAGGTCATTGTGGCGCTGAATATTGCCGCGATGTCAGAAGCGTTAACGCTGGCAACCAAGGCGGGCGTTAACCCGGATCTGGTTTATCAGGCAATTCGCGGTGGACTGGCGGGCAGTACCGTTCTTGACGCCAAAGCGCCTATGGTCATGGACAGAAACTTCAAGCCAGGCTTCCGTATTGATCTGCATATTAAGGATCTGGCAAATGCGCTGGATACCTCCCACGGCGTTGGTGCGCAATTGCCGCTAACTGCTGCGGTTATGGAGATGATGCAGGCACTACGTGCCGATGGTTTGGGAACGGCGGATCATAGCGCCCTGGCGTGCTACTACGAAAAACTGGCGAAAGTCGAAGTTACTCGTTAATGACGTCGCGCCCGGATGGCGTATTGCAATCCGGGCCTGGAATCCAGGCCGAATAAGAGAAACGCCCTCCGGCGTCATGTGGTAACAGGCACAGGTATGAAAATCGTAATCGCCCCAGACTCTTATAAAGAAAGTTTATCTGCCAGCGAGGTTGCGCAGGCGATAGAAAAAGGATTTCGGGAAATTTTTCCTGATGCACAGTACGTTTCTGTTCCGGTTGCTGATGGCGGCGAAGGAACGGTGGAAGCGATGATTGCAGCTACCCAGGGTTCCGAACGTCACGCCTGGGTTACAGGGCCACTGGGCGAGAAGGTGAATGCCAGTTGGGGGATCTCTGGCGATGGTAAAACCGCGTTTATTGAAATGGCGGCGGCCAGTGGGCTGGCGTTAGTACCGTCGGAAAAGCGTGATCCGTTGGTGACGACTTCTCGCGGCACGGGAGAGTTAATTTTGCAGGCGCTGGAGAGTGGCGCGACCAGTATTATTATTGGCATCGGCGGCAGTGCCACCAACGACGGCGGTGCGGGGATGATGCAGGCGCTGGGGGCGAAGTTAAGCGATGTCAACGGTAATGAAATCGGTTTTGGCGGCGGCAGTCTTAATACCCTGAATGATATTGATATCTCCGGCCTCGATCCGCGTTTAAAAGATTGCGCTATTCGCGTCGCCTGCGATGTCACTAATCCACTGGTGGGCGATAACGGTGCTTCGCGTATTTTTGGCCCGCAAAAAGGGGCTAATGAAGCCACGATTATCGAGCTGGACAAGAATCTCTCTCACTATGCTGATGTCATCAAAAAATTGCTGCATGTTGATGTGAAAAACGTTCCTGGTGCAGGGGCGGCAGGCGGCATGGGGGCGGCGATAATGGCGTTTCTTGGCGCAGAGCTAAAGAGCGGCATTGAGATTGTGACGACGGCGCTCAATCTGGAAGAACATATTCATGATTGCTCGTTGGTGATCACCGGAGAAGGCCGCATTGATAGCCAGAGCATTCACGGTAAAGTGCCGATTGGCGTAGCGAACGTCGCGAAGAAATACAATAAACCGGTAATTGGTATTGCGGGTAGTCTGACGAAGGATGTCGGCGTTGTGCATCAGCATGGCATCGATGCTGTATTCAGCGTGTTGAACAGTATTGTTACGCTGAATGAAGCTTTCAGTGGGGCTTATGACAATATTTACCGTGCTTCACGCAATATCGCCGCGACGCTGGCGATTGGAATGCGTAACGCGGGGTGACAAGGGCGCGCAAACCCTCTATACTTCGCGCCGAAGCTGACCAGACAGTCGCCGCTTCGTCGTCGTCCTCTTCGGGGGAGACGGGCGGAGGGGAGGAAAGTCCGGGCTCCATAGGGCAGGGTGCCAGGTAACGCCTGGGGGGGAAACCCACGACCAGTGCAACAGAGAGCAAACCGCCGATGGCTCACGCAAGTGGGATCAGGTAAGGGTGAAAGGGTGCGGTAAGAGCGCACCGCGCGGCTGGTAACAGTCCGTGGCACGGTAAACTCCACCCGGAGCAAGGCCAAATAGGGGTTCATAAGGTACGGCCCGTACTGAACCCGGGTAGGCTGCTTGAGCCAGTGAGCGATTGCTGGCCTAGATGAATGACTGTCCACGACAGAACCCGGCTTATCGGTCAGTTTCACCTCTTCAACAGAAACCCGCCAGTGCAAAACTGGCGGGTTTTTGCTTTTGAAGCAGGCAGTAAGATGAATGACTGTCCACGACGCTATACCCAAAAGAAAGCGGCTTATCGGTCAGTTTCACCTGTTTTAACGAAAACCCGGCAGAGCAAACTGGCGGTTTTTTGCTTTTGGAGCGAGCGGTAAGATGAATGACTGTCCACGACGCTATACCCAAAAGGAAGCCCAATATAAACACTCTTTTTAGTCACCCCGTGCTCTCTTCTGATAACTTACTTCGAATGGCAATTATTAGTTTTGTGATCCTCAACACAAAATACTGTTCTGCAACCGGAATGCGAGAATAAATCATGGAAAACGATTGCATTCACAAAATGACGTTCTGCAAAAGAGACAATGAATGACGTTAATCAATTGTTCGAGATGATCAATATCTGTATTCGAGATTTTAAAATATTGATAAAATAAATGTTCTATCTCCAACAAATAGCGCAAAAAAATGTGATGTACCGCATTATTTATCTGTGGAAATGATTTATTTATAATAAAATTTGATAACTTGCTCATTAAATTTAACTTAAAAGTCGTCTGCGAAATACACGATAATTGCTTGAAATATCGTCTAAGAGCATTTTTTAATAACAAAAATTAAGTGTGTCGTTATCGCCATAAAATATGGTTATCCCCCCTTGTTTTTTTGATAAAAGTCAGCCTTTGTGTTGATTTTATTTATATAACCCATTGATATTAAATGATTATATGTCTTTAAGGATATGCCTGGAAAACTAATGAAAGTTAATTTGTGAGTGGTCGCACATATCCTATTCATTGCATTTTGATACACTTCATACCGTCAATGAGGTAATTAACGCGGGTTGTTATGAGCACTATTCTTCTTCCTAAAACGCAACACCTGGTAGTCTTTCAGGAAGTCATCAGAAGTGGCTCTATTGGCTCGGCTGCAAAAGAATTAGGGTTAACTCAACCAGCGGTCAGTAAAATCATTAACGATATCGAAGATTATTTTGGCGTGGAATTAGTGGTGCGGAAAAATACCGGTGTAACGCTGACGCCAGCGGGTCAATTGTTGCTCTCACGCTCCGAATCCATTACCCGCGAAATGAAAAATATGGTTAATGAGATTAGCGGTATGTCCTCTGATGCAGTCGTGGAGGTCTCATTTGGTTTTCCATCGCTGATCGGCTTTACCTTTATGTCCGGGATGATCAACAAATTCAAAGAGGTGTTCCCGAAAGCGCAGGTCTCAATGTATGAAGCGCAATTGTCCTCGTTCTTACCGGCTATCCGCGACGGGCGTCTGGATTTTGCGATAGGTACGTTAAGTGCAGAAATGAAGCTTCAGGATTTGCATGTCGAGCCGCTGTTCGAGTCAGAGTTCGTACTGGTTGCCAGTAAGTCCCGAACATCCACCGGCACCACCACGCTGGAGTCTTTGAAAAACGAACAGTGGGTGTTGCCGCAAACGAATATGGGATACTACAGCGAACTACTCACCACGTTACAAAGAAATGGCATCAGTATTGAAAACATTGTTAAAACCGACTCAGTCGTGACAATTTATAATCTTGTTCTCAATGCTGATTTCTTAACCGTGATTCCCTGCGATATGACTTCACCTTTTGGTTCTAATCAATTTATTACCATTCCGGTTGAGGAAACATTACCGGTAGCGCAATATGCCGCAGTATGGTCGAAAAATTATCGTATTAAAAAAGCAGCATCGGTTTTGGTGGAATTAGCCAAAGAATATTCATCTTATAATGGGTGTAGACGAAAGCAATTAATAGAATCTTGTTAGTTATTTGTTTTTTATTTAAACATAAATAATCCACCTGCCTTTTTGCAGGTGCTGGTTACGGTTACCTACATATTTAATTCAGGCTAAGAGGTTTTATAATGCATATTACATACGATCTGCCGGTTGCTATTGATGACATTATTGAAGCAAAACAACGTCTGGCTGGGCGAATTTATAAAACAGGCATGCCTCGATCTAACTATTTTAGCGAACGTTGCAAAGGTGAAATATTCCTTAAGTTTGAAAACATGCAGCGTACCGGGTCATTTAAAATTCGTGGCGCATTTAATAAATTAAGCTCCTTAACTGATGCTGAGAAACGTAAAGGTGTAGTGGCCTGTTCAGCAGGGAACCACGCGCAAGGGGTTTCGCTCTCCTGTGCGATGTTGGGGATTGATGGTAAAGTTGTAATGCCGAAAGGCGCGCCAAAATCCAAAGTTGCGGCAACGTGTGACTACTCTGCTGAAGTGGTACTGCACGGCGACAACTTCAACGACACCATCGCCAAAGTGAGCGAAATTGTCGAAACGGAAGGTCGCATCTTTATTCCACCTTATGATGATCCGAAAGTGATTGCCGGTCAGGGAACCATTGGGCTGGAAATTATGGAAGATCTTTATGATGTCGATAACGTCATTGTGCCAATTGGCGGTGGCGGTTTAATTGCCGGTATTGCGGTGGCAATTAAATCTATTAACCCGACCATTCGTGTTATTGGTGTGCAGTCAGAAAACGTTCACGGCATGGCGGCTTCTTTCCACTCCGGAGAAATAACCACGCACCGAACTACCGGCACCCTGGCGGATGGTTGTGATGTCGCCCGCCCGGGTAATTTAACTTACGAAATCGTTCGTGAATTAGTCGATGACATCGTGCTGGTTAGTGAAGACGAAATCAGAAACAGTATGATTGCCTTAATTCAGCGTAATAAAGTCGTTACCGAAGGTGCAGGCGCTTTGGCATGTGCTGCATTATTAAGCGGTAAATTAGACCAATATATTCAAAACAGAAAAACCGTCAGTATTATTTCTGGCGGTAATATCGATCTTTCTCGCGTCTCTCAAATCACCGGTTTCGTTGACGCTTAATTAATTCGTTGAGGATAGGATATGAGTACTTCAGATAGCATTGTATCCAGCCAGACAAAACAATCATCCTGGCGTAAATCAGATACCACATGGACGTTAGGCTTGTTTGGTACGGCAATCGGCGCCGGGGTGCTGTTCTTCCCTATCCGCGCAGGTTTTGGCGGACTGATCCCGATTCTTCTGATGTTGGTATTGGCATACCCGATTGCGTTTTATTGCCACCGGGCGCTGGCGCGTCTGTGTCTCTCTGGCTCTAACCCTTCCGGCAACATTACGGAAACGGTAGAAGAGCATTTTGGTAAAACCGGCGGTGTGGTCATCACGTTCCTGTATTTCTTCGCGATTTGCCCACTGTTGTGGATTTATGGCGTTACCATTACCAACACCTTTATGACCTTCTGGGAAAACCAGCTCGGTTTTGCGCCGCTGAACCGTGGCTTCGTGGCGCTGTTCCTGCTGCTGCTGATGGCGTTCGTCATTTGGTTTGGTAAAGATCTGATGGTTAAAGTGATGAGCTACCTGGTATGGCCTTTTATCGCCAGCCTGGTGCTGATTTCTCTGTCGCTGATCCCTTACTGGAACTCTGCGGTTATCGATCAAGTTGACCTTGGTGCGCTGTCGTTAACAGGTCATGACGGTATCCTGATCACCGTCTGGCTGGGGATTTCCATCATGGTTTTCTCCTTTAACTTCTCACCAATCGTCTCTTCTTTCGTCGTTTCTAAGCGTGAAGAGTATGAGAAAGACTTTGGTCGCGACTTCACTGAGCAGAAATGTTCACAAATCATCTCTCGCGCCAGTATGCTGATGGTTGCAGTGGTCATGTTCTTTGCCTTCAGCTGCCTGTTTACGCTGTCTCCGGCGAACATGGCGGAAGCAAAAGCGCAGAATATTCCGGTGCTTTCTTACCTGGCTAACCACTTTGCATCCATGACCGGCACCAAAACGACGTTCGCTATTATTCTGGAATATGCGGCGTCCATCATCGCGCTGGTTGCTATCTTCAAATCTTTCTTCGGTCACTATCTGGGGACGCTGGAAGGTCTGAACGGTCTGATTCTGAAGTTCGGTTATAAAGGCGACAAAACCAAAGTGTCGCTGGGTAAACTGAATACTCTCAGCATGATCTTCATCATGGGTTCAACCTGGGTTGTTGCCTACGCCAACCCGAACATCCTGGATCTGATTGAAGCCATGGGCGCACCGATTATCGCATCCCTGCTGTGCCTGTTGCCGATGTACGCCATCCGTAAGGCGCCGTCTCTGGCGAAATACCGTGGTCGTCTGGATAACGTGTTTGTTACTGTGATTGGTCTGCTGACCATCCTGAACATCGTATACAAACTGTTTTAATCCATAACTCAGGATGAGAAAAGAGATGAATGAATTTCCGGTTGTTTTGGTTATTAACTGTGGTTCGTCTTCGATTAAGTTTTCCGTGCTCGATACCTGTGACTGTGAAGTATTAATGTCAGGTATTGCCGATGGTATTAACTCGGAAAATGCATTCTTATCCGTAAATGGGGGAGAGCCAGCACCGCTGGCTCACCACAGTTACGAAGGTGCATTGAAGGCAATCGCATTTGAACTGGAAAAACGGAATTTAAATGACAGTGTGGCCTTAATTGGCCACCGCATCGCCCACGGCGGCAGTATTTTTACCGAGTCCGCTATTATTACCGATGAGGTCATTGATAATATCCGCCGCGTTTCTCCACTGGCTCCGCTGCATAATTACGCCAATTTAAGTGGCATTGAATCGGCGCAGCAATTATTTCCTGGCGTAACTCAGGTGGCGGTATTTGATACCAGTTTCCACCAGACTATGGCTCCGGAAGCTTATTTATACGGCCTGCCGTGGAAATATTATGAAGAGTTAGGTGTGCGCCGTTATGGTTTCCACGGAACCTCGCACCGCTATGTTTCCCAGCGCGCCCATTCGCTGCTGGACCTTGTGGAAGATGACTCCGGGCTGGTTGTGGCGCATCTTGGCAATGGTGCGTCAATCTGCGCGGTTCGTAACGGTCAGAGCGTAGATACTTCAATGGGAATGACGCCGCTGGAAGGCTTGATGATGGGGACGCGCAGTGGTGATGTCGACTTCGGCGCGATGTCCTGGGTTGCCAGTCAAACCAATCAGAGCCTGGGCGATCTGGAACGCATAGTGAATAAAGAGTCGGGATTATTAGGTATTTCCGGTCTTTCTTCCGACCTGCGCGTACTGGAAAAAGCCTGGCATGAAGGACACGAGCGCGCACAACTGGCAATTAAAACTTTTGTTCATCGAATTGCCCGTCATATTGCCGGACACGCTGCCTCATTACATCGTCTGGATGGCATTATATTTACCGGCGGAATAGGCGAAAACTCAAGTTTAATTCGTCGTCTGGTCATGGAACATTTAGCCGTATTAGGCGTTGAGATTGATGTGGAAATGAATAATCAATCTAATTCCTACGGTGAACGTATTATTTCCAGTGAAAATGCGCGCGTAATTTGCGCCGTTATTCCGACTAATGAAGAAAAAATGATTGCCTTAGATGCAATTCATTTAGGCAAAGTTAACGCTCCCGCAGAATTTGCATAATTTAGTTGAAGTCTTGTAGAGAGATTATTTTTCATGAAGGTAGATATTGATACCAGCGATAAGCTGTACGCCGACGCATGGCTTGGCTTTAAAGGTACGGACTGGAAAAACGAAATTAATGTCCGCGATTTTATTCAACACAACTATACGCCTTATGAAGGTGATGAATCTTTCCTTGCTGAAGCAACGCCAGCGACCACGGCATTGTGGGAAAAAGTAATGGAAGGCATTCGTATCGAAAATGCGACCCACGCGCCGGTTGATTTCGATACTAATATTGCCACTACCATTACTGCCCATGATGCTGGTTATATTAATCAGCCGCTGGAAAAAATTGTTGGTCTGCAAACCGATGCGCCGTTAAAGCGCGCGCTGCATCCGTTTGGCGGCATTAATATGATTAAAAGTTCATTCCACGCATATGGCCGTGAAATGGACAGCGAATTTGAGTACATCTTTACCGATCTGCGTAAAACCCATAATCAGGGCGTATTTGATGTTTACTCACCTGATATGCTGCGCTGCCGTAAATCTGGCGTACTGACCGGTTTGCCGGACGGTTATGGTCGTGGTCGTATCATCGGAGACTATCGCCGCGTGGCGCTGTACGGCATCAGTTATCTGGTACGTGAACGCGAACTGCAATTTGCCGATCTCCAGTCTCGTCTGGAAAAAGGTGAGGATCTTGAAGCCACCATCCGTCTGCGTGAAGAGCTGGCAGAACATCGTCATGCGCTGTTGCAGATTCAGGAAATGGCGGCGAAATACGGCTTCGACATCTCCCGTCCGGCGCAGAATGCGCAGGAAGCGGTGCAGTGGCTCTACTTCGCTTACCTGGCGGCGGTGAAATCGCAAAACGGCGGCGCAATGTCTCTGGGTCGTACCGCATCGTTCCTCGATATCTACATTGAGCGCGACTTTAAAGCCGGCGTGCTTAATGAGCAGCAGGCGCAGGAACTGATCGACCACTTCATCATGAAGATCCGCATGGTGCGCTTCCTGCGTACACCGGAATTTGATTCGTTGTTCTCCGGCGACCCCATCTGGGCGACGGAAGTGATCGGCGGGATGGGGCTGGATGGCCGCACTCTGGTGACTAAAAACTCCTTCCGCTATCTGCATACCCTACACACCATGGGAGCAGCGCCGGAACCAAACCTGACTATTCTGTGGTCGGAAGCATTGCCGATTGCCTTCAAAAAATATGCGGCGCAAGTATCTATCGTCACCTCTTCTTTGCAGTATGAAAACGACGATCTGATGCGTACTGACTTCAACAGCGACGATTACGCGATTGCCTGCTGCGTCAGCCCAATGGTGATTGGTAAGCAGATGCAGTTCTTCGGTGCACGCGCTAACCTGGCGAAAACACTGCTGTACGCAATCAACGGCGGGATGGACGAGAAGCTGAAGATTCAGGTCGGCCCGAAAACGGCACCATTGATGGACGACGTGCTGGATTACAACAAAGTCATGGACAGCCTCGACCATTTCATGGACTGGCTGGCGGTGCAGTACATCAGCGCGCTGAACATCATCCACTACATGCACGACAAGTACAGCTATGAAGCCTCGCTGATGGCGCTGCACGATCGTGATGTCTATCGCACCATGGCTTGCGGCATCGCGGGTCTGTCGGTGGCGACGGATTCACTTTCCGCCATTAAATATGCCCGTGTGAAACCCATCCGTGACGAAAACGGTCTGGCGGTGGACTTTGAAATCGACGGCGAATATCCACAGTACGGCAACAACGACGAGCGTGTAGACAGTATTGCTTGTGACCTGGTTAAACGCTTTATGAAGAAAATTAAAGCCCTGCCAACCTATCGCAACGCCGTGCCGACCCAGTCGATCCTGACTATCACTTCTAACGTGGTGTACGGACAGAAAACCGGTAACACACCGGACGGTCGCCGCGCGGGTACGCCGTTTGCGCCGGGCGCTAACCCGATGCACGGTCGTGACCGCAAAGGCGCGGTAGCCTCGCTGACTTCCGTGGCGAAACTGCCGTTCACTTACGCCAAAGACGGTATTTCGTACACCTTCTCGATCGTCCCGGCGGCGCTGGGTAAAGAAGATCCGGTACGCAAAACTAACCTTGTTGGTCTGCTGGATGGATATTTCCATCACGAAGCGGACATCGAAGGCGGTCAACATCTCAACGTTAACGTTATGAATCGGGAAATGTTGTTGGATGCCATTGAGCACCCGGAAAAATACCCGAACCTGACAATCCGTGTCTCTGGCTACGCTGTGCGCTTTAACGCGCTGACTCGCGAACAGCAACAGGATGTGATTTCACGTACCTTTACCCAGGCGCTCTGACGCCGGAGGATGTATGAAAAAGATTATCGAAACGCAACGTGCCCCTGGCGCAATCGGCCCTTATGTTCAGGGCGTTGATTTAGGCAGCATGGTCTTCACCTCCGGACAAATTCCGGTTTGCCCGCAGACTGGCGAGATCCCGGCTGATGTGAAAGATCAGGCGCGTTTAAGCCTTGAAAACGTCAAAGCGATCGTGGTTGCTGCTGGCCTCACCGTGGGCGATATCATCAAGATGACGGTATTCATCACCGATCTGAACGACTTTGCCACCATCAATGAAGTCTATAAGCAGTTCTTCGATGAGCATCAGGCGACTTACCCGACCCGTAGCTGCGTGCAGGTCGCGCGTTTGCCGAAAGATGTGAAGCTGGAAATTGAAGCTATCGCAGTACGTAGCGTGTAAAGCCCGGAGCGGGGCGATTGCAGAGTCGTCCCGCCCTCTTCACAGAATGGCAATCCGAGAGTGTGGTTATGATTAGTGCATTCGATATTTTCAAAATTGGTATTGGCCCCTCCAGTTCGCATACCGTGGGGCCAATGAATGCTGGAAAAAGTTTTATCGACCGACTGGTGAGTAGTGGCTTATTAACTGCAACAAGTCATATTGTGGTCGATCTTTACGGGTCGTTGTCACTGACGGGCAAAGGCCATGCCACGGATATCGCCATCATTATGGGGCTGGCAGGAAACAGCCCGCAGGATGTTGTTATTGATGAGATCCCTGCATTTATTGAACTTGTGACGCGCAGTGGGCGACTGCCGGTGGCTTCTGGTGCGCATATTGTTGATTTTCCTGTAGTAAAGAACATTATCTTCCATCCCGAAATGTTGCCTCGTCATGAGAACGGGATGCGGATTACTGCCTGGAACGGGCAGGAAGAGCTATTAAGCAAAACCTATTACTCTGTCGGCGGCGGGTTTATCGTTGAAGAAGAACACTTCGGCCTGTCGCACGATGTCGAAACACCCGTACCTTATGACTTCCACTCGGCAGGCGAACTGCTGAAAATGTGTGATTACAACGGCCTGTCTATTTCTGGCCTGATGATGCATAACGAGCTGGCGCTGCGCAGCAAAGCGGAAATTGATGCAGGGTTTGCTCGTATCTGGCAGGTGATGCACGACGGTATTGAACGCGGCATGAATACCGAAGGCGTATTGCCTGGCCCGCTCAATGTCCCACGCCGGGCGGTGGCGCTGCGCCGTTTGCTGGTCTCTAGTGACAATATCTCTAACGATCCAATGAACGTCATCGACTGGATCAATATGTTTGCTCTGGCGGTCAGCGAAGAAAACGCCGCTGGCGGACGTGTAGTGACAGCACCAACTAACGGCGCTTGCGGTATTATTCCGGCAGTGCTGGCCTATTACGATAAATTCCGCCGTCCGCTCAATGAGCGATCCATCGCCCGTTTTCTACTGGCGGCTGGCGCTATTGGCGCGCTGTATAAAATGAATGCCTCCATCTCTGGTGCGGAAGTGGGGTGTCAGGGCGAAATTGGCGTGGCCTGTTCGATGGCGGCGGCAGGGTTAACCGAACTGCTGGGCGGCAGCCCGGCGCAGGTATGCAATGCGGCGGAAATCGCTATGGAGCATAACCTTGGGCTGACCTGCGATCCGGTTGCCGGACAAGTGCAAATTCCGTGTATTGAACGTAACGCTATCAACGCTGTGAAAGCGGTAAACGCCGCGCGGATGGCAATGCGGCGTACCTCTGCACCGCGTGTTTCGCTCGATAAAGTGATCGAGACGATGTATGAAACCGGCAAAGATATGAACGATAAATACCGCGAAACTTCACGCGGAGGACTGGCGATAAAAGTGGTCTGCGGCTGATATTTCATCCGCATTTATCTTTGGGTGCACAAAATGTGCACCCTTTTTTATTGTGATCTGCCGCAAATAGAGAATAATTGTTTCTTTTCTGTTGATTTTATAGAAAATTATTATCCATAACTGCTATTTCAAAGTCTTGATTGTGAAGATTTTCTCTAACCTCACGCGTATCATTTCTTCATTCTAATAACTCGCCTGCAAAAAAACGTAGACCGCGTATCGCCTTGATGCGGCTCGAAAAAAATAAAAAGCCCTACAAAATATTGAGCGAGAAATTATGGAAATTGCAACGAATAAAGGCGTTATTGCAGACGCTTCGACCCCGGCGGGTCGTGCTGGAATGAGTGAAAGTGAATGGCGTGAAGCAATCAAATTCGACAGTACCGACACCGGCTGGGTGATTATGAGTATCGGGATGGCGATTGGCGCGGGGATTGTTTTTCTCCCGGTACAGGTCGGTTTGATGGGATTGTGGGTATTTTTGCTCTCATCAGTGATTGGTTACCCGGCAATGTATCTGTTTCAGCGGTTGTTTATTAATACGCTGGCAGAATCACCGGAGTGTAAAGATTACCCCAGCGTCATCAGCGGTTATTTAGGTAAAAACTGGGGCATCCTGTTAGGTGCACTCTATTTCGTGATGTTGGTGATCTGGATGTTCGTCTATTCCACCGCCATCACCAACGATAGCGCCTCCTATTTACATACTTTTGGCGTGACGGAAAGCGTGCTATCAGACAATCCGTTTTATGGACTGGTACTGATTTGCATTCTGGTAGCCATCTCCTCACGCGGCGAGAAACTGTTATTCAAGATTTCGACTGGCATGGTTCTGACCAAGCTACTGGTGGTCGCGGCGCTGGGCGTGTCGATGGTGGGAATGTGGCATCTGTATAACGTGGGTTCGCTGCCGCCGCTGGGGCTACTGGTGAAAAACGCCATTATTACGCTGCCGTTTACCCTGACGTCGATTCTGTTTATCCAGACATTAAGCCCGATGGTGATTTCCTATCGCTCGCGGGAAAAATCGATTGAAGTAGCGCGGCATAAAGCGTTGCGGGCAATGAACATCGCGTTCGGCATTCTGTTTGTTACCGTCTTTTTCTACGCCGTGTCGTTCACGCTGGCGATGGGACATGACGAAGCGGTAAAAGCCTACGAGCAGAATATTTCCGCGCTGGCGATTGCCGCACAGTTTATTAGCGGTGACGGTGCAGCGTGGGTAAAAGTGGTTAGTGTCATTCTCAATATCTTTGCCGTAATGACCGCGTTTTTTGGCGTCTATTTAGGCTTCCGTGAGGCAACGCAAGGGATCGTAATGAACATCCTGCGCCGCAAAATACCTGCCGAGAAGATTAACGAAACTCTCGTTCAGCGCGGCATCATGATTTTCGCCATTTTACTGGCCTGGAGCGCCATCGTACTGAACGCGCCGGTGTTGAGCTTCACCTCTATCTGTAGCCCGATTTTCGGCATGGTAGGGTGCCTGATCCCGGCGTGGCTGGTTTACAAAGTACCGGCATTGCACAAATACAAAGGGATGTCTCTGTACCTGATTATCGTCACCGGTTTGTTGCTTTGCGTTTCTCCGTTCCTGGCATTTTCTTGATTTACCTGAAATTTTAAGGTTTTTATTATGTTTGATTCGACTTTAAATCCGTTATGGCAGCGTTACATCCTCGCCGTTCAGGAGGAAGTAAAACCGGCGCTGGGATGTACTGAACCTATTTCACTGGCGCTGGCAGCGGCGGTTGCTGCGGCAGAACTGGAAGGTCCGGTTGAACGTGTAGAAGCCTGGGTTTCGCCAAATCTGATGAAGAACGGTCTGGGCGTCACCGTTCCCGGTACGGGAATGGTGGGACTGCCGATTGCGGCGGCGCTGGGAGCGTTAGGTGGAAATGCCAAAGCCGGGCTGGAAGTGCTGAAAGACGCAACTGCGCAGGCGATTGCTGATGCCAAAGCATTGCTGGCGGCGGGGAAAGTCTCGGTTAAGATCCAGGAACCTTGCGACGAGATCCTCTTCTCACGCGCCAAAGTCTGGAACGGCGAGAAGTGGGCGTGTGTCACCATCGTCGGTGGACATACCAACATTGTGCATATTGAGACGCACAATGGCGTGGTATTTGCCCAGCAGGCATGTGTGACAGAGGGGGAGCAAGAGTCGCCGCTGGCGGTGCTCTCCAGAACGACGCTCGCCGAGATCCTGAAGTTCGTCAATGACGTCCCGTTTGAGGCGATCCGCTTTATTCTCGATTCTGCGAAGTTAAACTGTGCATTATCGCAGGAAGGTTTGAGTGGCAACTGGGGGCTGCATATTGGCGCAACGCTGGAAAAACAGTGTGCGCGCGGTTTGTTGGCGAAGGATCTCTCCTCGTCGATTGTGATTCGTACCAGCGCGGCATCTGATGCGCGTATGGGCGGCGCAACGCTTCCGGCGATGAGTAACTCCGGTTCTGGTAACCAGGGGATCACCGCGACAATGCCCGTAGTGGTGGTCGCGGAACACTTCGGGGTGGATGATGAACGGCTGGCACGCGCGCTGATGCTTTCGCATTTGAGCGCGATTTACATCCATAACCAGTTGCCGCGTTTATCCGCGCTGTGCGCGGCGACGACGGCAGCAATGGGGGCTGCCGCTGGGATGGCGTGGCTGGTGGATGGGCGTTATGAAACGATCTCTATGGCGATCAGCAGTATGATCGGCGATGTCAGCGGCATGATTTGCGATGGTGCGTCGAACAGTTGTGCGATGAAGGTTTCGACCAGTGCTTCGGCAGCGTGGAAAGCGGTGTTAATGGCGCTGGATGATACCGCCGTGACCGGCAATGAAGGGATTGTGGCGCATGATGTTGAGCAGTCGATTGCCAATCTGTGTGCGCTGGCAAGCCATTCGATGCAGCAAACGGATCGGCAGATTATCGAGATTATGGCGAGCAAGGCCAGATAAGCGGCGAGTCTTGGGTATCGTGCCTGAAGCCGGATGCGATGCTGGCGCATCTTATCCGGCCTACGAGTGGTGCAATTTATTGATGTTGCTGGGTTTTGTAGGCCGGATAAGGCGTTTACGCCGCATCCGGCAACCTGTCTTTATGCGGCGGCTTCATCCTCGGCTAACCGCGTTTCGGCGTCGGCTACTATCGCTTCCAGCTCGCTCAACATCTCTTCATAGCCAAAGTTTTTAGTTGCGCGAGTGGTTTCTTTCGCCACAACGGGCTTCACTGACTGGCGTTTCTTCGCCGATTTTTTACTCATCATCTTCTCCCTGTAAAAACAACTAGACAGGTAAATCTATCAGTAAAGCGCGCAGCGGGGAATCAGCAACCAGCGTAATGTTAGCCTCGTCACGAATAAATGCACCATCACCGCAGGTCAGTGCCGCTTTCTCTTCATGATGCGTAATTGCATGAAATTGGCCGTGAATCGATTGTAAATAGGCGCGCGGGCCGTGCAGTTGAAAGTTCGCACTTTCGCCCTTAGCGAGCACAATATGATGCAGCCACACTTGCTGGCGCAGTTGCAGGCTACCCTCTGTGCTATCGGGCGAGGCGATTAATTGCTGCTTGCCCATATTAAGCGCCAGTTTTTGAATCAGCGGATTCTCTCGCTGCGGGCAGGCATCCAGCCAAAGCTGCATCCGCGTTAACGGTTTGTCTTTGCTAATGTTATGTTCGCTATAACTCACGCCCGGCTGAGTAGAAAGCAATAAGGCTTCACCGGCGCTGGCCTGAACATGATTGCCTTCACTGTCGCGGTATTCTGCTTCTCCATCCAGAATCACATTCAAAATATCGACTTTTGGATAGGTTCGTGG
This sequence comes from Escherichia sp. MOD1-EC6842, assembly GCF_002965705.1. NCBI lineage: Bacteria > Pseudomonadati > Pseudomonadota > Gammaproteobacteria > Enterobacterales > Enterobacteriaceae > Escherichia > Escherichia sp. MOD1-EC6842. Next base: position 88,585 of record NZ_PTRF01000005.1, on the reverse strand, counting down.
CTGAAAGGCGGCTCCTGGAGCCAGCACTTCCTGATTGAGCACGCGCAGGGAGGCGTAGCCTAACAATTTAGGGTCGAAGTAGTGTCCAAAGGAAAAAGTATACCGGGCCTGTAACCATCCGTAGTCTGCTTGTCCACACTGCCTGGCAGTTCGGGTAGTAATCATAATTATTGACCTCTCTTTACTTCCTTTTATGGTAAGGGGCTGGACGCTACATTGTTAGCCAGATATTCTGCCCGGTATGTTCAAATTTCCTGAATGAGAACGACATGGCCAAAGAAAGGGCATTAACGCTGGAAGCACTACGTGTTATGGATGCGATCGATCGCCGTGGCAGTTTTGCGGCGGCGGCAGATGAGCTGGGACGCGTGCCTTCTGCGCTTAGCTACACCATGCAAAAACTGGAAGAAGAGCTGGATGTGGTACTGTTTGACCGCTCTGGCCATCGCACCAAATTCACCAATGTCGGGCGTATGTTGCTGGAGCGAGGACGCGTTCTGCTGGAAGCCGCAGATAAACTGACTACCGATGCGGAAGCCCTCGCGCGCGGTTGGGAAACGCATCTCACCATTGTGACCGAGGCGCTGGTGCCGACGGCTGCCTTTTTCCCTTTGATCGACAAACTGGCGGTGAAAGCCAATACCCAACTGGCAATTATCACCGAAGTGCTGGCGGGCGCGTGGGAGCGGCTGGAGCAGGGGCGAGCGGATATAGTTATCGCGCCGGATATGCATTTTCGTTCCTCGTCGGAGATCAACTCGCGCAAGCTCTATACCTTAATGAACGTCTACGTTGCCGCGCCGGATCACCCGATTCACCAGGAGCCGGAACCGCTTTCTGAGGTGACGCGCGTGAAATATCGCGGAATTGCGGTAGCGGATACCGCTCGTGAGCGTCCGGTATTGACGGTGCAGTTGCTGGACAAACAGCCGCGCTTAACGGTCAGCACCATTGAAGATAAACGCCAGGCGTTACTGGCGGGGCTGGGTGTCGCAACTATGCCGTACCCGATGGTGGAAAAAGATATTGCTGAAGGACGGCTACGTGTCGTTAGCCCGGAATCGACCAGCGAGATCGATATCATTATGGCCTGGCGTCGTGACAGTATGGGGGAAGCGAAATCCTGGTGTTTGCGGGAAATTCCAAAGTTGTTCGCCGGAAAATAAACGATTAAGCACCTTTCACAAGGTGCTTAATTATTATTCCTGTTCCAGTTTCGGGTCTGGCCCAAAGCGGTTTTCACCCGGTGTACCCGCCTGGCAGTTAAAGACGATGATAATCAGCCAGCCGATAAACGGGATTAAGAACAGCAGTACCCACCACGCCGAGCGGTCGGTGTCGTGCAGGCGGCGGAACTGAACTGCCCACCACGGTAAAAACACCAGAATGCCATAGATTGTCGTCAGGATGCCTTCGCCACCGGCGCGTTGCCAGCCTAACATTTTATCCAGTAGTCCCAGCACGAACGTAAAGATGATGTTGACCAGAATAAACATCCAGTACTCTTTGCGCCGCGCACGACCCCGAAATCCGACATAATTTTTTAGTACTTTCAGATACCAGTCCATTTTTGCCTCAATTTTGCTCAATCACTTGTTTTTAAAGCAGCAAATTAAGAATAGACATGAATGAAATGGCAGTAAATATCACCACGGTGAATTAATGAGGTGCAATGAACGGAACTTCAGACTGATGGCAAGCGCAAAATCGCCAGATGCGCTACGCTTATCTGGCCTGTGAGTTCTCTGCAATATATTGAATGTACAATATTTTTAGGTCAAATAAGCCGTTCAAGCCGCATCCGACATGAACAACACGCACTTAGCCAGCAATCAGAGGCACCACGAAGGGTGCCTTTGTCTAGCCGAAGCGAACGTCCCGCCCGTGCGGTTCATCAAGATCCTGCCACGGACCAATCGAAATAATCCCCGTAGGGTTGATGGTCTTATGGCTGCGGAAGTAGTGATTACGGATGTGATCAAAATTGACAGTTTCGGCAATCCCCGGCATCTGGTAGATATCGCGCAGGAAGCCGTACAGATTCAGGTAATCGCTGATGCGGTGCTTATCACATTTGAAGTGGGTGACATACACCGGATCAAAACGCACCAGCGTGGTCCACAGGCGAATATCAGCTTCGGTTAACTGGTTACCGGTCAGATAGCGATGCTGACCTAAGATCTGCTCCAGTCGCGCCAGCGATTCAAACACTTTCACCACCGCCTCGTCGTAGGCTTCCTGGCTGGTAGCAAAACCGGCTTTATACACGCCATTGTTGACGGTGTCGTAAATCCAGCCGTTAAGTTCGTCAATTTTAGTTTGCAGCGCAGGAGGATAATAATCTCCCGCTTTCGCGCCCAGTGCATCAAACGCGGTATTGAACATGCGGATGATTTCCGCCGATTCGTTGCTGACAATGGTGTGGTTCTTTTTGTCCCATAGCACGGGAACAGTGACACGTCCGCTATAGTGTGGATCGGCGTGGAGATAAAGCTGATACAGAAACTCATGTTGATAGAGCGTATCACCGGTTGCTCCCGGAAAACTGTCATCAAAGGTCCAGCCATTTTCCAGCATCAGCGGATTCACCACGGAAACGGAGATAAACGGTTCCAGACCTTTGAGTTTACGCATAATCAGCGTGCGGTGTGCCCACGGGCAGGCGAGTGAAACATAGAGATGGTAGCGATCTTTTTCTGCGGCAAAACCGCCTTTGCCGGTTGGTCCTGGTGCGCCGTCAGCGGTGAGCCAGTTACGAAATGCGGAAGCTGAACGTTGAAATTTACCGCCGGTGGATTTGGTGTCGTACCAGGTGTCATGCCAGACGCCGTCAATCAGTTGACCCATTTTTCTCTCCTCCAATAGCAAAAACGAGGAGTGTTTCTCCTCGTTTCAGATTGCTGGCAAAGTGCACATTTTTGATTGTCGGATGCGATGCTTACGCATCTTATCCGACCAACAAATATCGTTAAGTATAGTCTCTGCTTACCACTTTTTATTCAGCAGGCGGTCGATGCTGAATGCGCCCGGCCCCGTAATTGCCAGCAGCAGGAATCCGCCAGAAATGGTCAGGTTTTTCATAAACATCAGCGAGTTCATGCCCTCTGCAAAATTGCTGTGAAATAAAAACGCAGTCAGCAGTGTAAAGCCAGCGGTAAACAGCGCCGTGGTACGAGTCAGGAAACCAAACAGAATTGCCAGACCACCGCCAAACTCAAGCAAAATCACCAGCGGCAGCATAAAGCCGGGGACGCCCATTGCTTCCATATATTGTTGCGTACCCGCGTAGCCTGTAATTTTTCCCCAGCCTGCCGTAATAAACAGAATCGGCATTAAAATACGCGCTACCAGTACACCAATATCTTCTAATTTTTTCATCTTACTCTCCACTGCGCCGCTCAGGCTGCTGATTGTTTTTTTGTGCATTGACGCGGTATTAGCGTCGTTGCTGTCGATGGAGAGAAGCATAAACGTAGTGAATGGTGATTGTTAGCAAGGAAAACTGTCAAATTTTTTCAAAAATTTTGAGGGATAAGGCCGGAATGGCTCCGGCCAGAAAGACGTTAACCGCGCAGCTGTTGCTGTTTGAGGGTGGTTTTAACCAGACGCCAGGCACTCCATACGCCAAAACCGCGCCTGGCCCAGCGAACCAGCATATTCGGATGGCGAATTGTCCAGATAGCCATCACGCTACTGCCAACCAGCGCCCAGGAGCGCAGACTCAACAGTATATTCCAGCGACGATCGTAAGCGCCTGTTGCTTCCAGCCAGTCTCGACGACTGGCGGAAAGATCCAGCCGTTGTTGCTGGATCTGGCTAAGTAGTTGTGCCTTGCGGCGTTCACGTTCGACTTTACCGCTCACGGGACTCCTCCTCGAGCAGTTGCCGATCGTTCGCCAGTTCATGGCGCGTGTGGCGCAACAGTGTCGATTTCCGTGACTTGCGTAACGTCCAGATACCGCCAATCAGTGCCAGTAGCAGCAACACCACGGTGGTGGCAATCATCGCATTCAGGCGATATTGCGGATCAACCGCCCAGATAATCAGCACCATCAGGCTCATAAGACCAAATGCAGCGAAAAGCATCGTCAGGCCCAGCATCAGTAACAGTTGAAAGAGATTGGCTTTTTCCTCTTCCAGCTCCACCACCGCCAGCCGCAGACGTGTCTCCACCATTTCGACCATGATGGTGACTATTCGCTGCCCGATGCCCAGAACGCTTTTACCGGGCCCTTGCGCGTGATGAGTGTCCGCCATAATTAACGACGCGACAGCAGAACGCCGAGCACTACACCGATTGCAGCGCCAATGCCCACACCCGTCCACGGATTTTCACGCACGTACTCATCGGCACGCGCCGCCGCTTCACGAGTCTGTTTGGCAATTGCCTCGCCAGTTTCACCCAGGCGATAGCGGCTCTGTTTTAGCGCCTGCTCTGCTTTACTACGAATCTTACTCAACTCTTCTTTCGACTTATCTCCTGAGGCGCTTAGTACTTCTTCCAGCGTATCAGACAGGGATTTCAACTCTGCACGCAAATGTTCCGTAGTGTGTTCTTTCGACATAGTTTTCTCCAGGTGAGTAAGTAATGACTATTGTGAATTAGTAGTCGCGCGCTTCCAGCTTTTTCAGCTCTTCCTGCGCTTCTGCCAGTTTCCGTTCGCGTTTGGCAATCTTGTCCGCATCGCCTTTTTGCTTCGCCTCAGCTAAATCTTGCTTGCGTTCCGCCACCTCATCTTTCTGCTTAGCGATTTTTTTCTGATGATCGGCGCGAAGCTGGCTATCTGAACAGTTGGCCCGGACTTCACTCAGGGCTTTATTCAGACCGTCAATACGATTCTGGTTTTGGTGTTTTTCGGCATAGCTGATCTCCTTAAGGATATTTTGCTCCTTTTCCTGACACAGGGTAGTGGCATAACTACCGGCACTAAGAGCAAAAAGAGAAACAGCTAAAGCAATGCGGTATTTCATTCTTGAACCTTCCATTGTGACTCGAACCTATTACAAAGGAACGATTGTCCAGACAACGAAGCGGTAGTGTTAACCACCGCCTCATTAATCATAGACAGTAACGGTGAAATCACCAAAGTGAGTGATATGTTTCGGATAACAGGAAGTTATCCGAAGCGATGAGAATTATCCCGCAGCCGGGTCAGCCACTGCATGGCCTGACTGTTATCGTCCTGCTGCGCAATGATGTAGCCATGGGGCAATGTTCTGTCGAGGACTGCTTTTGCGGCGGCACTCTGGTCGCTGGAGTCAAACGTAATTAACAGAGTGTCGTTCTTGGGGGTAATGCTTTTGAAAGGAATGCCGTGAGCGTCAAGGTGATGCCAGATGGAAAAACCGTCTGGCATCGTCATGCCTTGATGAACGGCACGGATCGCCAGCGTTGAATCTTGCTGACGAACCGCAGACCAGGCCAGCAACAGCGTGCCGACCAGCAATAAAGCAGCGCCGAACCAGACTAGCTGGCGAAGCGACATGCGAGGTATTTGCATCCTTTACCCCCGATTTCCATATTTCTTTTTCCATAACACGACCAGAGAACCTGCCAGGCCAAATACCAGCAGTACCACCGGGAGCAGCATCAGGCATGACATTAGCTGATCCTCGTACTTCAAAAATACCGGCGTTTTGCCGAGCATGTAACCCAGGGTTGTCAGGATCAACACCCACAACAAACCGCTCATCCAGTTGAAGAACTGAAAGCGTGCGTTATTCAGCCCTGATAACCCGGCAATGGTCGGCAGCAGTGTTCTGACAAACGCAATAAAGCGACCAATTAATAGCGCCGATAAACCGTGTTTGTGAAAAAGATGGTGTGCGCGTTGGTGATAGTGCGCGGGTAAATGGGAAAGCCAGTTTTGTACAGTGCGGGTATTGCCCAGCCATCGCCCCTGTATGTAACTGACCCAGCAGCCAAGGCTGGCGGCTACGGTCAATAGCAAAATCGTTTGTGGATAACCCATCGCGCCTTTAGCAATCAATACGCCGACCAACACCAGTAAGCTGTCGCCCGGTAAAAAGGCTGCCGGAAGCAAGCCGTTTTCAAGGAACAAAATTACAAACAAGACAAAATACAACATGCCAATCATCGACGGATTGGCCAGCGTTTCAAAATCCTGCGCCCACAGGGCCTGCAGTAATTGGGTCAAAAGTTCCATTCATTATTCCTGGTGAATCGGTTAACGCCACGCCGGTTTTAAATGATGCACTCCCGCCAGATTATTGCTGTTTTTGTATGGATTGCGGGTCGGAGCACCAACACGGCCTGAACTATTCCCTGTTAAAACGTGAGATAAGAAAACATTTAATAGCATAAATTCAAATTGAATCTAATTGTAACAAAGGTCAACGTTGTTCGTTATCAAAATTACATGTCCGTGGAGTCTGATTTTGCTGATTGCAGGGGAGGGTGGCGAGAGGATTTACACAGGCTGACACTTTATACTTTTTGCTTACTGACAAAGCGTACAGGCGCGTTGTAGCGCCTGCCCGATGGGAATTTCATTTGCTGCCGCTGGCGGCCGTATCCAGATGCACAACCGGGTTTTCTGCGAACAGGTAACGGTCGGCGTTGAACTCGAAATCGTCGCTGGTTTCGTTAAATAACATTATCTTGGTGTTTTCCAGATGCTGCCACATTGCCAGCTTAGCGGCATGGGGATCTTTGCGAATTAACGCCTTAAGGATCTGATCGTGGTCATCACACCAGTTATCGACGGTACGGGAATCAATGTGTTCGTGGAGTTTTTTCCAGTACGGGTTATGGCTACGCTGGGTCCACATCTTCTCAACGATGGCTGCCAGGGCTGAGTTCTGCGTCGCCAGGGCAACCTGAATATGGAACTGCAAATCCCACTCGGAATCGCGGAAGCATTGTTCGCCGCGAGCCTGCTCCTGGATGGCCATCAATTTCATGATGTCCTGCTTGGTCACCTGGGTTGCGGCAAACTCGGCAATATTGCTCTCGATAAGCTGGCGAGCCTGTAGCAGTTCAAACGGGCCGTAATTGGCAAATTCCATATTATCGTCAGCCGCCTGCTGATGGCGCGGCTGGTTGGAAACCACGTGAATACCTGAACCTTTACGCACCTCCACATAGCCTTCAACTTCCAGCATGATGATGGCTTCACGAACTACCGTTCGGCTGACGTTTTTTTCATCGGCAATAAAACGTTCGGCGGGCAGTTTATCACCCACCAGATAGACGCCCTGCTCAATGCGCTCTTTCAGGTCAGCAGCAAGTTGTTGGTACAAACGGCGTGGTTCAGAGATTTCCATATGCGTCTCCCGGAATGGAATGCGGACAAAGTTATCATACCACTTTATTTATGGGTATGCCATTGTTCATATATAGATATGGTGATTGAAATAATGTATTTAATTAACATTGTGAATATTTATAAATTCCTAAAAATTAAGCGTCGATATTGTGAAAATTACTATGTTTCAGTAACTTAATTTTTCGCTTTTTAAATTAATATTAACTAAAAATGCTTTTTTATATTGACTTACAATAAATCTACATTTCTAATGCACTAACTTTTTTGAAACAATTTTGTAAGATCAATTCTATATGGTGGCGAAAATTAAACTCTTATCACGGCTTACGCCGCTTTTATTCGTGTTCGCTCCTTTTTTTGCACAGTCAAATATGACTGTTTATCCTATGGCTGTTTCTATTAATAGTCAGGGTGAAGGCAACGTTCGTGTAATATCTAAAAGTAATGAAGTTCAGTATATCAAGGCGACAGTATTCCGTATCGATAATCCATCGACGCCTCAGGAAAATGAAGTTGAGATTAAATCCGGTGATGCAAATCATCTGGTCGTTATGCCACCCAAATTCGCCTTACCAGCCGGTAGCAGCAAAACCGTGCGCTTTGTCGCAATGGAACCAGAGCAAAAAGAGAAAAATTACCGCGTTAAATTTGAAGCAGTTCCCAGTATTGATGACGTTGCCACAGATAAAAAAGATCTCTCTATGCAGTTAACAGTTAACTTGATTTGGGGGATTGTTGTTAGTGTTCCACCCCAACAACCTATTGCTAAGTTAGAAGTAAATCCTGCCAAAAAATTATTTAATGCAGGGAATCAACGTTTAAAACTTTTAACGATCGCTTATTGCAAAAATAATAGCAAAGATAATTGTAAGATGCAGACCGTAAATAAAAATATCTTCCCTGGTCAGGAAATAAATCTTGAAAGCATATCTGGCCACGACAAGATCGTTGTCAAATATAATAACTGGATCACTAAGGATAATGGCGAGTTTGAGCTGGCGATCCATTAATTATCATTGTCATAAACGAAGGAATAGTAATGAAAAAGGCATTTGCAAAATCTCTTCTGGTAGCAGCGTTATTCTCTGTAGCAGGCTCCGCGTTAGCAGTACAAAAAGATATTACTGTAACAGCTAACGTTGATGCCGCTCTGGATATGACGCAAACCGATAACAGCGCACTGCCGAAAGCAGTTGAAATGCAATATCTGCCGGGTCAGGGTCTGCAATCTTATCAGTTGATGACTAAAATTTGGTCTAACGATGTGACTAAAGACATTAAAATGCAGTTGGTTTCCCCTGCGCAACTGGTTCATAACCTGGACGGCAGCAAAACTGTTCCGCTGACTGTGACCTGGGGTGGTACTGAAATCAAGTCCGATGCCGCTACCACTTTTGAAGCAACCAAAATTTTTGCTTCCGATGCTTTAACCAACGGTTCTTTGGCTAAAAACCTGATGTTTACTCAGACTACCAAAGGTGTACTGGAAACCGGTATTTACCGTGGTGTGGTAAGCATCTATCTGTCCCAGGATATCTAATCCGGATAACAGAATTAATACGTAATAAAGGGGGGCTTGTCCTCCCTTATTTTAACTATTTTAGTCGTTGTTATGGATTACAGGGTTGCCATGGATAAAAAATTACTGGCTCTTTTGATCCTGGCGAGTCTCAGCCCGGCAAAGGCAGCATTAACTAAAATTCCCGCTGGGTTTGAGGTTATTGCGCAGGGACAGCAGGAGTATATTGAAGTCTATTATGCCGGGAAAAGTCTCGGTAAATATTATGCAATGGTTAATCTTGATGCGGTAACATTTCTGGATTCAGCAAGTTTATATAATAAGCTGGAGCTGGATACCAAAGACCAAAAAATCACTCAAGCCGTAAAAGCGAGACTGGCACAACCACTGGCGCGTCATGGTGAACTGGCTTGTGGTTTTGCGCAGACCGATTCAGGATGTGGCTTTCTCAATACCGATTCTGTTGACATTATTTTTAATGATGAAGAGAGTTCCGCCACCCTCTTTCTGAATCCCCAATGGAGTTCCTCGTTAAATTCAAAATCGCTATATTTAAATCCAGACAGAAACGCGATTAATGCATTTATTCATCAGCAGGATATTAACGTGCTGGTGCAGGATGATTACCAATCGTTCTCCATTCAGGGCAATGGTGCGCTGGGTGTCACAGAGAATAGTTATATTGGCGGGCACTGGAATTTCAATGGCTATGAGGCAGAAGATGTCAGCGATAATAATGCTGATGTCAGCGATCTCTATTATCGTTATGATTTTTTACGTCGTTATTATGTGCAGGCGGGGCGAATGGACAACCGCACGCTATTTAATGCACAAGGCGGGAATTTTACTTTTAACTTTCTGCCACTCGGTGCAATCGATGGAATGCGTATCGGGTCAACACTCAGTTATTTAAACCAGGCGCAGAGTCAGCAAGGAACGCCAGTAATGGTCCTGCTTTCGCGCAATTCTCGTGTTGACGCTTATCGTAATGAACAACTTCTGGGATCGTTTTATCTCAATAGTGGTTCGCAATTTATTGATACTGGTTCCTTTCCGCCAGGCAGCTACAGCGTGGCGTTAAAAGTTTATGAGAACAACCAACTCACCCGCACTGAACTTGTCCCTTTTACCAAAACAGGGGGGCTGACGGACGGAAATGCGCAGTGGTTCTTACAGGCCGGTAAAACCACCTCCCAGGCTGCCGATGACGAAAGTTCAGCTTATCAACTGGGTTTTCGCCTGCCGTTACATCCACAATATGAGCTCTACGCAGGGCTGGCGAATGCCGATGATGTGAATGCTTTCGAGTTAGGTAATAACTGGACGGCGGATTTAGGCGGGGTGGGGAATCTTGCCGTAGGTGCCAGTCTGTTCCGCAATGACGATGGCGGCAAAGGTGATATGCAGCAGGTTAACTGGAGTAATTCGGGATGGCCGACGCTGGGCTTTTATCGTACCAACTCCGACGGAGATGCTTGTACAACCGACAGCAGAGATAGCTACAACGCCTTAAGCTGTTATGAAAGCATATCCGCTACGATTTCACAGAATCTTATCGGCTGGAACATGATGCTGGGTTATACCCGCACGCAAAATAACACCGACGACAGCTTACGCTGGGACAAACAGCAGAGTTTTGAAAATAACTATCTTCGCCAGACTTCTGCGCAAAGTATTTCTGAAACCGTACAGCTTAGCGCGTCTCGCACTTTTGTAATGCGTGACTGGATTTTGAGCACTTCTGTCGGGGTTTTCCATCGTAACGACAACGGCGGAGATAACGACGACAACGGATTGTACTTATCGTTTTCGTTATCTGATACACCAACGATGGACAGCAATAATAACAGTCACTCAACCAATGTTTCGACTGACTATCGCTATAGCGATCAGGATGGCGACCAAACTTCATGGCAGTTATCGCATACCTTTTATAACGATTCATTCAGCCATAAAGAACTTGGCGTGACCGTCGGTGGTCTGAACACCGATACCATAAACAGCGCGGTTAACGGTCGCTGGGAAGGGCAGTACGGTAATCTCAACGGAACTGTATCAGACAGTTACGATCGCAAGAACCATGATCATCTTTCAGCCTTTACAGGGTCTTACAGTTCCACACTGGCGGTGAGTCGTTACGGAATTAATCTGGGAGCCAGTGGAACAGATGATCTGCTCGGCGCTGTATTAGTCGATGTAAAAGGATTTACTGAACAGGATGAAGAGAGCCAGGATCTGCAATTCGAAGCTCGGGTTGCGGGCAGCAGAACTCTGCAACTTGGTCAAAGTGACAGTGTGTTGTTCCCCTATGCTGGATTCCAGTCGGGCTTTGTTGACGTCAGGGACAGCAACCAGGGCAACCAGCAGGGAACAACCAATATTATCAATGGCGCGGGAAACCGGGAATTAATGTTGCTGCCCGGTAAGTTACGTTATCGCGAAGTCACTGCCAGCTTTAACTACAACTATATTGGTCGCTTGTTATTGCCAGCATCAGTAGAGAAATTCCCGCTGATTGGTCTGAACAGCACCATGTTATTGGTGGCTGAAGATGGCGGATTTACGCTGGAAATTAGCGGCAATGATAAAGAATTGTATCTGCTTTCCGGACACGAATTCCTTAAATGTCCGCTGACTGTTGTGAAGAAACGCGCCAGCATTCGTTACAGCGGCGATGTGACTTGTAGCGTCGTGAGTTATTCGCAATTGCCAGAGTCGATTCAGGTTCAGGCGCAGTTAAAACAGCCTAAATTACGCGAAAGTGTGCAAACGGCGCAAAGGGAGGTTGCACCATGAGAAAGCGATTGATTGCCATACTATTTTGCTTTTTGGGCTCGGTTGCGGGTGTTCAGGCATCGCCCAACGTTACGGCTGAAATTACTTATGATTTGGCAGTCGGCAGGGCAGATTATTACATCTGGAACAAGGAAGAACCCCCTGCTATAAACTACGACACCGCATGGTCAAGTTATCAGTGCAATTTTCCTGATCGACAGCAGATTTGTACACCATCTGGTAATTATTCAAACGTGAAAATTTATATGACAGAAAAGCGCAGTGGTATGCGTTGGCCAGTTAACCTTAAAGGATATACGAATTTTGTGGTCCGCAATCCAGGAGGGGACTGTGATGGCTGGTCGGCGCAATTCCCTTTAGATAGTACAACTACTCGTCGATGTATAGCTAATAGCGGTGCTTATAATGCCAATGTAAAACTGTTAACGCTCTATCTTGAGCAAGCAGAAATGAAAAAATTACCGATTGGTGGCGTCTGGGAAGGTTCCGTTAAAATGCATTTTACCTACCCTGGAGCAGATTATTTTGCGGATATCACGCTTAATACGCTCGATCCCAACCATATCGATATCTTCTTTCCGGAGTTTGCCCACGCCACGCCACGGGTACAGTTGGATCTACACCCGACGGGGAGCGTCAATGGCAGTAACTATGCTCAGGATCTGACCACGCTGGATATGTGCCTGTACGATGGTTTTAACGGCAACGCCATCAGTTATGAAATCCAGCTTAAAGATGAAGGTCGCCCGGCTGCCGGGCGAAGAGATGGCGACTTCTCGATTTATCGTCAGGGAGGAACATCGACAGATGCCTCAGAACGCATTGATTACCGGGTAAAAATGTATAACCCGGAAACGGGCGGGCAAATTGATGTTCGCAACAATGAAAATATGGTCTGGAACAGCGTCAACCTGAAGCGCGTTCGTCCGGTTGTGCTGCCAGGAATTCGTTACGCCGTCATGTGTGTGCCGACGCCATTAACCCTGGCGGTCGATAAATTTAGCGTGATGGATAAACAGGCAGGGTATTACATGGGGAAACTATCGGTAATTTTTACTCCATCTCTACCAACCATCAATTAACCCTATAGGCCGGACAAACGCATAAACAACGAAGCCGCCTGAACAGGCAGCTTCGACATTAAAACTCACGCTAAGCGTTAATGTTGCGGGGCGGGATCGTTATGTGTTTCCTGCGCCACCTCAATCGCCGGTTTGTTCTGCAATACCGTCCAGATAACCAGCGCGCCTAACAGGTCGAACACTGCCAGCACTGCGAACAGCGGGCTGAAGCCGATGGTGTCAGCCAGAGCACCAACAACCAAGGCAAACAGCGTACTTGCCAGCCATGCGGACATCCCGGTCAGACCGTTTGCCGTTGCCACTTCGTTACGACCGAACACGTCAGAAGAGAGCGTAATCAGTGCGCCAGACAGTGCCTGGTGAGCAAAACCACCGATACACAGCAGCATAATCGCCACATATGGATTGGTGAACAGACCGATCATACCTGGGCCAATCATCAGCACCGCACCCAGCGTGACTACCATCTTACGGGAGACGATCAGGTTCACGCCAAACCAACGCTGGAACAGCGGCGGCAGGTAACCACCGAGGATACAACCGAGGTCAGCAAACAGCATCGGCATCCAGGCGAACATCGCGATCTCTTTCAGGTTAAAGCCGTAAACTTTAAACATGAACAGTGGGATCCACGCGTTGAAAGTCCCCCACGCCGGTTCAGCCAGGAAACGCGGCAGCGCGATACCCCAGAACTGACGGTTACGCAGGATCTGACCAACGGACATTTTCTTCGCCGTGCCAACCTGGTGCTGGGCTTCCTGACCGTTAATAATGTATTCGCGTTCTTCATCAGTCAGATGTTTCTGGTCGCGCGGGTGTTTATAGAAAATCAGCCATGCCATCGCCCAGATAAAGCTCAGCGCACCGGAGATGATAAATGCCATCTGCCAGCTGTGCATCACAATTGCCCATACCACCAGCGGCGGTGCAATCATCGCACCAATTGAAGAACCAACGTTAAAGTAACCTACTGCGATGGAACGCTCTTTCGCCGGGAACCATTCGGAACTGGCTTTCAGACCCGCTGGGATCATTGCTGCTTCAGCAGCACCTACCGCACCACGAGCAATCGCCAGGCCGCCCCAGCTACCTGCCAGCGCGGTAGCGCCACAGAACACAGCCCACAACACGGCAAACATCGCGTAACCGATTTTTGTACCCAGAACATCCAGTACATAACCCGCTACCGGTTGCATGACCGTATAAGCAGCAGAATAAGCTGCGATGATGTAGGAATACTGTTGGGTGGAGATGTTTAACTCTTCCATCAGAGTTGGCGCAGCTGCCGCCACAGTGTTACGCGTCAGGTAACCGAGCACGGTGCCGAGCGTCACCAGTGCGATCATATACCAACGTAACCCTTTAATTTTACGCATGTAAAACCTCATCGTTTTGTTATATCCGCAGTAATCGCGGCCATCATCCCGCCAGAGGCTGAAGATGTTACTTACGACCGGGTAACCGAAAAAAAACCGGCACGCCCCGAACGTTGCCATGAAAGTTTCGTGCTAATTCGGCTTCCGTACCGGTCAATCCAATCCATCCAGAGAATGAATCGGCAATTTGCATTCCGTCGACTTATGATTTGCGACGGCAAAAAGATAACTTGTCATACAACTTTAAAAGGTGAGAGCCATCACAAATGTGCGAATATTTGTAGGGACATTACACGATGATAGCGAGGCCAGTAACGGCGCGGCTTGCAGCGATATTTACCACTTTGAGAGTAATTTTTTTAACTACGTTTATTGATCTAACTCACGAAAATATCTTCTGGCTCTGGAAATTGGTGTGATAACTTTGTCAGCATCGCACCATAAGCAAGCTAGCTCACTCGTTAAGAGGAAGACGATAATGACTCCGTTTATGACTGAAGATTTCCTGTTAGATACTGAATTTGCCCGCCGTCTGTATCACGACTACGCAAAAGACCAGCCGATTTTCGACTACCACTGCCATTTGCCGCCGCAGCAGATTGCAGAAGACTATCGCTTTAAGAATTTGTATGACATCTGGCTGAAAGGCGATCACTACAAATGGCGTGCAATGCGCACCAATGGTGTAGCTGAACGCCTGTGTACCGGTGATGCCTCTGACCGTGAAAAGTTTGACGCCTGGGCGGCGACCGTTCCGCACACTATCGGCAACCCGTTATACCACTGGACGCACCTCGAACTGCGTCGTCCATTCGGTATCACGGGCAAACTGCTGTCTCCGTCGACTGCCGATGAAATCTGGAACGAATGTAACGAACTGCTGGCGCAGGATAACTTCTCCGCGCGCGGCATCATGCAGCAGATGAACGTGAAAATGGTCGGCACCACCGATGACCCGATCGATTCTCTGGAGCATCACGCAGAGATCGCCAAAGACGGCTCTTTCACCATTAAAGTGCTTCCGAGCTGGCGTCCGGATAAAGCCTTCAACATCGAACAGGCGACCTTTAACGACTATATGGCGAAGCTGGGTGAAGTTTCTGATACCGACATTCGCCGCTTTGCAGACCTGCAAACTGCCTTGACCAAACGTCTGGATCACTTCGCCGCTCACGGCTGTAAAGTGTCTGACCATGCGCTGGACGTGGTGATGTTTGCTGAAGCGAACGAAACTGAACTGGACAGCATTCTGGCACGCCGCCTGGCAGGCGAAACCCTGAGTGAGCACGAAGTGGCACAGTTTAAAACTGCGGTGCTGGTGTTCCTTGGTGCCGAATACGCACGTCGCGGTTGGGTGCAGCAGTACCACATCGGCGCTCTGCGTAATAACAACCTGCGTCAGTTCAAACTGCTGGGGCCGGATGTTGGTTTTGACTCCATCAACGACCGTCCGATGGCAGAAGAGCTGTCTAAACTGCTGAGCAAACAGAACGAAGAAAACCTGCTACCGAAAACCATTCTCTACTGCCTGAACCCGCGCGATAACGAAGTGCTGGGCACCATGATCGGTAACTTCCAGGGCGAAGGTATGCCGGGCAAAATGCAGTTCGGTTCCGGCTGGTGGTTTAACGACCAGAAAGACGGTATGGAACGTCAGATGACCCAACTGGCGCAGCTCGGTCTGCTGAGTCGCTTTGTCGGTATGCTGACTGACAGCCGTAGCTTCCTGTCATACACCCGTCACGAATACTTCCGCCGCATTCTGTGCCAGATGATCGGTCGCTGGGTGGAAGCGGGCGAAGCACCGGCGGACATCAACCTGCTGGGCGAGATGGTGAAAAACATTTGCTTTAACAATGCGCGTGACTATTTCGCCATTGAACTGAACTAAGGTCTGGGGTTGATATGCAATACATCAAGATCCATGCACTGGATAACGTCGCGGTTGCTTTAGCAGATTTGGCTGAAGGCACAGAAGTCAGTGTCGATAACCAAACCGTTACGCTGCGCCAGGATGTTGCTCGTGGACATAAATTTGCGTTAACGGATATCGCAAAAGGGGCCAACGTCATCAAATATGGCCTGCCGATTGGTTATGCACTGGCGGATATTGCGGCGGGGGAACACGTTCACGCCCACAATACGCGCACGAATCTGAGCGATCTGGATCAGTATCGCTATCAACCTGATTTTCACGAACTGCCAGCACAAGCGGCAGATCGTGAAGTGCAGATCTATCGTCGCGCTAACGGCGATGTCGGGGTGCGTAATGAGCTGTGGATCCTGCCAACCGTGGGCTGTGTCAACGGCATCGCGCGGCAGATCCAGAACCGTTTCCTGAAAGAGACCAACAACGCTGAAGGTACTGACGGCGTGTTCCTCTTCAGCCACACCTACGGCTGCTCACAACTGGGTGACGATCACATCAATACCCGCACTATGCTGCAAAACATGGTGCGCCACCCGAACGCAGGTGCGGTGCTGGTGATTGGTCTGGGCTGTGAAAACAATCAGGTCGATGTCTTCCGTGAAACGCTGGGGGACATCGATCCTGAACGTGTCCATTTCATGATCTGCCAGCAGCAGGACGATGAAATCGAAGCCGGGATCGAGCATTTGCATCAGCTGTATAACGTGATGCGCAACGATAAACGCGAGCCAGGCAAACTCAGCGAACTGAAGTTTGGTCTGGAGTGCGGCGGTTCTGATGGTCTTTCTGGTATTACCGCTAACCCGATGCTGGGGCGTTTTTCTGACTACGTGATTGCTAACGGCGGTACTACCGTACTGACCGAAGTGCCGGAGATGTTTGGCGCAGAGCAGTTGCTGATGGATCATTGCCGCGACGAAGCAACGTTTGAAAAACTGGTCACCATGGTCAACGACTTCAAACAGTACTTTATTGCGCATGACCAGCCTATCTACGAAAACCCATCGCCGGGGAACAAAGCGGGCGGTATCACCACGCTGGAAGACAAATCACTTGGATGTACTCAGAAAGCGGGTTCCAGCGAAGTGGTTGACGTGCTGCGTTACGGCGAGCGTCTGAAAACGCCGGGGCTGAACTTGTTAAGTGCACCGGGTAACGATGCCGTAGCGACCAGTGCCCTGGCGGGCGCAGGCTGTCACATGGTGCTGTTCAGTACCGGTCGCGGTACGCCGTATGGTGGTTTTGTGCCGACGGTGAAAATTGCCACCAACAGTGAACTGGCGGCGAAGAAAAAACACTGGATCGACTTTGACGCGGGTCAGTTGATTCACGGAAAAGCGATGCCGCAGTTGCTGGAAGAATTTATCGATACCATCGTTGAGTTTGCCAACGGTAAGCAAACTTGCAACGAGCGTAACGACTTCCGCGAACTGGCGATCTTCAAAAGCGGCGTAACGCTATAAAGTCGAAATGAGTTGTTAATAAAAAACGGCGTTTCATAATGTGAAGCGCCGTTTGCTTTTCCATACCTGTTAAGGATTTATTATGACCGCGTATTGGCTGGCCCAGGGCGTGGGTGTCATCGCCTTTCTGATTGGTATCACTACATTTTTTAACCGTGACGAACGTCGCTTCAAAAAGCAGCTTTCGGTCTATAGCGCCGTTATTGGCGTGCATTTTTTCCTCCTGGGCACTTATCCTGCCGGTGCCAGTGCCATCCTTAATGCTATTCGTACGTTGATTACCTTACGCACGCGCAGCTTATGGGTAATGGCGATATTTATTGTGCTGACTGGCGGAATCGGCCTGGCGAAGTTCCATCATCCTGTTGAACTATTGCCGGTTATTGGCACGATTGTCAGTACCTGGGCGCTGTTCCGCTGTAAAGGGCTGACCATGCGCTGCGTGATGTGGTTTTCAACGTGTTGCTGGGTGATTCACAACTTTTGGGCCGGGTCGATTGGCGGCACGATGATTGAAGGCAGTTTTCTACTGATGAATGGCCTGAATATCATTCGTTTCTGGCGGATGCAGAAAAGGGGAATTGATCCGTTTAAAGTGGAGAAAACCCCTTCCGCCGTTGACGAAAGGGGTTAAACATTAATTACGCAGGGCGCTATTTGCCAGACGCTCGTCTTCTGCCTGGCAAACAGCCGCAGTGAACAGCACGTCAGTTGAAGAGTTCAGTGCGGTTTCGCAAGAGTCCTGCAACACGCCGATGATAAAGCCGACGGCAACCACCTGCATGGCGATATCGTTCGAAATACCGAACATATTACAGGCCAGTGGGATTAGCAGCAGAGAACCCCCCGCCACGCCGGAGGCGCCACAGGCACATAGGGAAGCAACCACGCTCAGCAGCAGCGCCGTAGGCAGATCGACCGGAATACCCAGCGTATTAACCGCAGCAAGCGTCAACACCGTAATGGTGATTGCTGCGCCCGCCATATTGATGGTGGCTCCCAGCGGAATAGAAACGGAATAGGTATCGCGATCCAGATTCAGCTTTTCGCACAGCGCCATATTCACCGGAATGTTCGCCGCAGAGCTGCGGGTGAAGAAGGCGTACACGCCGCTTTCGCGCAGGCACAGCAGCACCAGCGGGAACGGGTTACGACGAATTTTCCACCACACCAGCAGTGGGTTAACCACCAGCGCCACCAGCAACATACAGCCAACCAGCACGACCAGCAGTTGCGCGTAGCCCCACAGTGTGGAGAAACCGGTAGTTGCCAGGGTAGAAGAAACCAGACCAAAAATACCGATTGGTGCGAAGCGAATCACCAGTTTCACCATAAAGGTGACGGCATTCGACATATCATTGACCAGGTTTTTGGTGGTTTCGTTACCGTGACGCATCGCGAAACCGAGGCCAATCGCCCACACCAGGATCCCGATGTAGTTACCTTTCAACAGCGCGTCGATGGGGTTGGAAACCATGCTCATTACCAGTCCGCGCATCACTTCCACAATACCTGACGGCGGCGAAATATCGCCTGCGCTACTGGACAAATGCAGGGTAGAAGGGAAGGCGAAGCTGAAAACGACTGCGGCCAGTGCGGCGGAGAAAGTACCCAGCAGATAGAGGAACAGAATAGGGCGGATATTGGTTTTCTGCCCGTGTTGGTGGTTAGCGATGGAAGCCATCACCAACATCAGCACCAGGATGGGTGCTACGGCTTTCAGGGCGCCAACAAATAAAGTGCCTAACAGACCAACAGCTTCAGCCGCCGGTTTTGAGATCCATGCCAGAATAATCCCCAG
Source organism: Escherichia sp. MOD1-EC6842 (assembly GCF_002965705.1). NCBI lineage: Bacteria > Pseudomonadati > Pseudomonadota > Gammaproteobacteria > Enterobacterales > Enterobacteriaceae > Escherichia > Escherichia sp. MOD1-EC6842. Next base: position 69,329 of record NZ_PTRF01000005.1, on the reverse strand, counting down.
AACAAGGCCGACCAGGATTTGTTTTACCAGGCTGCCATGAGCCAGACGCCGGAATAGCCCCGGTGAATGTTGCGTAGTCATTTTTCGATCCTTTCATTGTGTTGTCGTACATCCCTGGTACGTTCTTTCGACGCATCTTTCAGGATGTAACAAAGTGTTTGCAAGGTCGAGTATAAGGAAAGTTACAGCTTCGGGAAGCGAAAAATGCTGGATTTTAAAGAGAGGTCATGTTTTGCAACTTAATGGTTACATTTGTTTGACATAAAAATAAAGCCCAACGTGCGGCTTCCAGACTGATGACAACGTCAAAAAAGTACTCGGTCAGTCCCCTCGCCCCTTTTGGGGAGAGGGTTAGGGTGAGGGGAACAGGCCAGCATTGGTGCGAAAAATTACCCTCACCCCGACCCTCTCCCTGGAAGGGAGAGGGAGAAAACGGTGCTCATGTTGATGACAGGGTACACGGCTTAGGCAGATTAAAAATCATTCTACCCGCTGCTTATCATGCCGATAATTCACCCAGGCGTTGATAATAAACGTCATCACCAGAATGCCAAACACCACGCCCAGCGAGACGGCGATCGGAATATGGTAGAAGTCGACAATCAGCATCTTGATACCGATAAACACCAGAATCACCGCCAGACCATATTTGAGCATCGAGAAACGTTCTGCTACGCCTGCCAGCAGGAAATACATCGCACGCAGGCCGAGGATCGCAAACAGGTTTGAGGTCAGCACAATAAACGGATCGGTGGTAACAGCGAAGATAGCCGGAATGCTATCCACGGCGAAAATCACGTCGCTCAACTCCACCAGAATCAGCACCAGCATCAGCGGGGTGGCGTACAACAAGCCATTCTTACGCACAAAGAAATGCTCGTTGTCGATGGTGTCGGTCATGCGCAAATGACCGCGCAGCCAGCGCACCAGCGGCTTGTCGCCGATTCCTGATTCATCTTCATGAGCCAGCGCCATCTTCACGCCGGTAAACAGCAGGAATGCACCGAAGATATACAGGATCCAGTCGAACTGCGAAATCAGCCAGCTACCGGTGAAGATCATGACGGTACGCAGAACAATCGCCCCGAGCACGCCATACACCAGCACGCGGCGCTGTAATGCCGCCGGAACAGAGAAATAGCTGAACAACATTAACCAGACAAAGACGTTATCGACCGCCAGCGATTTCTCAATCAGATAACCCGTGAGGAAGGCCAGCGCCTGCGGGTCAGCGACTTCGCGCCCCTGTGTCTGCACCAGATACCACCAGAAAGCGGCGTTAAAGAGTAACGACAGCGTCACCCAGACCAGCGACCAGGCCGCAGCCTGTTTCATGGTCATGGCATGTGCCCCACGACGCCCCTGCAACAACAGGTCGATAGCCAGCATAATGGCGACAACAACAGCGAATCCGCCCCATAGCAACGGCGTGCCGACAGTATTCATAGAAGTTCCTTACACATAAAAAAAACGGCCAACGTCGGAAGACGTCAGCCGCTGCTTTTTATGCATAGACCTCGCCTTCCGGCAAGGTCTCACTTACAACAAAAAAGGAATACGTCTGCGTATTCCTTTCGGGTTGCCCGGTGACCGGATGTGGTTTTTCACACATCGTAATGACGATCGACCGGCAATGAAGTTACTCCCCTTTGCAGGTAACAAAGTATGACAGACCATTCAGCCAGTCAATGGTCTGTTACATGCCTTTTACACTGCTTTACGGTAACAATTATAGATTTACGCTATCGGCCGGAAAAACAACTCCAGTCTGGCGGCGGATCTCGGTCAGCAGTTTGGCAGTGATGCGACTGACCGCCAGCCCTGGATGATCCACCAGATGCTCATCCACCAGGGTAGCGAACAGCTCTGCTTCGTAGAGCATGGTATTAATATGCTGCGGTTGGGTGAGATCCTGCATCTGGCTGCCGCGTGGCACAAAGCAGACTTTCTGGCATTCAGAAAGTTTTTCAATCACCAGCGATCCCGCTTCGCCCTGAATCTCGCTTGCCAGCACAGAATCGCTGACCTTTGAGTGCTGCAACGTAACGCTGAAATCACCGTAATCCATCACCACCACGCCGTGGGCATCCACGCCGCTTGCCAGCAAACTGGCGGTTGCCTGCACGCTTTTCGGTTCACCAAATAACGCCACCGCCGACGCCAGGCAGTAAAAGCCGATATCCATGATTGAACCGTTAGAGAACGCCGGATTAAAGGTGTTGGGATTCTCACCATCCAGGTAACGCTGATACCGCGAGGAATACTGGCAGTAGTTGAAAAAGACTTTACGCAATTTGCCGACTTTCGGCAGCACCTGGCGTAACAGATGAAAGTTCGGCAGGCTGGCGGTTTTAAATGCCTCAAACAGCACCACCTGATTTTCTCGTGCGCAGGCAATGGCGGCATCCACTTCCGCCAAATTCGACGCCAGCGGCTTCTCGCAAATCACATGAATTTTATGGCTAAGGAAAAGTTGTGTCTGGGAAAAGTGCAGGGCATTCGGGCTGGCAATATACACCGCGTCAATGGCATCGCTTTCCGCCATCGCTTCCAGCGATGTAAACAGATGCTCGACAGAAAAATCATTGGCGAAGTGCTGAGCCTGTTCAAGGCTGCGGGAATAAACGGCGGTTAACTTGTATTTACCGCTCTCATGGGCGGCCTCGACGAACTGACGAGTGATCCAGTTCGTGCCAATCACAGCGAAACGTATCATAACGCGTGGATACTCCATAAAGGGATTCTGTCGTCAATGTAGCACGCCTTTTTCATCTTCGACGTGCGCAGATACGCATTATTCTTTTGCCGGACAGCCATGCTCACTAAACGGCCCAATCATGACCGATGGCCCTAGATATTTCGGCTGGCGATGGAGGATTTTTGCGTCAATCAACGCACTGACACGAGCGAGTTTCTCCCGCAGTTGAGTATAAAAACCGTGCTTCATATTGAGGTCTGGCGCGTTAAACCCGATAGCGTCGATACCGTACTGTTTTGCCAGCCAGATGGCGCGTTGGTTATGAAATTCTTGCGAGATAATGGTGATATGGTTTTCCCCAAACACCTTTTTGGCACGCACTACCGAATCCAGCGTTGAGAATCCGGCATAGTCGCAGAAGATCACTTTCGCCGGTACGCCTTTAGCGATCAAGGCCTGCTGCATGCCTGATGCTTCATCGTAATTTTTACGTCCGTTATCGCCACTTACCAGCAGCCATTTCACTTTTCCGGCATGGTACAACGCTGCTGCGGTATCAATGCGTCGGGTAAAGTAGCGATTACCCGGTCTCGCCCCCAGCAATAAACCCACGTTACGCGCCGGAACGGCGTTGATATCGCTCCAGGTCAGCTGCTTGCTGGCGGTGACCATTGCGCGATCGGCGATAAAAATGGTCGCTCCTGCCACAAGCAACAATAAACAGGCAATTTTAAGAGTCCGGCGAGAAAAACAAACGCGGCGAAGAAGGCGAGCAAATGCGCGCAGCATGGTCGTTATCCTTAACGAAAAGAGGGGCGTCGATTTTAGGCGTTAATGGTTGAAAATATAACGCCTGGCATCATTTTCAGATTTTGTCCTGCCCAAGCGACAACTGCGTTAGCCACAGCCGGGTGTCAAACTCAAGCTGGTGGTACTGCGGTTCCATATGGCAACACAATTGATAGAACGCTTTGTTATGCTCTTTCTCCTTCAGGTGCGCCAGCTCGTGCACCACGATCATGCGCAAAAACGGTTCCGGCGCGTTGCGAAACACGGTAGCGACGCGGATCTCTGCTTTTGCTTTCAGCTTGCCGCCCTGCACACGAGAAACAGCGGTATGTAACCCGAGCGCGTTTTTTAGCACATGGATCTTGTTGTCATACATCACTTTATTGATCGGCGGGGCATTGCGCAGAAACTGATTTTTCAGATCCTGGGTATATTGCCAGAGGGCTTTATCGGTGGCGTAGTCGTGCGTTCCCGGATAGCGTTTTGCCAGCACATCGCCCAGACGTTGTTCATTAATCAGCGTGCGCACCTGGGAAAGTAGCTGCTCGGGATAACCCTGAAGATAAGTAAGATTGCTCATAACCGCCCACGAAAAAGAGAAAAAGGGTATACTCACGCACCCTTTTCAGGGGCAACGTCGAAATTTTATCATTCAGGAGGGCCGATGAGCCACTTAGACAACGGTTTCCGTTCACTGACACTACAACGTTTTCCGGCGACGGATGACGTTAACCCGCTACAGGCGTGGGAAGCGGCGGATGAATATCTGCTGCAACAGTTGGACGACACAGAAATCTGCGGCCCGGTGTTGATCCTGAATGATGCCTTTGGCGCGTTAAGCTGTGCGCTGGCAGAACATAAGCCGTACAGCATTGGCGACTCGTATATCAGCGAACTGGCAACGCGCGAGAATTTACGTCTCAACGGGATTGATGAGTCGAGTGTGAAGTTTCTCGACAGCACTGCCGACTACCCGCAACAGCCGGGTGTGGTGCTGATCAAAGTACCGAAAACACTGGCATTACTGGAACAGCAACTGCGTGCGCTGCGCAAAGTGGTCACGTCGGATACGCGTATTATTGCCGGTGCCAAAGCCCGTGACATTCACACTTCCACGCTGGAACTGTTCGAAAAAGTGCTCGGCCCGACCACCACCACGCTGGCATGGAAAAAAGCGCGCCTGATTAATTGCACTTTCAATGAACCGCCGCTGGCCGGTGCGCCGCAGACCGTTAGCTGGAAGCTGGAAGGTACTGACTGGACTATCCACAATCACGCGAATGTCTTCTCCCGCACCGGGCTGGATATTGGCGCGCGCTTCTTTATGCAGCATCTGCCGGAGAACCTCGAAGGTGAGATTGTCGATCTCGGCTGTGGTAACGGCGTTATTGGCCTGACATTGCTCGATAAAAATCCGCAGGCGAAAGTGGTGTTTGTCGATGAATCACCGATGGCGGTTGCTTCCAGCCGTTTGAACGTTGAAACCAACATGCCAGAGGCGTTGGATCGCTGCGAGTTTATGATCAACAACGCGCTCTCCGGCGTGGAGCCTTTCCGCTTTAATGCTGTGCTCTGCAACCCGCCGTTTCATCAGCAACATGCGCTGACCGATAACGTCGCCTGGGAGATGTTCCACCACGCCCGCCGCTGCCTGAAAATCAACGGTGAGCTGTATATCGTTGCCAACCGCCATCTGGATTACTTCCATAAACTGAAGAAAATTTTCGGCAACTGCACCACTATTGCTACGAATAATAAATTTGTGGTGCTGAAAGCGGTGAAGCTGGGGCGTCGTCGGTAAGATTGGCAACTACCTGCCGGATGCGGCGCATCCGGCAATGCTGCTCATTTCTGGAATCTCGCTTCCATAAAACAAAAAATCCCTGTCACCGCCCCCTGCATTCTCTTGTTTGGCATTTCTCAACGTTTATTCTTCCGTCATACAGATAAATTCATTCGTTGCCAATCTGTCAACGAATGTTATCATATTGCCAATTTGTCAACGGACATGATGAAGAATGCACCTGATCACTCAAAAAGCACTGAAAGATGCTGCGGAAAAATACCCGCAACACAAAACGGAGCTGGTGGCTTTGGGGAACACGATTGCTAAGGGATATTTCAAAAAACCTGAGTCATTAAAAGCAGTGTTCCCATCTCTGGATAACTTCAAATATCTGGATAAGCATTATGTTTTCAATGTCGGGGGCAATGAATTACGTGTTGTCGCAATGGTCTTTTTTGAATCGCAAAAGTGCTACATACGCGAAGTTATGACGCACAAAGAATACGATTTCTTTACCGCCATTCATCGTACTAAGGGGAAAAAATGATTGCGATTGCCGACATCTTGCAGGCGGGAGAAAAGCTAACTGCTGTGGCACCTTTTCTGGCGGGTATCCAGAACGAAGAACAATACGCCCAGGCGCTGGAACTGGTCGATCATCTGCTGCTTAACGATCCTGAAAATCCCTTGCTGGATCTGGTGTGTGCCAAAATAACCGCGTGGGAAGAATCAGCGCCCGAATTTGCTGAATTTAATGCCATGGCTCAAGCCATGCCAGGTGGTGTTGCTGTGATTCGTACCCTGATGGATCAATACGGTTTAACCCTTTCCGATCTGCCGGAAATTGGTAGCAAGTCGATGGTGTCACGCGTTTTGAACGGGAAGAGGAAATTAACGCTGGAACACGCTAAAAAACTGGCAGCGCGATTCGGTATTTCTCCCGCCTTGTTTATTGATTAATGCAACTGCCGGATGCGGCATGAACGCAGCATCCGGCACGTCAAATAACGATTTAAATCTCCAGTGCAAGCCGTGTTCCCTGGGCAATCGCTCGGCGTGCGTCCAGCTCCATAGCCACGTCGCAGCCGCCAATCAAATGCACGGTTTTCCCGCTATCAATCAGCGGTTGCGCCAGCGCTCGGTTTGGCTCTTGCCCTGCGCAGATCACCACATTGTCCACGGCTAATACCTGCGTTTCGCCGTTGATCACCACATGCAGCCCGTCATCGTCGATCTTCTGATAACTTACGCCTGGGATCATTTTCACGCCTCGCGAGAGCAGGGTGGTGCGATGGATCCAGCCTGTGGTTTTACCCAGCCCCTGACCTGGTTTGCTGGCTTTGCGTTGGAGCATCACAATCTGCCGTGGGCTACGGGGGATCAGCATCCCTTGCGAACTTAAGCCACCAGCCTGTTGTAGGCTGCTGTCGATCCCCCACTCATTACAGAACTCGGCGATATTCTGGCTGGTGGATTCGCCCGGCTGACTTAAATACATCGCCGTGTCAAAGCCAATCCCACCACAACCGATGATGGCAACTTTGTTGCCCACCGGCGCTTTGTCGCGCAGTACATCGAGATAACTCAATACCTTCGGATGATCGATCCCGTCGATAGGCGGAACGCGCGGCACGATCCCGCTAGCGAGGATCGTTTCATCGAACGACTGTAACTGATCCGCCGTCACGGTGTGATTGAGTTTCAGCGTCACGCCTGTTACTTCTATCATCCGCCGGTAGTAACGTAGCGTTTCGTAAAACTCCTCTTTGCCGGGGATCTGTTTGGCGATATTAAACTGACCGCCGATCTCACTGTGCGCATCAAACAACGTTACCTGATGACCACGCGCCGCCGCGTTAATGGCAAACGCCAGCCCCGCCGGACCGGCACCGACCACCGCCAGATTTTTTTTCTGCACGGCAGGAAGGATCGGCATTTTGGTTTCGTGGCAGGCGCGAGGATTCACCAGGCACGAGGTGACTTTGCCAACGAAGATCTGATCGAGACAGGCCTGATTGCAGCCAATGCAGGTGTTGATCTCATCGGCTCGCCCTGATTGCGCTTTTGACAGCAGCTCCGCATCAGCAAGAAACGGTCGCGCCATCGATACCATGTCCGCATCACCGCGCGAGAGAATGTCGTCGGCAACCTGCGGATCGTTAATCCGGTTGGTGGTCACCAGCGGCAGCGAGACGTGGCCTTTCAGTTGGCGCGTGACCCAGCTAAAGGCACCGCGCGGCACGGGCGTGGCGATGGTCGGAATGCGCGCTTCATGCCAGCCAATGCCGGTGTTGATAATGGTCGCGCCTGCCGCTTCGATGGCCTGCGCCAGTTGTACCGTTTCGGCAAAAGTACCGCCGTCTTCGACCAGGTCTAGCATCGACAGACGGTAGATAATAATGAAGTCGTTGCCGACGCGTTCGCGCACTGCTCGCACCACTTCAACGGCAAACCGCATCCGGTTAGGGTAATCGCCGCCCCACTGGTCGCTACGTTGGTTGGTGCGCAGGGTAAGAAATTCGTTGATCAAATATCCTTCGGAACCCATTACCTCGACACCGTCGTATCCGGCCTCCCGCGCCAGTTGCGCGCAGCGGGCGAAATTGTCGATCAGTTGCAGAATCTCTTCATGGCTTAACTCATGGGGAACGAAACGGTTGATGGGAGCCTGCAATGCGGAAGGTGCCACCAGATGCGGCTGGTAGCTGTAGCGCCCGGTATGCAAAATTTGTAGGGCAATTTTGCCGCCTTCCTGATGCACCGCTTCAGTAATGGTGCGATGGTGCGGGATCTGGCTGACGTCATTGAGCATTGCACCGCCTTCCATGCCAACGCCTGTTAAATCTGGTGCGATACCGCCGCTGACAATCAACGCCACGCCGTGACGGGCGCGTTCGGCATAAAACGCAGCCAGCCGTTCAGCGCCGTCCGGGTATTCCTCCAGCCCGGTGTGCATTGAGCCCATCAACACGCGGTTTTTTAACGTGGTAAAACCTAAATCCAGCGGGGCGAACAGCGACGGGTAGCTCATAAAATTGTCCAGTATGTAAAATAATTGTTATGTGGTCGGATGAGTTCTAATTTAGCCGTCGCCGGAGAAAAGGGAAAAGGGGAATGCGGGGTTTGTGATGGGATTCAAAAAGAATACGCCCGGTGGTAACGCCGGATGCGACGCTTGCCGCGTTTTATCCGGCCTGGGGGATTGCACATGTAGGGCGGATAAGGCGTTCACGCCGCATCCGCCAGCCGTTGCAAATTACTGCTTACGGAAAAAATCGTTATACAACATATACAAATGCGCGGCACTCCAGGAGAAATTTGGTGCGCCTTGCTGCGCGCCAGTGAGCGGGTTGTAATTCTCCTGAATTGGGCCATCGGCGGTTAATCCTTTGGCGTGCCGGAAGAACGTATCCGCCAGCTTCAGGGCATCATCGCGATAACCGTAACGCTCCATCCCTTTCAGACCAAACCAGAACTGATCCACCCATACGCGCCCACGCCAGTAGATATCAGCGCCAAAAGCCGGATTGGTTAACGCTGCCGTTCCCAGCGGTACAAAGGTGTTGAACTCTTTAGGATCGAGCATCACCTTCACCACCGCGTCGGCATTGGCCTGCGTTGCCGCACCGTTAAACAGCGGCGACCAGCCTTCCGGCCCTTTACCGCGCTCGACTATCGGTTTGCCCGCGCAGCCGTTCGCCAGCGGTTTATCTTCAATGCGCACGTCATAGTAGAACTGTGTAGTCGGGTCGAACATACAGGTGTTGATGTAGTCCGCGAGCTGCTGTGCCAACTGACGATAGCGTTTGGCCTCTTCCGGCTTACCGAGGATGGTTGCCATCTCCGCCAGATAATGGTTATCGCTGTACATATAGCTGGCCTGATCCACCGACTCTTGCAATAGCGAGTAGCCCAGCAACGTTCCGTCCTGACTGCGGTTTTCGGCGAATTTCACCGTCCAGTCGCTACGTTTGCCGCCGTTAGCGACATATTTATCCAGCTGTTCTTTGTCGATAAACCCAAAGACGGCGGCGTCATCACGCCCCGATTCCCACGACGCAGCGACCTGTGCCGGAATTTCCAGACTGTCATACTGGCCTTTCTCCACCACGCGGGCGTAGTTGTTCAGGCCAGACTGCGTCTCTTCTTTGTCGCCTTTTTTCACCGTAAACAGCATCTCACCGCTCTCGGTGTTGTGGGCTTTATCGCGGGTCGCGCCATATTCCGGCACGCCGTTGCCGTTATGATCGCGGTTACGTAACCACCAGTCGTGATAGGCCACCAGTTTCGGGTACATCTCTGCCAGCCAGGCTTTATCCTGGGTGACGTTGTACACTTCCATCACCGACCAGGCGGCAAGGCTGGGTTTGGTGTTACGTTCGTTCCAGTTGCCGCCATCGCCACCGCGCTCTGGGCTAAGGTTCCACGCAATCAGGTCGGGGACAAAGCCCACATCCTGCGGACGCACGGTGTCGCCAGGCTGGATCTGCCAGGAGAAGACCGCTCGGATATTCTCTTTGGCGATATCCGGATTGAAATGCGCCATCGCAAACGCCTGCTTCCAGGTATCCCACGGCCAGGTCTGATTGCCGGAGAACCAGCGCCCGGTTACCGACGGCGTGACGGTGTTATATTTCACCGCACCGCCAGGCGAGCGCCAGTTACCGTTAAGCGTCTCGATTGCTTTCACCGCGACGCGCGTCTGTTCCGGCGTCGCATCCGGGTTGGTTAACCCTTTCTTCAGATACTCTTCCCAGCGTTGCTGCGAGGCGGTGAGATAAAACGCCGGACGTGCCAGAATATCGCGGATTTGCATCTGCTCTTTGCTAACTTCCTGGGCGGTCTGCAGATGGGAATAGGTGGTATAGAGCGTCGTTGAACCGTTGATATGTGCCTTACTGGTAAAGCGATTGCCGCTGATTTCAGTCTGCACAGGCAGGGATTTATGCACCTGATATTCCGATTCGCCGGAGGTCAGTAGATCCCAGGTGGCGCGCACTTTGCCAAAGGTGACTTTCAGGCCATCACGGGTGGCGCTGATTTTGCGTTGATAATCAGGGTACTCGCCAGCAATGGTTTTATCGGAAAGTGGTTTCCCTTCTTTTGCTTCCAGTTTTTCCAGCAGCTCGCCATCCCACACCAGATCCAGCGGTTTATCGCTGATGATTTTAGTTTCCAGTAGTGAGGTGCGCGGCGTGGCGAAGCGCAGGGTCATTTCAACCTGCACATCTTTTGCTGTCAGTTTTTGCACCAGCGCGCCGGGAATACTGTATGCCTCCAGCGTGAAGTCGACTTTCTTGCCGTCCTGCCAGACGGTCAGGCGGTCGAAATTGGTCGCCATAAAGTTGATGTACTCTTCTGTCAGCAGCGCAACGCCCGGAAAACCGCCCATGGTGTTCGGGCCGTCTGGCAACAAGTGACCATGCCAGGCACCGAGATCAAAAAACGGGTTAAAACGCTGGTGATCGTCGTAGTCGTAATCCTTCATGTACTGCGGCGCGCCGGTACGGTTAATCACATTTTTATAATTGTCGGCGTTAGCGGCATGGGCGGAAAAGCTCATCAGCAGAGCACAGGCTACTGGCGTTAAAATAGTTTTGATTTTCATGAAATTACAGTCCTTATTACCAGTAAAAATATTGCATCAGGAAGATTTGGTCGCTGGGATCGTTAGAGGCATTTTTCATGTAGAAGCGGCTATCAAAAGCCGTTGCGAAACGTCCGCCGCCGTATTCGTACCAGATACCAAACTGCATGAAAGAGGTGGTTTCATCGTCAGCGTGGTCAGGGCGATGTTTGGCGTAGGTGTAAGCGGTGGAGAGATAAACGCCTTTTAACGCTTCATACATGGCGCTCACCATTATCCCGCTTTCACTTCCCGGTACGTCCAGCCCGTCGGCGCGTCCGGTATGGTGCCAGGCGCGAGCGGCAAAGTTAGGGGTAAGCAGGCCCGTGAGATAGAGTTGTCCAGTGCCGTCGGTGATTTCCAGACCGTTCATCCAGGTGATGCCTTCGGCAAGGTCATACTGGATGTAACCGTTCATCATTGCCGGATAGGTATATTTGTCGTCGTAGCGATCGTACTTGCCAAAATGTAGCCAGGCTTTGCTTTCGTCATGATGTCCGGCAGGTGTGGCGGTGACGCTATAACGAAAGTTGCCGCTTAAGTTCTGCACCTTCAGCGCGGTCATAATGTCGCGGGTATTGGGAATGACGTAGCCCAGATCGGGCGTGAAATCGCCCCACCATTGCAGGTCATCCAGCGAGGAATCCTGGCGCAGACTGAGCATGATTTCGGTGCCATCGTTAGTACGATAACCGCCATAAAAACGGTTAATCCCACCTTCAAAACCACCCCAGCTATGATCAGGCACCCAGGCATTGCCGTCGTGGTCGGCCTGCACGGTCCAGCCTTCGCCGTAAATCAGGCCGAACCAGGAGCCATATTTCATCTCCAGACCGCCTTCGATATAAGTTCCGTCGCTGTATTTATGTTTATTCTCACCTTCTAAATCCATATATCCACCAACCCCTAATTCGCCGTAAAAACGAAATGAAGGAGAAGACGTCGAGGTAATGGCGGGTGTTTTTGTGTCGTCATGTTCTGCCGGACGTACTTCATCAGCGGCCGCAGAAAAGGCGTAGCAAAACGGCAGAGCAAGTAATGCTCTGCATGGTGCAGTGATTAATTTCATTGTGTTAATCCATGAGCTAAAGAAAAAATACAGCCTTTTATCGTTGTAATTATAAAAATATTAAGGCAGAAACTATTTTCCCTCACCCCATCCAGGAAGAGGGAAAATGCCTGCTCATTTTTTATTAGTCTGCTTAATCAACATTATTGGCTGGCGTCGCTTCAATATGACGTTCTTCAGCCGTTAATCCCTTTATATATTTACTGTATTTCCACCACGCAAAGCCGAGGAAGATAACAATACCGCCGACGTTATAAAAAATGATGGTCAGAATATTCGCGCCAGTCGGGAATGTCGAAGCGACAAACCCTACGGCAAATATCGCAATCAGCATTGAAACAACGATAATACCGGTGCGGCGGGAACCCATACGGAAATCACGTGGCAGGTGATCTAATTTGGCGCGTAAATTCAGGTAAGCCAGCATGATGAATAACGGCGGGAGCATGGACGCTGCGGCAGTCATATTAATAATAGTATTCATCAGATCCTGCACAGTATTGGAACCGAGCATCGGGATAATCATCAGCGGGATGACGATCAGGAACTGGAGCCACGCTGCACGCGCCGGAACGCCGTTTTCGTTCAGTTCAACGGTTTTCTTACCAAAGATGCCTTCCGGGATTTCGGAGAAGAAAATTTTCACCGGCGTTGCGGTCCACATCAGCAGGGAACCGAACATCGCAGTAAAGGATACCAGACCGACAAAGCGATTCATCAACGCTTCAGGTAGACCAAAATACGCCGCCATGCCGTGGAATACCTGTACCGATCCGCCGGTAAATTTCAACTCTTTGCTGCTGACGAAGACGTTAATCAGCACCGAGGAGACGGAATACAGTACGCCAATGAAAATCCCGGCGAGGATGATCACTTTAACGAACGATTTCGAACCGCCTTTGACGTCGTTAACGTACACCGCGACGGACTCCGCGCCGCCTGCGGCCATAAAGATCCAGGTGGTAACGCCGAGGAACGCCCAGTTGAAGTTCGGGATCATCGCGTCAACAGTGATCGGATCGGCAGGCTGTACGCCGCCAACCAGCGCCGTACCTGCCAGTAAAATGTAGGAGAGCGTTAACAGCAGCATCAGCGTTGAAGTGACGGAGGTAATTGGCCCCAGCATTTTCGCCCCGTTGGTAGAAACCCAGGTGGAGAAGGCGAACAGCACCATACTGATAATGGTGGTGGCAACTGGCGTCATAATATATTCGTAGCCGAGGAAGGCATATGAAGCATAAGCAATAACGCGCGGCAACAGCGAGGTGAAAAAGAACAGGTTTACGAACCAGTAGGTATAGGCAGTAATAAATGCCCAACGTCCGCCCAGCGAGCTTTTTACCCACGCGTAGACACCGGCTTCCGAGTTTTTATTTAACGAGACAAATTCTGCGATAATCAGACAGAAGGGGATAAAATAAAAAATCGTTGCGAGGAAAAACATCGGCGCCGAGGCCAGTCCAAGCTCAATATTATTATTGATAACGTTGTTAAAGCTGTAAACGGCGGCAAAAGTCAGCGAGAGCAAGCCGAATTTGCCGATTGTATTACGTTTGGTATCAGACATAACACATCTCCGAAAATGAGTAGGGTAGCGGTGGCGGCAAACTCCTTTTGCCGCCGTAGTTGTTATTTGTTATGGAAATAACCATCTTCGATGGTGACTTTGAGAACGACTTTTTTGACCGCGTTATTGCAGATAAACCGATACGCTTCATGGATATCGCAAATAACGATTTGCCCTTCGTGAACCTCGACGGTTTCTCCGCAGCCTTTTAAATATTCGCGGTCAGTTTCATCACGATAATATTCCACTACCTGTAATGTTTCTTTCGGCGCATATTCAATCTTTTGCTGCCCTTGCAGGTAGTAATGCACTTCAAAATAACGACGATGCCCGGTAAATAACGCATCGGTCGCGGAGTCATTTTCCACACGGTAGGTCAATGAGTCACCGATGGAGTGGGCGACGCCAGGCTGAATGTTGTCGATATTTTCAATCGCTTCAACGCAGCGTTGCCACTTCTTGCCAGAGGCGTAAATCTGGCGGAACTGTTCTAAGTTATCGATGATCCTCATTGCTTATTCTCGCTGTGCAAATTCGTGGAAAAGAACCCTGCGCCGAACTCATACGACGCCAGGCTTTGCGCGGTAGCTTCTCCGCCAGAAACCGGCAGCAACGTAAAGCCGTAGCTGAAGTCACGGAACCAGACACGCCAGGAGTCCAGCACCTCGCTGCCCCAGGAGTTGGAGCCGAGGCCGAGCAGCTGGTGGTCAAGATTCAGGGTGATATCATCACTGCGCTGAAGTTCGTTGCAGTGTTGGGCTGCGTGGATGTTTTCCTGGGTGTAGTGCCAGGCGCTGAAGTTAATTGGGCGCTGCGGAACCACCAGCAGACCGTTGCCGTGGCGGTTAGTCAGTGCCGCCCAGCGGACATGCTGACGGTTGCCGTTGTTCTGCGGGAAGGGATAGTTCTCGAACATGGCATCGACGTTACTGCGCCAGATATCGATGATGTTAGCCTGCTGGCTGTCGGCGTAGTTTTCGCCCGGTCCACGACCGTAATACGCCACCTGGTCGTATTCGCCGTTAATCCCCATGGTGAAACCGATGCACGGAATGATGTGCGGATAGTCACCGTAACGCTCGCCGGAAAGCGCCACGTTAACCTGTCCATCGGCAGCGATACGCCAGATGTAGGTGCAGCGCATCCCGAAGTCAAACACCGGCGGGGCAATAACCGTGCGGCTGATGATCAACACTTCGCCATCACTTTGCTCAACGGCAAAGTCGCGCAGATGTTCCTGCATGATCTGCAAATGATTCGGCTGCCACAGCCCTTCGTACTCCTGCTTGTGGTTGTCGATCATTGGCTTGAAGAAGTTGATCTTTGGCTCGCGAGTCAGCATTGATTCGCCATTCACCTGCCATGACGTCGGTTTGCCACTCATTTTTGAGAAGGTGATTGCGAAGTTGTAGCCGCGAACGGTGCAGCTCAAACGATCGTCTTCCAGCGTCAGCGGACGAGCATTATTTGGTGCGAAAGGCACTGGCTGCGCGGTGTTTTCCTTCAGCGGGAACTGATAAGTAGCGATAGGGTGCCCGGCGTCGCTGTAGCGTGTGCGGGAATCTTTGGTCACCGTAATGTTGAGGAACGCTTCGCGGGTGTCCAGTTGTGGCAGCGTAATGCGCAATGGCGCTTCGCTGTTTGGTGCAACGTCGCGCAGCTTAATTTGCTGCGTTGCGAGCGTTTCACCTTCGGCGCGCACCTCTGCGTGCAGGGTGTAGTCATCAAGCGTGGTAAACCACAGTTTATTTTCGACTCTTAGCTCGCCGCGAGTCAGATCCAGCGCGTGGATTTTTACCGGCGCAATAACCTGTTTGTACTCTTTCAGGCCTGGTCCCGGCGTCTGATCGGAGTAGATCAAACCATCAAGACAGAAGTTATAGTTGTTGGGATAGTCGCCGTAGTCGCCGCCGAATTTATACCAGACATTGCCGTTGTCATCCTGCGCCTGGATCCCGTGGTCGCACCATTCCCAGACATAATGTCCCTGAATGCAATCGTGCTTATAGAAGACGTTCTGGTATTCCGTTAGCCCGCCCGGTCCGTTCCCCATCGCATGAGCGTATTCGCAGATGATACGCGGCTTCGGATGCGGATATTCACCAAACTCATTCATCAGCGGCACGCGGGTGTACATGGTGGAAATAATATCGACCACTTCAGCATCGCGATCTTCTTCGTAGTGCACCAGACGCGTGTCATCGAGCGCCTTCGCCGCGTGGTACATCGCGCGGATATTACAGCCATAGCCGGACTCGTTGCCCAGCGACCAGATGATGATCGACGGATGGTTTTTCTGCGCGTGAATATGGCGAACGATGCGCTCGACGTAGACCTTTTCCCACTGCGGATCGTCGGTAATACGGCTGATATCGCCGACGTTAGCAAAGCCGTGCGATTCGACGTCGGTTTCCGCCATCACAAACAGGCCATAGATATCACACAGTTCGTAAAAACGCGGATCGTTCGGGTAGTGAGCGGTACGCACGGAGTTGATGTTGTGCTGCTTCATCAACTGGAGATCTTTCTCTACGCGATCCATCCCAACGGCGCGGCCTTTGCGATGATCGTTATCGTGACGGTTGACGCCGTGCAGCATCACATAACGGTTATTGATCCAGAACAGACCGTCGCGCACTTTGATATCACGGAAGCCGACGCGTTGCGGCACCACTTCCAGAATGTTGCCGTCGGCGTCTTTCAGCGTCATGACCAGATGGTAAAGATAAGGAGATTCTGCCGACCATTGCTGCGGCTGTTCGACAGTAAAAGCAAAGCTGGCGCTGGTCAGTTTTTCAATTGCCAGATGAGGAATGGCGCTGCTGTGCACCACGCGTTCGCCGTCGAACAGGGTATATTCCAGCGTCGTTACGACAGGGGAGGCGGCGAGGTTTTCCAGCACCACTTCGCAGGAGAGCGTGGCATCGCAATAGGCTTCGTCAAAGTCGGTACGAACGGTGAAATCGTTAATATGTGTTAGTTGTTTTCCGATCAGATAAACATCGCGAAAGATCCCCGCCGACCACCACATATCCTGGTCCTCTACGTAGGTGGAGTCCGCCCACTGCATCACGCGCACACACAACAGGTTGTCGCCGGTTTTAACCATCGCGCTGATGTCAAACTCTGCGGTCAGGCGACTGCCCTTGCTGAACCCCACATACTGACCGTTAACGTAGACTTCAAAATAGGTTTCGACGCCGTCAAATTTAATCAGCGTCTGTTTACCCTGCCAGCCGTCGCTGAGGGTGAAAATACGTTGATAGGCACCGGTTGGGTTATCGCTGGGGACAAACGGCACATCGATAGGGAACGGAAAACCTTCGTCGGTATATTGCAGTTTGCCGTGACCTTCCATTTGCCACATGGCGGGGACGGTAATATGCCCCCAGTCAGCCATTAACTCGGAAGTGAAGGCTTCTGGCACTTGTAGCGGATGGTCAAAAAAATGGAAATTCCACTGACCGCTTAAGGGCAGAAACAGGCTGCTGGTTTCGCGGGCAAAGGTACGCGCCTGCTCAACAGAATCATATGAAAAAAAGTACGCACGCGGCGCAAGTCGGTTTTCGTGGGTGAGCTGAATGTTTTCCCAGCGATTCATAGGGCCTCCCGGTAGAGAGAAATCGGAACCATTCATGGTGATGGTAGTTTGTGTAATTGCTGGGGAGTTTAGTAAAATTTTTACTAAAAAGTAGCAGGTAAATGCATTTACTTTAACTGGATCACGAAAATAAACGGCAGCACTGCCCGGCAAAAACGATTGCCGGACAGTGTGTAAGGGGATTTAGCGGGTGGTGCCGCGCAGTTTTAATTTGCTGGGAACGAACACTAACAGTGGCAGAGCGCGACCATCGCGAGCCTTTTCATACAACAGGTTAACGCCCTGGCTTCCCATCATTTCGGAATGGATGCGCACGGTTGAGAGCGGCGGAAAGGTAAATCGCGCGGTGGGGATGTCGTTCACGCTGATAAGCGAAATATCCTGCGGGATGTTCAGGCCGCGTTCATGAATTGCCCGCAGTACGCCGATAGCAATGGAATCAGAAGCGACAAACAACGCCTTCGGATAGTCTTTCCGCGCCAGCATTTGCTTTGCCAGTTCATAGCCCGACGAACTGGAAAAACCGCCGCGCCAGATGTCCTCTTCGCGTACCACTTGTTTCAGGCGACCATATTCCACAAAGGCGACTTCACGAATATCCGCCTTGCCAGGCTCATCTTCGCCGCCAATAAAACCAATACGATTAACGCCCTGATCGATGTAGAAGTCGATGATTTCTTTACTGATGCGTGCCAGATCGATATCCACCGCATCGTAACCGCTGCCGGGTTCGTGAAAGTCGATAAAACAGATATTGTCGGTCAATGCGCTGGCGGCGGCGCGCAGGGCAGGCGTGGGTTTACCGACAATCAAAATACCGGTGACGTTTTTAATGTCCGGCAAGCCGTTGTGCTCATAACAGTTGGTCAGTTCGATCGCCAGCTTTTCGCACTGGGTTTCAATGCCGTGGCGGATCGCCAGATAATAAGGATCGTTGATCTCCAGCTCCTGTTGGTAGCTGTAGATAGCCAGAATATGGTGTTGGTTGACTGCGCCTGTCTGTAGTTTACGGGCGCTACTGGTCTTGTACTCCAGCTTTTCGGCGATCTCGAGAATGCGATGTTTCGTCTCTTCTTTCACATTCAACGTCGGATCGTCATTTAAGACCCTGGATACTGTCGCCAGGGATACGCCAGCTTCGATTGCGATGTCTTTTAGTGTTGCCATGTTTACCTTTTTTACTTTCCCTGATGTGCGTCTCCATTGTAGAGGAAGTGCTTATCGGGTCACCTGTTTTCAGTAAATAAAGCGCGTTTCTTTGACGCTGTAACGGTAACACAGCGGCTTACGAATGTGATCACGCCTGCATTCTCCATTTTTAGCCTACAGGATTGAGAAAAACTTTTGCTATAGTTTAGTAAAATTTTACTTGAGGGGGGAAACAATGGAAACCGTTGCTTACGCTGATTTTGCGCGACTGGAAATGCGCGTCGGGAAAATTGTGGAAGTGAAACGCCATGAAAACGCCGACAAGCTGTACATTGTACAGGTTGATGTGGGGGAAAAAACGCTGCAAACCGTGACCAGCCTGGTGCCGTACTACAGCGAAGAAGAGCTGATGGGGAAAACGGTGGTGGTGTTGTGCAATCTGCAAAAAGCGAAAATGCGCGGTGAAACGTCGGAATGCATGCTGTTGTGTGCGGAAACCGATGACGGCAGTGAAAGCGTACTGTTAACGCCGGAACGGATGATGCCTGCGGGCGTGCGAATCGTATAAAGAGATCGGATGGCGACGTTGCATCGCCATCCGCCATCGGTATTACGCTTCTTCGACACTTACTCGCATAGCTGCCAGCGCCTTACGCGCCGCTTTAATCACCAGTTCACACTGTTCAATGGTCAGCGTCAGTGGCGGTTCAATGCGGATCGTTTTGGCGTTGTTGAGCGTGCCGGCAACCAGCACGCGCTGGCGGAACATCTCGCTGGCAAAGTTGTAGCCGATTTCGTTATCAACAAACTCAATCGCCATCAACATCCCTTTACCACGCGCTTCCTGTACCAGATCGGGATATTCCCGCGCCAGTTGGCGGAAACCGTCCAGCAACATATCGCCTTTTTGTTCAGCCTGAGCCGGTAAGTTCTGCTCCAGCAACACATTGATGGTCGCCAGCGCCGCCGCACAGGCCAGCGGGTTGCCGCCAAAGGTGGTGGTATGCAGGAACGGGTTGTCGAACAGGACTGAGAACACCTCTTCAGTGGCGATGGTTGCGCCAATCGGCATCACGCCGCCGCCGAGGGCTTTTGCCAGACACAGAATATCCGGCTGAACGTTCTCATGCTCACAGGCGAACATCTTGCCCGTGCGCCCCATGCCCGTTTGTACTTCATCGAGGATCATCAGTGCGCCGAACTCATCGCACAGCTTACGCACGGCGGTGAGGTAGCCCGGCGGCGGCAGAATGACGCCACCTTCGCCCTGAATCGGCTCAAGGATCACCGCAGCCACATCATCACCGGTTTTTTTGCACTCGCTAAGGGCCGTGCGCATGGCTTCGATATTGCCAAATGGTACATGACGGAAGCCCGGTAGCAGCGGCATAAACGGTTTGCGGAAGGTCGATTTTGCCGTGGCTGACAGCGCGCCAAGCGATTTACCGTGGAACGCGCCGCTGGTGGCAATAAAAGTAAACTTGCCGCGCGGTGACTGATAAGCCTTCGCCAGCTTCAGCGCCGCTTCAACGGACTCAGTGCCGCTATTACAGAAGAAGCTGTATTTCAGTTTACCGGGCGTTAGCGCGGCAAGGGTTTTCGCCAGCATCGCCCGTAATGGGTCTAGCAACTCCTGGCTGTGCAGCGGCTGTTTCGCAAGTTGATTCTGTACGGCGGAAACCACAACTGGATTACGGTGCCCCACGTTGAAAATGCCAAAACCTCCCAGGCAGTCGATAAACTCCTGTCCTTGGGTGTCGACAAGCGTATTTAAACCTCCCGCTTGCCACTCTACGGCTCCGTAATCCCCGCCGGCGGTAACAGATTTGCGATACTCTAAAAACCCCGGATTGACATGCTCTTTGAAGTATTCAATCACCTCGCGGTTAAGTGCTTTCATCTCCTCATGATCCAGCGTTCGCTTTTCAATGAGATTCAGGGCGTGGGCGCTGCACGCTAAAGCCGATGCGCTCGAAGGTAACCTGTTCAAAATATGCTCCGGAGGCTCGCGTATCACATGATACCGATTTAAGTATTGCAGGGATTGCGCCACTCCGGCTGCGATCGCGAAAATCGGGATAAACATAAATGCGGTTATCATTCATGCAATATTTAATGCTATTTGTTAACACCTGCCGTTATTTTGCACGATTTTTATCGGGCGCACCTCCTGCTATCCAGGAGGAAATGCACTATGTCAGGGCAATAATTGCCTGATTATTGGGCAATATAATAAACGTGCCGGGATAGTACCCAAGTGAAAGTATTTTAAATCAAGGAATTAGGTTTTGTGCTTTAATCGAAAATTGCGATCTAAATCAAATTAAACCACTAAAGATAACCGCACCGGAGCCGACATAACTTCTGACAAGAAGTTAACAACAATATAACCTGCACAGGACGCGATTATGTCTTCTCATTCGTATGTCACCCAGCAAAATATCCCGCTGGCTGACGATACCACTCTGATGTCTACTACCAATCTACAAAGCTATATCACACATGCTAATGACACTTTTGTGCAGGTTAGCGGCTATACCTTGCAAGAGTTACAGGGACAGCCGCATAACATGGTGCGCCATCCGGATATGCCGAAAGCGGCCTTTGCTGATATGTGGTACACCCTGAAGCAGGGGGAACCCTGGAGTGGTATTGTGAAAAATCGGCACAAAAATGGCGATCATTATTGGGTGCGGGCGAATGTGGTGCCGATGGTGCGTGAGGGCAAAATCAGTGGTTATATGTCGATTCGTACACGGGCGACGGATGACGAGATCGCAGCGGTAGAGCCGCTGTACAAGGCGCTGAATGCCGGACGTACAAATAAGCGTATTCATAAAGGTCTGGTGGTGCGTAAAGGCTGGCTGGGAAAACAGCCTTCATTGCCGCTTCGCTGGCGGGCGCGTGGAGTGATGGCGCTGATGTTTATCGTGCTGGCGGCAATGCTCTGGTTTGTTGCTGCCCCGGTGGTGACGTATTTCCTCTGTGCGCTAGTGATGTTGTTGGCAAGTGCCTGTTTTGAATGGCAGATTGTACGCCCGATAGAAAATGTTGCCCGTCAGGCACTGAAGGTGGCGACCGGAGAACGTAATAGTGTTGAGCATTTGAATCGCAGCGATGAGCTGGGGCTGACATTACGCGCGGTAGGGCAACTTGGCCTGATGTGCCGTTGGCTAATTAATGATGTCTCAAGCCAGGTGTCCAGTGTCAGAAACGGCAGCGAGACGCTGGCGAAAGGCACTGATGAACTGAACGAACATACCCAGCAGACAGTTGATAACGTTCAGCAAACGGTGGCGACCATGAACCAGATGGCGGCGTCGGTGAAACAGAACTCTGCTACGGCGTCGGCTGCCGATAAACTTTCTATCACTGCCAGTAATGCAGCAGTGCAGGGCGGGGAAGCGATGACCACGGTGATCAAAACGATGGACGATATCGCCGACAGTACCCAGCGCATTGGCACCATAACTTCGCTGATTAACGATATTGCGTTTCAGACCAATATCCTCGCCCTGAATGCGGCGGTGGAAGCGGCGCGCGCCGGAGAACAAGGCAAAGGTTTCGCGGTGGTGGCTGGGGAGGTACGTCATTTAGCCAGCCGTAGCGCCAATGCTGCCAACGATATTCGCAAGCTAATTGATGCCAGTGCAGATAAGGTGCAATCCGGTTCGCAACAGGTACACGCCGCCGGGCGGACGATGGACGATATTGTGGTGCAGGTAAAAAACGTCACCCAGTTAATTGCTCAGATTAGCCATTCAACGCTGGAACAGGCTGATGGGCTTTCCAGCCTGACCCGTGCGGTAGATGAGCTTAACCTGATCACCCAGAAAAACGCCGAGCTAGTGGAGGAGAGCGCGCAGGTGTCGGCGATGGTAAAACACCGCGCCAGCCGACTGGAAGACGCGGTGACGGTGCTGCATTAATCGGTATGCCGCATCCGGCAGTTGGAGCACAATGCCTGATGCGATGCTGGCGCATCTTATCAGGCCTACGGGGGGTAGGCGGATAAGGTATTTACGCTGTATCCGGCAATCGGTGATTAATCCAGTTGCGTAATATCAAAAGCGGCGCGGTCGATCACCGCAATGATCTTTTTTATCTGCGCGTCGGTGATATCGCTCTGGTTGACGCGTAAGTCCAGCACCGCTTTAAAATTATCCAGCGCCCGCTTCATTTGCGGGTTCTGGCGCAGCGCCGCACCAACGCAACGCGCTTTGATGCGTTCCTCAATCATCTCCACTTGTTCGCGGTTTTCTTCCAGCCACTGCGCGCCCTGTTCGGTCAGCGCAATCTGTTTTTTGCCGCCTTCCTCTTCGCGGATGGTAATTAGCGACTGCTCCTGGAGAAAATCCAGCGTCGGGTAGATGACGCCCGGGCTTGGGGTGTAATTCCCCTGGGTCAGATTCTCAATCGCTTTAATCAACTCATAACCGTGGCTGTCATCGCGCGAGAGAATATCCAGAATCACCAGGCGCAATTCACCGTGACCAAAGAAACGCTGCCGACGACCGCCGCCGCGACCGTGGCGACCACCGCAGCATTGACCGTGTTCATGCTGGTGACCGTGCCCGCAGTGCTCGTGTTCTGACTTCTCACCTTTGCAGCAGCCTTCATGGCGTGGCTGGCCTTCATGTTTACAACACCCTTCGTGATGATGACTCATATCAGCCTCCTTTTGCTTAATTAGATATATCTAATTTATATCTGATATGAGCATTGCTGCAAGTACAAAAATGATTTTTAAACTCAGATGTACTCAACATGTAGGCCGGATAAGGCGTTCACGCCGCATCCGGCAGCCTTGCTACGGTGCTGAATGACTTCACATACTTCAGATATATCAGTTCTACAAATTGCTTGCATTTATCATGATTAACAATCATTATCATTTGCGAATTTTATTTAGATATATCTGATTACCATCACGAAGGCGATAACAATGAATAACTCTCCCCGCTACCCACAGCGCGTTCGCAATGATCTGCGCTTCCGTGAACTGACCGTGTTACGCGTTGAGCGCATCAGCGCCGGTTTTCAGCGCATTGTCCTCGGCGGCGAGGCGTTGGACGGTTTTACGTCGCGCGGCTTTGACGATCACAGCAAACTCTTCTTTCCTCAACCTGACGCTCACTTTGTACCGCCAACGGTAACAGAAGAGGGTATCGTCTGGCCGGAAGGGCCACGCCCGCCGTCGCGCGACTATACGCCACTGTATGATGAGCAGCGCCATGAACTGGCGATCGATTTTTTTATTCACGACGGCGGTGTCGCCAGCGGCTGGGCGATGCAGGCGCAACCGGGCGATAAACTCACAGTAGCCGGACCGCGTGGTTCGCTGGTGGTGCCGGAAGATTACGCGTATCAGGTGTATGTATGTGATGAATCCGGAATGCCCGCACTGCGCCGACGCCTGGAAACGTTAAGCAAACTTGCCGTTAAACCGCAAGTTACCGCGCTGGTCAGCGTGCGGGATAACGCCTGTCAGGATTATCTCGCGCACCTTGACGGTTTTAACATCGAGTGGCTGGCGCATGATGAGCAGGCGGTGGACGCGCGTCTGGCACAGCTGGAAATTCCTGCCGATGATTATTTCATCTGGATAACCGGCGAAGGCAAAGTGGTTAAGAATTTAAGCCGCCGCTTTGAAGCGGAACAATATGACCCACAGCGGGTACGCGCAGCGGCTTACTGGCACGCAAAGATTGATATATGAAAAAAGGCTGACGATTTCTCGTCAGCCTTTGCGGTATCTGGTGGCCCCTGCTGGACTTGAACCAGCGACCAAGCGATTATGAGTCGCCTGCTCTAACCACTGAGCTAAGGGGCCATGGTAGCGGATTATAAAGTAACTCCGTGCCGCGATCCAGCCATTAGCGTGCGGCTGCTGTTTTTATAAACAACGTGTTTTCAATTCGTTATACTTCCTGCGGGTTGTGTTGTTCAGGAGTTAATATGGTTGACGATATTCTTGCGCCAGGATTGCGTGTGGTGTTTTGTGGCATCAATCCGGGCCTTTCTTCCGCAGAGTCTGGCTTTCCGTTTGCCCATCCGGCAAATCGCTTCTGGAAGGTGATTTATCAGGCCGGATTTACCGACCGTCAGTTGAAGCCACAGGAAGCGCAGCATCTGCTGGATTATCGTTGCGGTGTTACCAAACTGGTAGATCGTCCAACGGTGCAAGCCAATGAAGTTTCAAAGCAGGAGCTGCACGCAGGCGGGCGTAAGCTGATTGAAAAAATTGAAGATTATCAGCCGCAAGCGTTGGCGATTCTGGGCAAACAAGCATATGAACAGGGATTCAGCCAGCGCGGTGCACAATGGGGGAAACAAACGCTCACCATTGGTTCGACGCAGATTTGGGTGTTGCCGAATCCCAGCGGTTTAAGTCGCGTTTCACTGGAGAAACTGGTTGAGGCGTATCGGGAACTGGATCAGGCGCTGGTCGTGCGTGGGCGATAAAAACGCCACCGAAAAGGTGGCGTTTGTGCAGAGGGATAAGTGCCGGATGCGGCGTAAACGCCTATCCGGCTTACCGATTAATCGTCCAGGAAGCTACGCAGTACTTCAGAACGGCTTGGGTGACGCAGTTTACGCAGCGCCTTCGCTTCGATCTGACGGATACGTTCACGGGTAACGTCGAACTGTTTACCCACTTCTTCCAGCGTGTGGTCGGTGTTCATGTCGATACCGAAACGCATACGCAGAACTTTCGCTTCACGCGCGGTCAGTCCAGCCAGCACGTCGTGCGTTGCCGCACGCAGGCTTTCGGTGGTCGCAGAATCCAGCGGCAGCTCGAGGGTGGTATCCTCGATGAAATCCCCCAGATGCGAATCTTCATCATCACCGATCGGCGTTTCCATGGAGATTGGCTCTTTGGCGATCTTCAGCACTTTGCGGATTTTGTCTTCCGGCATCAGCATACGTTCAGCCAGTTCTTCCGGCGTCGGTTCACGACCCATTTCTTGCAGCATCTGGCGAGAAATACGGTTGAGCTTGTTGATAGTCTCAATCATATGCACCGGAATACGGATGGTGCGCGCCTGATCTGCGATAGAGCGGGTGATCGCCTGACGGATCCACCAGGTTGCGTAGGTGGAGAACTTGTAACCACGACGGTATTCGAATTTATCAACCGCTTTCATCAGACCGATGTTGCCTTCCTGAATCAGATCGAGGAACTGCAAGCCACGGTTGGTGTATTTCTTAGCGATAGAAATAACCAGACGTAAGTTCGCTTCAACCATCTCTTTCTTCGCACGGCGGGCTTTCGCTTCACCGATGGACATGCGACGGTTAATGTCTTTAACCTGCTCAATGGTCAGGCCGGTTTCTTCTTCAATCTGCTGCAGTTTCTGCAGGGCGCGATGCACTTCTTCAGAGACATCGTGCAGTTTTTCCGACCACGGCTTGTTCATCGCAATTGCCGCGTTGAACCAGGTATCGCTGGTTTCGTTGCCGGTAAACAGGGTGATGAAGTTTTTCTTCGGCATTTTGCACTGCTCAACGCAGAGCTTCATGATCAGACGTTCTTGTGTACGAACGCGATCCATCATGACGCGCATACTATTGACCAGGTAGTCAAACTGCTTCGGCACCAGGCGGAACTGTTTGAATACTTCAGACAGTTTCAGGATCTCTTCCTGAGCGGCAGCGTGGCTGCGGCCTTTCGCTTTAATGGTGTCACGCGTTACAACGTACTGAGCGCGCAGTTCAGCAAATTTTTCGCGAGCCAGCTCCGGGTCGATGCTGTTGTCATCGTCGGCACTGTCGTCGTCGGCATCTTCTTCGTCTTCATCTTCGTCATCGTCCAGATCTTCCTGGGAAAGTTCAGAACCGACGTGAGTGGCGGTTGGTGCCAGATCTTCTTCTGCGTTCGGGTCAACAAAGCCAGTGATCAGATCGGACAGACGCGCTTCTTCTGCTTCAACACGATCGTACTGTTCCAGCAGATAGGTGATCGCTTCCGGATATTCAGCAACGGAGCATTGAACCTGGTTGATCCCGTCTTCGATGCGTTTAGCGATGTCAATTTCGCCTTCGCGGGTCAACAGTTCAACGGTGCCCATTTCACGCATGTACATGCGTACCGGGTCAGTCGTGCGCCCGATTTCAGATTCCACGCTGGAAAGCACCTGCGCGGCGGCTTCGGCAGCATCTTCGTCTGCTGTGTTTTCAGCCAGCATCAGGTCATCGGCATCCGGCGCTTCTTCCATCACCTGAATGCCCATGTCATTGATCATTTGGATGATGTCTTCGATCTGATCGGAATCGACGATATCTTCCGGCAGATGGTCATTGACCTCGGCATAGGTCAGATAGCCTTGCTCCTTACCACGGGTGACAAGAAGTTTCAGCTGTGACTGCGGGTTTTGCTCCATAAGACGGTATCCACACTTATTTCATGAGGTTGGTGTTGGGCGATTGACCGGATATCATTCAGACGTTAATACTGAAATCCAACGGTTATTTACCGCCAACGATAATTACGAGGGCGTACTTATATCATTGCCGCTGCCTCTCAGTGCGGCTGTCGGGGGCTTCCCGATCGCTATTCGGCACTTAAGCCGTTAAATCACTTTTTCGCCAGTTCCTGGTTTAATGTCCAGAGTTCCAGGCGTTCTTCATTACTTAAACCATGGGTGCGCTCACGAGCGATTAACTCTTCCTGGCGCAGTTCAAGCAACGAATCAAACATATGGTTGAGTGAGTCGGTGAAGGTTTGCTCAGCAATATTCTTATCTGCTATATCGTCCCACATCGACAGTTTTTCAAGGGTGGCAGCATTATTTGTACCACGATAGTGCTCTAAAAGTTGCCCGGTGGTCAGACCTGGCTGAGAGAGACAAGTGTTGACCAGTTCTCTGAATAAGCCAAGTCCAGGAAGCTTATTTTGATCCAGATTCTCAAGCGGCGGGACTAACGTCGCTAATTCTGGATTTTGCACCAGCAACCCTATAAGTATACGCATGGTCGTGCGTTTTAGCTGCGGAACAGGACGAGAAACGCCGTTCTCTGCTGCTTTCGGCATTAATCGTTCAAGCTGGCTGTCATCAAGTATGCCTAACTTGTTGCCTAATTCCTGACGAAGATAGATGCGCAGCGTTTCTCCTGGCACCTGAGAAATCAGTGGCAGCGCCAGCGTACTTAAACGTGCGCGCCCGTCAGGGGTACTCAGGTCAACCTGCGGCATCAGGCTGTTAAACAGAAACGCGGAGAGCGGCATTGCCTGCTCCATTCGCGCTTCAAACGCCTCTTTACCCTCTTTGCGCACCAGTGTGTCTGGGTCTTCGCCATCGGGTAAAAACATAAAGCGTAACTGACGGCCGTCTGTCATATAAGGCAGCGCAGTTTCCAGCGCCCGCCAGGCGGCATCGCGACCTGCACGGTCGCCGTCATAACAGCAAATGACATTGTTGGTCGCGCGGAACAATAACTGAATGTGATCGGCAGTGGTTGACGTACCCAGCGATGCAACGGCGTAATTAATACCGTATTGCGCCAGAGCCACCACGTCCATATAGCCTTCGACCACCAACAGACGCTGGGGTTCAGCGTTATCCTGCTGCGCTTCATAAAGACCGTAAAGCTGGCGGCCTTTATGAAAAATATCAGTTTCCGGCGAGTTCAGGTATTTTGGGGTATCGTTGCCGAGCACGCGCCCGCCAAAACCAATCACCCGACTGCGCTTATCGCGAATAGGGAACATCACCCGCTCGCGGAAACGATCGTAACTGCGACCCTGATCGTTGGTGACCAACATGCCCGCATCAATCAATGACTGGCGATTTTCTGGATTGCCGCCAAACCGTTTCAGGACGTTGTCCCAGCCGGGGGGCGCAAAACCAATCGCAAAGCGGGCGATGACCTCGTGGCTTAATCCGCGTTTTTCCAGATACTGGCGCGCAGATGTGGCAACAGGTTGTTGTAAAGATTGTTGGTAAAACGTATTCAGACCGTCCATCAACTGATAAAGCGTTTGCCGTTGATGGCGCTCTATCTGGCTGGGGCCGCTGCCTGCTTCAAATGGCACTTCAAGATTGTGCATTGCTGCCAACTCTTCGACCGTTTCGACGAACTCAAGCTTGTCGTAGTTCATCAGAAAGTCGATCGCGTTGCCGTGCGCGCCACATCCAAAGCAGTGGTAAAACTGTTTCTCACCGTTGACGGTGAATGACGGGGTTTTCTCGTTGTGGAATGGACAACACGCGTGAAAATTCTTGCCCTGCTTTTTCAGCTTCACACGGGCGTCGATCAGATCGACGATGTCAGTGCGTGCCAGCAGATCATTAATGAATACGCGTGGGATTCGTCCAGCCATAGGCCCCGATTTTTAGCAATTCATAAACGAAAATAAGCCGCGCATTCCTTTCGGAAGCACGGCCTTACAACTACAACTCGGTCTGATCGGAGAGCAACGCTCTCAGGGAATTAGTACAGACGAGTACGGCGTGCGTTTTCGCGAGCCAGTTTCTTCGCGTGACGTTTCACTGCAGAAGCTTTAGCGCGCTTACGTTCGGTAGTCGGTTTTTCATAGAACTCACGACGACGAACTTCCGCCAGAACACCTGCTTTTTCGCAGGAACGCTTGAAGCGACGCAGAGCTACGTCGAACGGCTCGTTTTCACGTACTTTAATTACCGGCATGTGCCTCTCACCTTTGATTAATTCGGTTTGCCGCTGGCATCAACGCCAGCTTATTTCAAAATGGTGCGGAATTTTACTGCAATTGCTGCTGCTTTGTAAAGCACCGCGACCTCTTTTGAAAGGGACTTTTATAAGGGTGAGGAGTATACACGAGGCTTTCTCCAGGGGCGAACAAAGTTTTACATCAACCCGCATTGGTCCTACACTGCGCGGTAATAAAGCGAGGTAAAACAAGTCATGCGTGTACTGGGTATTGAAACTTCCTGCGATGAAACCGGCATCGCCATTTACGACGATGAAAAAGGTTTGTTAGCCAACCAATTGTATAGTCAGGTGAAATTACACGCTGACTATGGCGGCGTGGTGCCTGAACTGGCCTCCCGCGATCACGTGCGTAAAACCGTACCGTTGATCCAGGCGGCGCTGAAAGAGTCTGGTTTGACGGCAAAAGATATTGATGCCGTGGCCTATACCGCAGGCCCAGGATTAGTCGGCGCGCTGCTGGTTGGTGCGACCGTGGGACGTTCTCTGGCGTTTGCCTGGAACGTTCCGGCGATTCCGGTGCACCATATGGAAGGGCATCTGTTAGCACCGATGCTGGAAGATAACCCGCCGGAATTTCCGTTTGTCGCATTGCTGGTTTCCGGCGGTCATACGCAGTTAATCAGCGTTACCGGCATTGGTCAGTATGAGCTGCTCGGCGAGTCCATTGATGATGCCGCTGGTGAAGCGTTTGATAAAACCGCGAAGCTGCTGGGGCTGGATTATCCAGGCGGGCCGCTGCTGTCGAAAATGGCGGCTCAGGGTACTGCCGGGCGCTTTGTCTTCCCGCGTCCGATGACCGACCGTCCGGGGCTGGATTTCAGCTTTTCTGGTCTGAAAACCTTCGCCGCGAACACGATTCGTGATAACGGCACCGACGACCAGACGCGTGCTGATATCGCCCGCGCTTTTGAAGATGCGGTGGTCGATACGCTGATGATTAAGTGTAAGCGTGCGCTGGATCAGACGGGCTTTAAGCGACTGGTAATGGCAGGCGGCGTGAGTGCTAACCGCACGCTGCGGGCGAAACTGGCGGAAATGATGAAAAAGCGTCGCGGCGAAGTGTTCTACGCGCGTCCGGAATTTTGTACTGATAACGGCGCGATGATCGCCTATGCCGGAATGGTGCGGTTTAAAGCAGGCGCGACGGCGGATCTCGGCGTTAGCGTGCGTCCGCGCTGGCCGCTGGCGGAGTTACCCGCTGCGTAAAACTCTCGGGTGCCGGAGAGCAATTTCCGGCACCGTCCTCACTTAAAGCAACACCACGGGCATCCACAGTAAGCCGGTAATCACCAGCAACACGAGGAATATCAGCCCAAAAATCGCCCCCAGTCGCCAGTAATCCACCGTTGGCAGATAACCACTACCGTAGTAAATCGGACTGGGCCCGGTGGCGTATGGCGTAAGAATGCTCCCCAGACCAATTGCCGCGCCAACCATCAGGCAGAACACCGGCAGCGGGATTTCCGGCATCGCCAGCGCGGCGGCAATCATCATCGGCGCGAGAGCGGAGGTATACGCCGTGGCGCTGGCAAAAAAGTAGCGCAGCAGATAAAACACCACAATCAACGCCATCATCACCATCGTCGGCGAATAACCGCTTAAGCTGCCTGCTAACAGTTTGCCAAACCAGCTAATAAAACCGGTGTTGTTGAGTCCGGTGGCGAGGGTGATTAGCGAGGCCAGCCAGAAGAAAACGTTCCACGCTGCTTTATTACTGACAATATCGTCCCAGCTGATAATGCGCAGAAGCAGCATCAGTGCCACCACGCTGTAACCGACCATCGCAGCATCGATATAATCACCGCCGAAAATCCACAGAACCAGCGCGCCCACCATCAGCCCCAGCATCCGTTTTTCACGCGAACAGAGTGGCCCCATCGCTTGCAGCTCCGTCTCTGCCCAACGCGGCACCTGATCACCAGACTTCAGTACCGGTGGGTATAGCACGTAAGCCAGCCAGGGAACCAGCAGAACCAGTAAAATACTGAGCGGCAACATCCCGAGGAACCAGTCGCCCCAACTCAGCGTGGCGTGAGATGCGCTTTTCATCAGTCCAATTAGCAGCAAGTTAGGTGCCATCGCCGTCAGGAAAATGGCGCTGGTCACACAATCGGCAACAATCCCCATCCACATGATGTAGGAGCCAATGCTGCGCGAACTGCTGTCGTTCGGCTGTGATTGATAGAGCGGCGGCAGGTTACGGATGATGGGATAGATAATCCCCGCACCGCGCGCTGAGTTGGAAGGTGTTACAGGTGCAAGGACTAACTCGGAGAACATCACCGCATAGCCGAGAAACAGCGTGCGATGCCCCATCTTTTTCACCAGAATCAGCGCAATGCGACGTCCAAGTCCGGTTTTTTCATAGCCAGTGCCAAACATAAAGGCGGCGAAAATCAGCCAGATAACCGAATTAGAAAAACCGGAAACGGCCCACGAGAGGGATT
Source organism: Escherichia sp. MOD1-EC6842 (assembly GCF_002965705.1). Lineage (NCBI taxonomy): Bacteria > Pseudomonadati > Pseudomonadota > Gammaproteobacteria > Enterobacterales > Enterobacteriaceae > Escherichia > Escherichia sp. MOD1-EC6842. The sequence continues at coordinate 37,902 of NZ_PTRF01000005.1, read as the reverse complement.
TTGCAGTGAATTTAAAGCCTGGCTGAGCGAGCTGCTCCGGGCTGAACAGCAGCCAGGGAGAGAGTATGGCGATGATGGATATACCCACCATCGCCACCACGGCACCAGGCACGGGTTCGAGGATCAGTCCAACGATCACGCCAGTAAAAACAGCAAAGTAGAGCCATGTATGACTCTCCAGCCCTGCGGGAACCGGAAGTAGAGCAATAATGGCGATGACCGCCAGCGGTGCGAGATATCGCCACCATTCAGTGGAAGGTTTCATCGTGTTATGCCTGCGAAAAAGGAGAGGGGGCGAACCTCTCCGTGAGGGTTATTTGATGTAGTGGACGTGCTCGCAGATCTCTTCCACGATGGGATCGCGGCGTTCGGCGAACAGCTTTTTGTTTTCGGCTATCAGGTTGTTGCCGTGGGTATCAATAGAGACAATCAGCGGCCCAAACTCTTTAACCCGGCAGACCCACAACGACTCCGGCATTCCGAGTTCTGTCCAGTGCACCTCTTCAATCTCTTCCACCTGGGTTGCCGCCAGTACTGCGCAGCCTGCCGGGAAAATCACATGCAGCGCCTTGAATTTCTGGCAACCTTCTTCAGTCAGCGGCCCCATTCCGCCTTTGCCGACCACCAGTTTCACGCCGGTCTGTTCGATAAATTCACGTTCAAAACTTTCCATCCGCATACTGGTTGTTGGGCCGACGGATACCATCTCCCATTTGTCGCCATTTTTGCGCACGATGGGGCCAGCGTGGAAAATCGCTTTGCCGTTGAGATCGTAAGGGATCGGACGTTTCAGTTCGATCAGGCGGCGGTGACAAACGTCGCGGCAAGTCACCAGCGTACCGGTCAGGTAGATCACATCGCCGACGCGAATATCTTGCAGATCTTCAGCTTTGATCGGGGTTGTCAGGATCTTTTTCATAACGCGCTCCGGGTGTGAGAAAGGTTTTCAAAGGAGAGATCGGCATGAACCAGCAGCGTACCGCGACGATGCGCCCAGCAGCCGGTAGAGACAGCGACGCCGATGGTAGACGGATGGCGAGCGGCAGATTCGATATGCACGCCCATCACTGAACTGTTGCCAGTCAGCCCTTGTGGACCAATCCCCAGACGGTTGAGTCCTTCCTCCAGGCGTAGCTCCAGCTCTGCCGCTTTCGGATTGGGATGGCGGCTGCCAATCGGGCGCAAAATGGCTTTACGTGAGAGCACGGCGGCGGTTTCCACCGAGGTGGCGATGCCTACACCTACCAGTACCGGTGGACAGGCGTTTACGGCGAGGGTGGAGATATTTTCGAAGACGAATTTCACCACGCCTTCGTAGCCTTCCGATGGCATTAACACTTTTGAGCGGCCAGGTAGCGTGCAGCCGCCGCCAGCCATGTAAACTTCGATTTCCGCGTCGTCACCGTCGGGGACGATATCCCAGGTAACCCACGGTACGCCGCTACCGGTATTTTTGCCGGTGTTCACTTCGTCAAAAATTTCCACCGCGTTGTGGCGCAGTGGCGCTTTGACGGTCGCCTCTTCCACGGCTTGCTTAAGAATGCTTTGCAGTTCGCCAAGCAGCGGGAAACGGGAACCGACCTTAACAAAAAACATGATTTCGCCGGTGTCCTGACAGGCCGGGCGATTCAGGTCGATCGCTTTTTGCATGTTATCGAACATCGTGTGGTAGATGATTTTCCCCATCGACGACGTTTCGGCGTCCCGAAGCTGTTTTAGTTTATCCACTACGTCATCAGGCATTCGGGTAGAAATCATGGCGGTAAAGTTAGCGACAATATCCGTCAACTTATTCACTGCCTGTTGTTTATTACATTCGCTCATCATGGCAACTCCAGTTTTTCTATTTGTCTGGAAAAATTCACCACCACAAACTACCACTAAAAATGTGGTTTTATATTTCTTGCCGCCGTGAAAATGTAATTAACAGTTCGTGAATCAACACGAAAATAAGAATGAATATTGCGCCAGAGCAGGGAATGGAAATGTTTTGCGAAATACACTGAGCCAGTCAAAATTGCGGATAGTTAACGATGCTGAATAGCTGGCCTTTAGCCAAAGACTTGCAGGTACTGGTAGAAATCGTCCATAGCGGCAGTTTTAGTGCCGCAGCGGCGACGCTTGGGCAGACGCCCGCATTTGTCACCAAACGAATCCAAATCCTTGAAAACACGCTGGCAACGACGCTACTTAACCGCTCCGCTCGCGGCGTGGCACTGACTGAAAGTGGCCAACGTTGTTACGAACATGCGCTGGAAATCCTCACCCAATATCAGCGACTGGTCGATGACGTCACGCAAATCAAAACGCGCCCGGAGGGGATGATTCGTATTGGCTGTAGTTTTGGTTTTGGGCGCAGTTATATTGCACCAGCCATTACCGAACTGATGCGCAATTACCCTGAGTTACAGGTGCATTTTGAATTGTTCGATCGGCAAATTGATTTAGTGCAGGATAATATTGATCTGGATATTCGTATTAATGATGAAATCCCTGATTATTATATTGCGCATCTTTTGACAAAAAATAAAAGAATATTATGCGCAGCACCTGAGTATCTGCAAAAATATTCCCAGCCACAATCCTTACAGGAATTAAGTCGTCATGACTGTCTGGTGACCAAAGAGCGCGATATGACCCACGGAATATGGGAGTTGGGGAACGGTCAGGAGAAAAAATCGGTGAAGGTAAGCGGGCATCTTTCCTCCAACAGCGGTGAGATAGTGCTGCAATGGGCACTGGAAGGTAAAGGGATTATGCTGCGTTCCGAATGGGATGTGCTGCCGTTTCTGGAGAGTGGCAAACTGGTGCGAGTATTGCCGGAATATGCACAAAGCGCCAATATCTGGGCTGTCTATCGGGAGCCACTCTATCGCAGTATGAAGTTGCGCGTCTGCGTAGAGTTTCTGGCGGCGTGGTGCCAGCAACGGCTGGGCAAGCCCGCCGAAGGCTATCAGGTTTTGTAAACCTGCCAGAAATCACTGCGGATCTTTTTCGCGCTTTCTTTTAAATTTCGTCCAGATTTTTGTCTCCTGGCGACGCCACAGACGCTGGATGTTGTCATGATGACGCAGCAGGATCAGGCAAGAGAGCATAGAAACCGGAAAGGTGAATTGTGGCTTAAACCACCAGACATAAAACGGAGCAATCAGTGCGCTGACAATCGCTCCCAGCGACGAATAACCGCTGAGTAAAATGGTTAACAGCCAGGTTCCCGCCATCACACCCGTTAAATCCCAGCCAATTGGTGCGATTGCGCCAAAAGCGGTGGCAACGCCTTTTCCCCCTTTAAAACCGAAGAAAACCGGCCAGATGTGTCCAAGACAGGCGGCGATGGCAATTAAGCCTAGCCAGAAGGGGCTGACACCTAATTCATACGCGCCCCAGACGGGTAACATTCCTTTCAGAACGTCGAAAATCAGCACTGCTACGGCTGCTCCCTTGCCACCGATACGTAACACATTGGTGGCGCCGGGATTGCCGGAGCCGCTGGTTCGCGGATCGGGCAGCCCACACAAGCGGCAAACCAGAATGGCACTGGAAATGGAGCCGCAGAGGTACGCGATGAGGATCATTCCAGGCGCGATTGCACTCATAAGCTGTTCCGTTTTGAAAATTCGTGTTCAACGATGAATCTGTGGATAATACGCACATTTCGCCGGAAGTGGTATCCGGTTAGCCAAAAAGCAGGCAGGACGTGATGGATATTGTATTTATAGAGCAACTTTCGGTAATCACCACTATTGGTGTTTACGACTGGGAACAGACCATCGAACAGAAGTTGGTGTTCGATATCGAAATGGCGTGGGATAACCGTAAAGCGGCGAAAAGCGATGATGTGGCGGATTGTCTCAGCTACGCTGACATTGCCGAAACGGTGGTCAGCCACGTCGAGGGCGCGCGTTTTGCACTGGTGGAACGCGTGGCGGAAGAGGTGGCGGAGCTGCTGTTGACTCGCTTTAACTCGCCGTGGGTGCGTATCAAACTCAGCAAGCCAGGCGCAGTGGCGCGTGCGGCGAATGTTGGCGTCATCATTGAGCGTGGCAATAATCTGAAAGAAAATAATTAATTTTACAGCTGTTAAACCAAACGGTTATAACCTGGTCATACTGCAGTAGTTCGGACAAGCGGTACATTTTTATAATTTAGGGGTTTATTGATGAGCGATATGCACTCGCTGCTGATAGCGGCAATATTGGGTGTGGTCGAAGGATTGACAGAATTTCTGCCGGTATCCAGCACGGGCCATATGATTATTGTCGGTCATTTGTTGGGATTTGAGGGCGACACGGCGAAAACCTTTGAAGTCGTGATCCAGTTAGGATCAATTCTGGCGGTAGTAGTGATGTTCTGGCGGCGTCTGTTTGGCCTGATTGGCATTCACTTTGGGCGTCCGTTGCAGCACGAAGGAGAAAGCAAAGGTCGGTTAACGCTGATCCACATTTTGCTGGGGATGATCCCGGCGGTGGTACTGGGGCTATTGTTCCACGATACGATTAAGTCGTTGTTTAACCCGATAAATGTGATGTATGCGCTGGTTGTTGGCGGTCTGTTGCTGATTGCCGCTGAATGCCTGAAGCCGAAAGAGCCGCGTGCGCCGGGTCTGGATGATATGACGTATCGTCAGGCGTTTATGATTGGCTGTTTCCAGTGTCTGGCGCTGTGGCCGGGTTTCTCCCGTTCCGGGGCGACCATTTCAGGTGGGATGCTGATGGGGGTGAGCCGTTACGCTGCTTCCGAGTTCTCGTTCCTGCTGGCGGTGCCTATGATGATGGGCGCAACGGCGCTCGATCTCTACAAAAGCTGGGGCTTCCTGACAACCGGCGATATCCCGATGTTTGCCGTTGGGTTTATCACCGCCTTCGTAGTGGCACTGATTGCGATTAAAACCTTCCTGCAACTGATTAAGCGCATTTCGTTTATCCCGTTCGCCATTTATCGCTTTATTGTGGCGGCTGCGGTGTACGTTGTGTTCTTTTGATTGAGAAAAGGTTCGGGAGCAGGCCTGGTTTTCTCCCTCGCTCTGTAGGGAGAAGGCCGGGGTGAGGGTGATTGTTCGCACCGGTGCTGGTCTGTTCCCCTCACCCTAACCCTCTCCCCGAAGGGGCGAGGGGACGGTTCGTGCTAACGTTTAGTTTTATACTCATTCAGGCTTTGGGCAACGTTGTTCCTTCCAGCTGGCTACCGCCGCAATCCTCCGTCGGGTCAGCTCCTCGCGAATCTCCACACCTTTAAATCCCGCTTCAACGACGGCTTTTGTTGGTACTGACTGTGCCACTTCCCAGGCCTCGCGCAACCAGCGGCCTTGCGGGTAGTCCGCCGATTCAAAACCGGTTCTGCCGCGCACGTCAGCCTCGCTGGTCAGCGCCAGTTGCTCGACACGCTGCGGTTTACGCCAGGCGTCAATGGAATCAAATAATTTGACGATGGTTTTTGGGTTCAGCATTGGGAAGGTGTGGATGAGATCGTGAAACTCAGCCACCAGTCTGGCTAAATCGCGAATTTCATTTGGCACGCGCAGACGCTGGCATAGTTGTTCCACTAACTTAACACCCGCCGGGCCATGACCATGATGACGCGGCCAGAGTTCTGGCGGCGTCAGTCCTTTACCGAGATCGTGGCATAAAGTTGCGAAACGGACATCGACCTGCGGACTCAGCATCGCCGCCATTGAGAGCGTCATTAAGGTGTGAATACCGGTATCGATTTCCGGGTGCCATTTCGCCGGAGCGGGGACACCAAACAACGCGTCGATCTCCGGGAATAAAACGCGTAGTGCGCCGCAATCACGCAATACCTGGAAGAAAACTTGCGGATTGCGTGTGGTGAGGGCGCTTTCCGTCTCTTTCCACACCCGTTCAGGTGTCAGGTGTTCCAGTTCACCTGCGTGGGTCATCTCGCGCATCAGCGCCAGAGTTTCATCGGCAATACGAAAACCAAGGTGGGCATAACGCGCAGCAAAACGCGCCACGCGCAGTACGCGTAACGGATCTTCGCCAAAAGCGGGGGAAACATGGCGCAACAGACGATTTTGCAGATCGCCCAGACCGTTGTACGGGTCGATAATCTCGCCGTTATCGTCCTGGGCCAGCGCATTAATGGTCAGATCGCGACGCTTAAGATCATCTTCCAGCGTGACATCCGGTGCGGCATAGCAGGTAAAACCGGTGTAACCGGAACCGGATTTCCGTTCGGTACGTGCCAGCGCATACTCTTCATGCGTTTGCGGATGCAGAAAAACAGGAAAATCGCGGCCTACCTGCTGGTAGCCCGCGTCGAGCATCTCCTGTGGCGTACTGCCGACCACCACCCAATCTCTGTCTTTGACCGGTAGCCCTAACAATGCATCCCGAACCGCACCACCGACCAGATAAATCTTCACGCCATCTTCCCTTCGTCAAATACACAATTCCTAATAATAAGACAGTGCAACGAAGAAGGCGATTTAGTTCATCCAGCGATCTTTACGTTTGCGCGTTGGGATCAGGTGCGGCAATACCAGACCGAGCAGCAAGCCAAGTCCCAGCACGCCGCCACCATACATAAACCACTGCATGATGATGGTGCGCTGTTTGTCATCCAGCTGAACGCTGGCGGCATCGACTTTTTTCTGCGCTACAATCAGTTCGTTTTTCAGCTTCTGATTTTCTTCTTTTAACCCGTTGATCACACTGTCGCTCTGCGCCACTTTTTGCTGCATTTCTGCGGTGCGCTGATTCCAGGTGTTATCGATATTGGTGAGCTTATCGGTCAGAGTTCTGACCTGATTTTCCAGATCTGGCACGCGGGAGCGCAGGCTTGGCTCAGTACTCAGTTGTTTCAACGGGATCCAGGCGGTACGGCCGGAGCTGTCTTTCACCTGGGCATAATTGGTGTTGGCGTCAGTTTGTAATAATGTCACTTCTTCACCGGCGTTCACGGTGCCCACGAGGCGATAATGATCTCCCGGACCACTGCGAACCCAGGTATTCAGTTCGTCAGAAACATAGCGTTTTTCTTCCGCGTGAGAGACGGCAGTGGCGCTAAGCGCGAGTAAAGTTAGTGCGATCAGGCGTAATTTTGGCATCAGGCTGTCGTTATTGTCATGGAAAGTGGAACGATAGTAGTGGCATCAGTGTTGCTGCGCAAAGCATTCGGTATCAATCAGAATCCTCTGTGTCAGCTTTTGCCACTGTCTCAAACTTTTACGCCCGTCAAAATGCTCGTTGCATGGCAATTTGGCGCAAAATACTATCTACTGACAAAAAAGATCGCATTTAGTTCGCCGTTCATCGTCACTTATGTGACATAACCGATAAGTAAAGGCCATGGCTCAGGAAATCGAATTAAAGTTTATTGTTAATCACAGTGCCGTTGAGGCGTTGCGTGACCATCTCAATACGCTGGGCGGCGAGCATCATGATCCCGTGCAGTTACTGAACATTTACTACGAAACGCCGGATAACTGGCTGCGTGGGCACGACATGGGGCTGCGTATTCGTGGCGAAAACGGTCGCTATGAGATGACCATGAAAGTTGCCGGACGGGTAACGGGCGGATTGCACCAGCGCCCGGAATATAACGTGGCGTTGAGTGAACCGACGCTCGATCTGGCGCAGTTACCGACGGAAGTCTGGCCAAACGGTGAGTTACCTGCCGATCTCGCGTCCCGCGTGCAGCCGCTGTTCAGCACCGATTTTTATCGCGAAAAATGGCTGGTGGAGGTCGATGGCAGCCAGATTGAAATCGCTCTCGATCAGGGCGAGGTGAAAGCCGGTGAATTTGCTGAACCTATCTGTGAGCTGGAACTGGAGCTGCTTAGCGGTGAAACGCGCGCGGTGCTGAAACTGGCGAACCAACTGGTATCGCAAACCGGATTACGCCAGGGCAGCCTGAGTAAAGCAGCGCGTGGCTATCATCTGGCGCAGGGCAATCCCACGCGTGAAATCAAACCTACCACCATTCTGCATGTTGCGGCAAAAGCCGATGTGGAACAGGGGCTGGAAGCGGCGCTGGAGCTGGCGTTAGCGCAATGGCAATATCATGAAGAGCTGTGGGTGCGCGGCAACGATGCGGCGAAAGAGCAGGTGCTGGCAGCCATCGGTCTTGTTCGCCATACGCTGATGCTGTTCGGTGGTATTGTGCCAAGAAAAGCGAGCACTCACTTACGTGACCTGCTGACCCAATGCGAAGCGACGATTGCGTCTGCGGTTTCTGCCGTGACGGCGGTCTACTCTACCGAAACGGCGATGGCGAAACTGGCGTTGACCGAATGGCTGGTCAGCAAAGCCTGGCAGCCGTTTTTAGATGCCAAAGCGCAAAGTAAAATGAGCGACTCCTTTAAACGCTTTGCCGATATCCATCTTTCCCGCCATGCCGCTGAACTGAAAAGCGTTTTTTGCCAACCGTTGGGCGATCGCTACCGTGACCAGTTACCACGTCTGACGCGTGACATTGACTCAATACTGTTGCTGGCGGGTTACTACGATCCTCTCGTTGCGCAAGCCTGGCTGGAGAACTGGCAGGGACTGCGTCACGCCATTGCGACCGGGCAACGCATTGAAATTGAACATTTCCGTAATGAGGCAAACAATCAGGAACCGTTCTGGTTGCACAGCGGAAAACGTTAATCAGGCAAGGATAAAATCGCTTATGAAGCCGCTCTCTTCACCGTTACAGCAGTACTGGCAGACCGTTGTTGAGCGGCTGCCAGCGCCTTTAGCCGAGGAATCACTTAGCACACAGGCGAAGTCAGTACTTACTTTTAGTGATTTTGTGCAGGACAGCGTAATTGCGCATCCAGAGTGGCTAACGGAACTGGAAAGCCAGCCGCCGCAGGCCGACGAATGGCAGCATTACGCTGCATGGTTGCAGAAGGCGCTCAGTGATGTAAGCGATGAAGTCAGTTTAATGCGCGAGCTGCGGCTGTTCCGGCGGCGCATTATGGTGCGCATCGCCTGGGCGCAAACTCTGGCGCTGGTGACTGAAGAGAGCATTTTGCAGCAGCTCAGCCATCTGGCGGAGACGCTGATTGTCGCGGCGCGTGACTGGCTATATGAAGCCTGCTGTCGCGAGTGGGGAACGCCGTGCAATGCGCAGGGCGAAGCGCAACCGCTGCTGATTTTAGGCATGGGTAAGCTGGGCGGTGGGGAACTGAATTTCTCCTCAGATATCGATCTGATTTTTGCCTGGCCGGAACATGGCTGTACGCAGGGCGGACGCCGCGAACTGGATAACGCTCAGTTCTTTACCCGCATGGGCCAGCGGCTGATTAAAGTGTTGGATCAACCGACGCAAGATGGCTTTGTCTATCGCGTGGATATGCGTCTGCGTCCGTTTGGCGAAAGCGGCCCGCTGGTGTTGAGTTTTGCGGCGCTGGAAGATTATTACCAGGAGCAGGGGCGCGACTGGGAGCGTTATGCGATGGTCAAGGCGCGGATTATGGGCGATAGCGATGGCGTCTATGCTAACGAATTGCGTGCGATGCTGCGTCCGTTTGTTTTCCGCCGTTACATCGATTTCAGCGTCATCCAGTCGCTGCGCAACATGAAAGGGATGATTGCCCGTGAAGTGCGTCGACGCGGTTTGACCGACAACATCAAACTTGGCGCGGGCGGTATTCGCGAAATTGAATTTATCGTCCAGGTGTTCCAGCTCATTCGCGGCGGACGTGAACCGTCGCTGCAATCGCGCTCTTTACTGCCGACACTCAGCGCCATTGCCGCACTGCATCTGCTTTCTGAAAATGATGCCGAACAATTGCGAGTGGCATATCTGTTCCTGCGGCGTCTGGAAAACCTACTGCAAAGCATTAACGACGAACAAACCCAGACTCTTCCCGCTGATGAGCTTAACCGTGCGCGGCTGGCGTGGGCGATGGACTTCGCTGACTGGTCGCAATTGACCGGGGCGTTGACCGGACATATGACCAATGTGCGCCGGGTATTTAATGAACTGATTGGCGACGATGAAAGCGAAACTCAGGAAGAGTCGCTGTCGGAACAGTGGCGTGAGCTGTGGCAGGATGCGTTGCAGGAAGATGACACTACGCCAGTGCTGGCGCATCTTAGCGAAGATGATCGCAAAAAGGTGCTGACGCTGATTGCTGATTTCCGCAAAGAGCTGGATAAGCGCACAATCGGGCCGAGAGGACGTCAGGTGCTCGACCATCTGATGCCATATCTGCTAAGTGATGTCTGTGCGCGTGAAGACGCTGCTGTCACGCTGTCGCGCATTACCGCCTTGTTGGTGGGGATTGTTACTCGCACCACTTATCTTGAGTTGCTTAGTGAATTTCCGGCGGCACTTAAGCATTTGATTTCTCTGTGTGCCGCATCGCCGATGATTGCCAGCCAACTGGCGCGTTATCCATTATTGCTGGATGAACTGCTCGATCCAAATACCCTCTACCAACCGACGGCGACCGATGCCTACCGCGATGAGTTGCGCCAGTATTTGCTGCGCGTGCCGGAAGATGACGAAGAGCAACAGCTTGAGGCGCTGCGTCAGTTCAAACAGGCGCAGCTGTTACGCATCGCCGCAGCGGATATCGCCGGTACGCTACCGGTGATGAAAGTGAGCGATCACTTAACCTGGCTGGCGGAAGCCATGATAGATGCTGTCGTTCAGCAGGCGTGGGTTCAAATGGTCGCCCGCTACGGTAAACCGAATCACTTAAACGAACGTGAAGGCCGTGGTTTTGCGGTGGTCGGCTACGGTAAGCTGGGCGGCTGGGAGTTAGGTTACAGTTCCGATCTTGACCTTATCTTCCTCCATGATTGCCCAATGGATTCGATGACTGACGGCGAGCGGGAAATCGATGGGCGGCAATTTTATCTGCGTCTGGCGCAACGCATTATGCATCTGTTTAGTACGCGCACTTCTTCCGGCATTTTGTACGAAGTGGATGCGCGGCTGCGTCCGTCCGGGGCTGCGGGAATGCTGGTGACATCCGCTGAAGCGTTTGCTGATTATCAGAAAAACGAGGCCTGGACGTGGGAACATCAGGCACTGGTTCGTGCGCGTGTGGTATATGGCGATCCACAGCTCACTGCGTACTTTGACGCGGTGCGTCGGGAAATTATGATGCTGCCGCGTGAAAGTAAAACTCTGCAAACGGAAGTACGGGAAATGCGTGAGAAAATGCGCGCTCATCTCGGCAATAAACATCGCGATCGCTTTGATATCAAAGCCGATGAAGGCGGAATTACCGATATCGAATTTATTACTCAATATCTGGTGTTGCGCTACGCTCATGAAAAACCGAAGTTAACGCGTTGGTCAGACAACGTGCGCATTCTGGAACTGCTGGCGCAAAACGACATTATGGAAGAGCAGGAAGCGATGGCGCTGACCCGTGCTTACACGACGCTGCGCGATGAACTTCATCATCTGGCGTTACAGGAATTACCGGGTCATGTGCCGGAGGAGTGCTTCACCGCAGAGCGTGAACTGGTGCGGGCAAGCTGGCAGAAGTGGCTGGTGGAGGAATGAAGTGTGATATTATCGCGCGCAAATTTTGAATCTCTCAGGAGACAGGAATGAAAGTAACGCTGCCAGAGTTTGAACGTGCAGGAGTGATGGTGGTTGGTGATGTGATGCTGGATCGTTACTGGTACGGTCCCACCAGCCGTATCTCGCCGGAAGCGCCGGTGCCCGTGGTTAAAGTTAATACCATTGAAGAACGTCCGGGCGGCGCAGCCAACGTGGCGATGAACATCGCTTCTCTTGGTGCTAACGCTCGCCTGGTCGGGTTGACCGGTATTGATGATGCGGCGCGTGCGCTGAGTAAATCACTGGCGGACGTCAACGTAAAATGCGACTTCGTTTCTGTGCCAACGCATCCGACCATCACCAAACTGCGGGTGCTTTCCCGTAACCAACAGTTGATCCGCCTGGATTTCGAAGAAGGTTTCGAAGGTGTTGATCCGCAGCCGCTGCATGAGCGGATTAATCAGGCGCTAAGTTCGATTGGCGCGCTGGTGCTTTCTGACTACGCCAAAGGTGCGCTGGCAAGCGTGCAGCAGATGATCCAACTGGCGCGTAAGGCGGGCGTTCCGGTGCTGATTGATCCAAAAGGCACCGATTTTGAACGTTACCGTGGCGCTACGCTGCTGACGCCAAATCTCTCAGAATTTGAAGCCGTTGTCGGTAAATGTAAGACCGAAGAAGAGATTGTTGAACGTGGCATGAAACTGATTGCCGATTACGAACTTTCTGCGCTGCTGGTGACCCGTTCAGAGCAGGGTATGTCGCTGCTGCAACCGGGTAAAGCGCCGCTGCATATGCCAACCCAGGCGCAGGAAGTGTATGACGTTACCGGTGCGGGTGACACGGTAATTGGTGTACTGGCGGCAACACTGGCGGCGGGTAATTCGCTGGAAGAAGCCTGCTTCTTTGCCAATGCGGCGGCGGGCGTAGTGGTCGGCAAACTGGGAACCTCCACGGTTTCGCCGATTGAGCTGGAAAACGCGGTGCGTGGACGTGCGGACACCGGCTTTGGCGTGATGACCGAAGAGGAACTGAAGCTGGCCGTAGCGGCGGCGCGTAAACGCGGTGAAAAAGTGGTAATGACCAACGGCGTCTTCGATATTCTCCATGCCGGGCATGTCTCCTATCTGGCAAACGCCCGCAAACTGGGTGACCGCCTGATTGTCGCAGTGAACAGCGATGCTTCCACCAAACGACTGAAAGGGGATTCTCGTCCGGTTAACCCGCTCGAACAGCGTATGATTGTGCTGGGCGCACTGGAAGCTGTCGACTGGGTGGTGTCGTTTGAAGAAGACACGCCGCAGCGCCTGATCGCCGGCATCTTGCCAGATCTGCTGGTGAAAGGCGGCGACTATAAACCGGAAGAGATCGCCGGGAGTGAAGAAGTCTGGGCCAACGGCGGTGAAGTGCTGGTGCTCAACTTTGAAGACGGTTGCTCGACGACCAATATCATCAAGAAGATCCAACAGGATAAAAAAGGCTAACCGGAAAGCGGTTCACAGATCTCGTTTCGTACCTGGCAGGCCTATTGACGCTGTTGTTTTTTCAACCTAGAGTAAAGGAACAAGGGTAAGGGAGGATTTCTCCCCCCTCTGATGAGTTGTTAGTAAGTCGGGAAACTTAACAGTAACAACACAACCAGTATGATGACGAACTTCATCATAACCCTTTCCTTCTGTAAGGCTCCTTCCTCGGGAGGGGCTTTCCCGTTTCAGCCCCTTACTGACTCCCCGATTGTTGATGAGCGGCAGACCCCGCGCAATGCTTTCTCTGATGCAGTTTTACCTTCCCCGAGCGGTCACGCAAAATGCTGCAACAACCTGATCAGTTGCAATTTTTAGGTAACCGACTCATTTAAACCGTCTTTCGCTCCCTTTTCCTGTTTCCGATACTAATGTCCATTTTCGCAGTAAAAGGACATTTAAGATGAACGCACGAAAGGCGCTACTGGCAGACAATCCGGAATTGATCCTGCGTGTGCTACAGCTCAGATTTGACGAATCACTGTCGTACCCGCGCATTTCTGCGCAGACAGGTGTCAGCAAAACCGCCATTTTTCTCTGGTGAGGCGATTTCACCAGGTATTCACTGACTGTCCCCTTTCCGGTGAATATTCCTGCAGGCAACTGGCCCGGGCTCTTTTCCCGGGGCGATATCCTTCAGCCCCGACAGTGACTCCGCCTGTGAAAGCAGAGAGAACCCGCCGGAACCAATTTTCACCGGAGTTTAAATGGAGACTTGTTCTGCAAACTCTTTTACCCGGTGCCTGTGTCGCATAAATAGCTTGTGAGAACGGAATCAACGATAACCTGCTCTTCAACTGGCGGCATCTCTGATGTAACGGCGGCCTGCAGCCGCCCGGCGAACATGAAACATCGCTGCTTCCCGTGACGTTAACTCCGGAGCCGGATAATAAAATCCCGGCACCAGTGCAGGTTGAGCAGATAAACACACCGACCGACAGTCTGTGCTGCGAGCTGGTTCTGCCAGCCGGAACCCTCAGGCTGAAAGGTGAACTGACGCCGGCGTTATTACAGACACGACCATAATGATTCACTGCTGTTCTTTTTGTAGCTTCTTATGCAATTCCTGCCAAACATCAATATACGACTCGCACATCTTACCTAACGTGAACTTAGGTCGATTAACACTATTGCGGAATATCTGCGCCTTCTGGTCTTCACGCAGTTGTTCTACATCAGACAGGAAGCAATAATTCGTTTCTGTATTGCAGCAATTGTCGGTTCACAAGCGTATTCCGTATCCATAACTAATCCCGGCGTGGCAATCAGTGCGCAGTTTGACAACAATGCTTCCAGCCCACCAATACCGTAGCTTTCCTGCATACTCGGGAAAACTACGATATCGGTTTCCGCCAGTGCCCGTATCTTCTCTAATTTCGAGGCCGGAAAGACCTATTACATCCATGCCTGTCTTGTTGAAGACGCTTATCTGCACAAGGGAGTGAATTACCGTCGTCTGCAGGAAATCAAATTTGAAATTCCGCAGGAGTAGCCCGCCGTGCCGGAAGGGGTGAAGCGGATGTACCGGGCACCGGAATTTGTCTGTAAAGACGCGCGGTTATTGATGAAGATAATGTTCTGCTCGGGCGCAATGAAATCGGTTATCAGGGGCTGGAATACCGTATTTTGTTATCCGGCGGACAAAAACTCCTGGTGGCGGGCGAGCAGATAATGGCCACGGCGTATCTGTTCGCGTGGAATAAACAGACGCAGGAAATGGAAAACAGCAACCCGCCGTCAAAATTCAATCAGCTCTACACAGTGACAGAGGTTGATATAAAATTGGGGGATCTGACGGATGTTATTGCCGCAGATGATCTGGCTGGCTATGGCACGCCGCCGCAGGGCGTGGATCAGAGCACGCAGAGAGTGGAATACTATTGCCAGAATAAGCAGGAATACTCTTATGTGTATTAGTCGCGACTTGATCTGACACTGAGCCTTGAAAGGTTGAGAGTTACCGGTTTTGATATGGGTGTCGAATCCTTATACAAAACACGAAGTAACTCTCATGCTTCATACTACCAATCCCGTTATCAAACACAAAGCCGGTTTGCTCAATCTGGCTGAAGAACTCAGTAACGTATCAAAAGCCTGTAAAATCATGGGCGTTTCGCGTGATACGTTTTATCGTTACCGCGAACTGGGCGATGAAGGCGGTGAATGCGCTGATTAATCGTAGTTGCCGCGCTCCTAACCTTAAGAACCGTACTGATGAGGCAACTGAACAGGCTGTTGTTGACTACGCCGTCGCTTTCCCGGCACACGGTCAGCACCGGACCAGCAACGAGCTGCGTAAAGAGGGCGTTTTTATCTCCGGCAGTGGTGTCCGTTCTGTCTGGTTACGCCATAACCTTGAGAATTTCAAAAAACGTCTGAAAGCACTGGAAGAAAAAGTAGCCCGTGATGGCATTGAGCTAACTGACAGCCAGATTGCAGCACTGGAGCGTAAAGCCAGTGATGACGAGGTCTGTGGCGAAATCGAAATGGCTCATCCGGGATATCTGGATGAGCAGGACATGTTCTATGTAGGCAACCTGAAAGGTGTCGGGCGTATTTATCAGCAGACGTTCGTTGATACGTACTCGAAAGTGGCTCACTGTAAGCTTTACGTCACCAAAACACCGATTACCGTGGCTGACTTACTGAACGATCGTGTACTGGCGTTTTATGCGTCTCATGGCCTGCCGATGCTGAGAATACTGACCGACAGAGGCACAGAGTACTGTGGCAAAGTAGAGCAGCATGATTATCAGCTTTATCTGGCAATAAACGACATAGAACACACGAAAACGAAGGCGATGTCCCCGCAGACCAACGGCATCTGCGAGCGGTTCCATAAAACAATACTGAACGAATTTTATCAACAAACGTTCCGTAAAAAACTGTACGGCGATCTTGATACATTACAGTCGACTCTTGATGAATGGCTGGCTCACTATAATAATGAGCGAACCCATCAGGGAAAAATGTGCAATGGGCGGACGCCAATGGAAACGTTACTTGATGGAAAGCGCATCTGGGCCGAGAAAAATTTAAGCCAGATGTAATCTGACAGATATCTGTATAAATAACCGGTAACTGTCAGCTCAGGTCTGAGCTAATACAAGTAAATTATTGCAGATTTCTTGTCGGGTATTTTTACCAGTTTTTAATTCGTCTCTGAACCACTGACAGTCATCATAAAATTCAAGCCAAACATCTGACTCACTGATGATGAAGAAGTAAATTTCTTTCATCTTTATGTTTTTTGGGGTCAACGCTCTGTTTTTATTTTGGGTCTGAATAATTAAGTTCAGTTGTATCCTGTAAGACTAAAACTCTTTTAAACTGTTGAGCCCTTTCAATGATGTTTTCTTTGTGAGGAGCCATGATTTTATCGGTAGAGACTTTATCATTTGAGAAACAGCGAGAAGCCGCCTTTGTTTCACTCCAGGTACGGCAGGAAACGGGAATATTTTCTTCTGGTGAACGACGGAGGATACTCAGGATATGCTTTACTCTTTTCTCAAGTCTTGAATCTCCCATATCCAGCGATTTTAGTTCCTGAATAACCCGGTTTTGCATAACACCTCTGAAATAATCTATGGTATTTTCAATACAATACTATCATTTCAACTTATGAGTAAGGGCATGGAATGCTAAACGGTGAACGATTCAGATGCTATTTTGTAGATTGGCGGAGAAGATCAAAAAAACGAAATAAACTCTATTTAATTCAGTCAGATAAGTATCACTATTAAGTATTTTGGAATAAATGGGGGCGGAACCCCTTATCAAAACATCATTCCAGCTAGGCGTTTCAATTCCCAAAAATTGTATTAATGCCAATCTGTTGTTCACTATTGCTGGATAGGATCATTTGTGTGGTCGTGTTTTGCTATTTTTTTATCTATTTGTTAGTTGAGGGTTTTGTATACTAATTATAGCATAATGGGGAGGAAAGTCTTATCGGTGTTTTAATATTTTGAAATGCCGTGCGGTAGCTATGTCATTTACTTTTATATGGGCATAATTGTACCATGCTAATTATTGCTAGTGACAGGTTATACTGCATTTGAAATCTATTCTCATCAAAAAGCTTTTATCTGAATTGATGAATTTTTCATGATAAAGGTATTTAAAAACTGACTGTAGGATAGCAAAAGTGAGTAATACACAACATAAACTCGATAAAGCCCGACCTCCACGAGTACAGATAACGTACGATGTTGAAACCGGAGCTGCCGAAACAGCGAAAGAGTTACCCCTTGTCATTGGGGTTTTAGGTGAATATTCATCATCAGAAAAACCATTGAGAGAACGAAAATTCATCAGTATAGACAAAGATAATTTTGATGAAGTTATGACATCAATGAGTCCGAAGGCTCATTTTATGGTGGATAGTGTTATCCCGGGCAATGAAGGGAAACTGAATGTCGAACTTATGTTTAATTGCAAAGACGATTTTTCTCCTGATAATGTGATTCAACAGGTCGAATGTCTTAAAAAGTTATCGGAATTGAGGTCTCACCTTTGTGACCTGCGCAACAGGGCTGCAAGTAATGAGAAACTGAAGGAAAAACTTCAGGAATTACTGGTGAATAATAATTGCGCTCCTGAAAATGGTGAAAGTAAGGAATGAACATGACAATTGCATCAACAGTAGGGCAGAATGAAACACAGTATGCTACAGATGATTGTCTTGAAGAAATTATAAATAATACCAGAGCTGTAAGACAGGATTCTGAAAAAAGCAGATTTAAATTGCAGGTTAATAATTTTCTTGCTGAAGTTGCCAGTGGTTCTTTAGTCATTAACAGTGATTTAATCGGTAGCATTGAAAAGCGAATTGCTGATATTGATAAGTTGATGTCTGAGCAGCTTAGTCTGATTATGCATGCAACTGAGTTTCAGAAAATAGAGTCAGCATGGACAGGACTTTATAAGCTGGTTCAGGCCAGTGTTAGTGAAAATGTAAAATACACGGTATTACACTGTACTAAAAAAGAGTTACTCAAAGATTTTAAATCAGCCTCAGATTTCGATCAGTCTGTATTATTTAAAAATATTTATGAAAGCGAATATGGAACGTTCGGGGGAACACCGTATTCTGCTTTTGTGGGTGACTTCTATTTCGATAATACACCACAGGATATTGATTTGCTGGAGCATATTTCTCATGTTGCTGCCAGTGCTCATGCCCCGTTTTTGAGTGCTATTGCTCCGGGTATGCTGTCTATGAATTCATTTAGCGAATTACCCTACCCGCGTGATCTGGCAAAATTGTTTGAAACAACAGATTATGCCCGTTGGCGTAGTTTCAGGCAGACAGATGACAGTCGTTATGTGGGACTGACTTTGCCACAGTCCCTGGGGCGTATTCCATATGGTATGAAGACTGTACCCGCCGAGACGTTTAATTTTGAAGAGCATATTAGTGAAGACAACTCTGGCAAAGACTATCTATGGGTAAATACAGCTTTTGAACTTGCCTGCCGGATAGTTGATGCTTTTGAGGAGTATGGCTGGTGTGCAGCAATTCGTGGTGTGGAAGGTGGTGGTTTGGTTAAATCATTGCCGGCCTATAATTATGTATCCCATACAGGTGAGCGACTTTTACAATGTCCGACTGAGGTTGCTATCTCAGACCGTAGGGAAAAAGAACTGTCAGATCTCGGATTTATTCCACTAGTTTACTGTAAGGGCACTGATTTTGCAGCATTTTTTGCTGTTCAGTCGGTGAACAAACCGCGACTGTATAATACTGATCAGGCTAATGCGAATGCAAAATTATCCAGCCAGCTTCAGTATATATTAGCAACGTCACGATTCGCACATTATCTGAAAGTGATTGTTCGTGACAAAGTGGGAAGTTTTATGTCTAGGACAGAATGTCAGACATATCTGCAAAATTGGATCATGCAATATGTTGTGGCATCAGATAACGCCGGTCAGGAGACAAAGGCTCGTTATCCATTACGTGAAGCATCTGTCGAAGTTGTTGAAATTACTGGAAGTCCAGGGTCTTATCGTGCAATTGCATGGATTAAACCTCATTTTCAGCTTGAGGGCTTAAGCATGTCATTGCGTCTTGTTGCAGATTTACCATCAAGTGTAAGTTAAGAGGTTATTATGGGTGCTCGTATGAGTGGTGCTCCTGCTTCTGGTAATATGGGGAGCAGAGAGTTTGTAAAAATCACCATTGATGGAAAGGTTATAAAGGGAAATTCAAAAGTCGATAACTTTAGTGACTACTTTGAGGGGCATTGTCCTCAAGCATTTCACGCTTTTGCAGGTATTGACGGTACTGTTTTTGATTTAATTAATCTGAAGCTTAGAGTTACTAAACAAATACAAGAAGTTTTGGAGAATTTTTTTAAGAGAGGCGAGAAAGAAATTGTAATAGAAATTTTACGTAGGGAATCCACTAAATCAAGTGGTGTATATTCATCATTTAAGGTTATTTATCAGGGCTGCCGTTTGCATGATGTTTTGTTGGCTCATGATCATGACGCAAATCTGTTTTTAGAGCTGTCATTTACTCCAGAAGAGAGTGTCTCAATTGAGATGAATATTCCATCACCTGATGGGAAAAGTACGGAAAAGTTGGGGCCAATAAAGTATAGCTTATATAAAGAGGCACTTGTATAAAAATACTGAATGCATTCGTTTCTTCATTTTTTACGTGATGATAATCCGGGCTCATCGGAAGATAATATGAATTTTGTTCCTTCAGATGATCTGAAGTATGAGCTTGGAATGTTATTATCATCACGACCTTCATACCTTGAAACAGATGAACTGACTTTTGTTAATAGTTCTGTTCTGAACTATGGTATAAAGTCATCAGTATATAGTGTTTCTGCAGGTGAGCATAGTGATACTGTTAATGGCGAAATTTCTTCAAGAATATTACTGATGCTCCAGCGTTATGAGCCCCGGCTGGAAGAGCCTGTTGTTGAGCATCTTTCCAGTGATGATAATTATTCTTTTTTTTCAGTTACTGCTCTGTTTTTTATGGACAGGGTAAAACTCTGTATTAAATGGGATAAAAACTCAGGAGAGTTTTCACTGGATGAATAAACTATTATCCTACTATCAGAAAGAGCTGGTTTTTCTTAAAAAACAAGGTGTTGAGTTTGCGAAAAAATATCCAAAGATAGCCAGGCGTCTTGGATACAATCAGGGGGTGTCTGAAGATCCACATATCCAGAGATTAACGGAGTCTTTTGCTTTTTTAAGCTCAAGAATTCATCAGAGATTAGATGAAGATTTACCTGAGTTGATGGAAGCATTGCTTCGTAATCTTGCCCCCCAATTTTTGTATCACTACCCATCATCATGTATCGTTTCATTTGAGCCAGATAGGAAATCCAGTGGAATAACATCCATTTATAAAGTTCCTTCTGGCACTTCGATATATACTAAACATAAATCTAAAACCATCTGCCAGTTTAGGACTGTATATCCTCTGACTATCGTCCCGGCAACGGTTAATGAAGCAAGAATTTACTATGATAATTTATCTTCCTTATGGAAAATCGAGTTAAATTTAGACGTTTTTGATGGGGCTAATTTCTCTCTTGATTTTATAAGGTTTTATTTAAATGGTCCGTCAACGGTTACTGGTATAATATATACATTATTGTGCAATGAAATTGATAATATCGTTTTGCAGAAAAACAATGATGTATTATATGGTATCAGAACTAATATATCCGGTGCCGGATTTTATGAGGGTGAAGTAACACTACCACGAACAGGAAATGTTTCTTACATACATAACCTCACGCTGGACTATTTTTCGTTTCCAGAACGATTTAACTTTATTGATATAAAATTTGACTCCGGAATTGAGTTATGCTCAGGGAGTTCTCTCAGACTCGTAATAACATTAAAAAGCAGTGCCGGAAAGTATGAACTGGATAAAATAGAAAAGAATATTTCTGAAGGGCTCTTTAGAGTAAATTGTTCCCCTGTTGTTAATCTCTTCGAGAAAAAAACAGAACCCTTACGATTATCGGATGGTCAGGATGAGTATCAGGTAAATTCGGATTTGTATTCCCGTAATGAAATATTAATCTGGGATATAAATAAAGTAACATTACACAGATATGAAAATAATTTAATCAGGCAGTACCCATTAAAAAATTTATTTGGACTTGAACATTCTGTCATTCAACAATCATGCAACATATTCTGGCATAGTTCATGTTATCGCATGTCTTCTGAAAGAAGAAACTTTGAGGAAAATTTATATATTCGTCTGAGCGATGATGGTGGAGTACAGTCGCGTATTATGACAGGGGATGTCCTTTCAATTGATGTAATATGTACAAATGGTGATATTCCATCATCAATTAATAATGGTGATCCTGATGGTGATTTTGATTGTGATATAGATATTGCTCACCTGCGAATAACAGCTTTGAACCGCCCATCAAGAATGTTGCCGGCTATGACATTAAAAGGAATGAACTGGAGAATTATTTCGCAGTTATCTCTTAATTTTGTTTTGCTTGGCGGTACTGATGGAGCAATGAAACTGAGAGAAATGCTGTCCATATATAACTACAACAATAATCACTCAATATCAATTTTTATTGAATGGATTAAAGAGTTACAGATTACACCAGTTTCGTCCCGTTTACCCGGCATATATCCGCCTGTAACAGCTCGTGGAATTGATATTACAGTTATTCTTTCAAAGGATGCAGATATGCACCCTGAATGTTTCATGTTTTGTTCTTTCCTTGATCACTTTCTTGGACTTCATGCCCCTGTAAATAGCTTTACTCGCATGATTACGGTCATTGATCATGAGGACCACACTCGTCGTGTATGGCCGATAAGAGCAGGAAAGTTATCATGGCTGTGATTAATAACAGAAGTAAATTCAGTTTTTTCAATAAAGTTCGTGTGTTATTGAAAAAAATTCTAAAGCCAGATGAAAGTATTGATGACGTTGTTGATGAATATTTCAGATTTACATCAAGTCTGTCTTTAGATGCACCTGATGGTCAGATAGAGAATCTGTATCAGGATGAGAAGGACGGAAAGTATCATCTCACATTATTCGACAATGGATTAACCGGAGCTGCAGGGGTTCTTCCTGTCGCATATACAGAATGGCTGATTGAAAGAAAATTACGTTATAATGATGATGCTCCTAAAGCATTCATTGATATGTTTAACCATAGAATGTATTGCCTGTCCTATCTCGCATGGCAAAAAATGCATCTGTCAGGAGATGAAAACAGAAGAGATAATAATGTTCTTAACAATGTTCTTTTGTCTTTAGGCGGAATCAGTTCTCAGACAATTAGTGTGACAGGTCTGGCATACACAGCATTCTATGCACAATCAGTCAGATCCTTAGCCGGGCTTGAACAGTTACTCTCGTCAATATATCAAATCAGGGTGTCCATTAATCCTTTTCGTGGCACTTTTGAAAATACAGAACCCAATGAACAGGGCGTTCTTGGTTATTGTCAGTATACTCTGGGGGAAGGTCCTGTTATCGGTAATGTTCGCTGGGTGGTGGATTCACATTTTGATGTTGTATTGGGACCTGTAGACTATAAAAAAGCACTGGAATTTATGCCGGGAAAGGATTTTCATTATTTTATCAGACAACAAATAAAATCATATATAGGTGATGCTCTTAAATTTAAAATATATGTGAAGATTTATCCCAGTAACAATGATAATCAACTGAATATAAATAATAAGCTTGGTTTTAATCTTTCACTTGGCTCCGGAATAGAAAATCATAAAGAACGATGCTTTTGTGTATTTTGACGACTATATATTATGACTAAATCTATACTTATATCTGGCGAACATTATAAATTCCAGGATAAACATTTTATTCGGTTGCATGGTTGTAGTTTATCATTATTCCCACTTGAAATTAAAGGTAGGGAATCAATATCTGATGTATATACTTATGAAATAAAATGTTTTAGTAGGACTGATCATAACTCCTTGGATCAGTTACACGGTACGCGTCTGAGTTGTGAGATTGGAGAACAATACAATTCGTTACCTTCACGATTCATTCATGGTGTAGTCACAAAAGTAATATTTAATTATGATAACAGCATGCAGTATACCTGCATTATTGTGTTACAGCCAGAAATAGCTGAGTTGGCATCTGGAAAAAGAACAAGAGTATGGTCAAATATAAAACCATCAGATATTGTAAACACAATTTTAAAAGACAGTTTATTTACTCCTCCACAAGTAATTTTATATAAAAAACAGGATTTGCTGGAATATAAGATTCAGTACCAGGAGTCTGATCTAAATTTTATTAATAGAGTTTTGTCTGATGCGGGAATTTACTACTTCTTTGTTCATGATAAAGATAAGCATATTATGACTTTAGCAGATGATCCTGCGTCTCATCCTAAAGCATCTTATGATAAACTAGAACATTTACCTGGTGAAAATCTGAAGGAATCGCATCACGGATACATCAGTGAATGGTCTGTCACAGAAAATCTTAAATGCCCTGCTGTGACACTTTCAGGTTATAATGAGAGTAATGTCAATGAAATTACGATAAAATCAGAAAGTAAGATGACTGATGTTAAATCCAGCAAGGGAATTTATGAAGACATTATTCCTGAGGGAAAACGTGAGTTAATAAAAAAACGTTCTGAAGCTCTGATAGCATCATGTGATAGTGAACTCAAAATCTGGTCTGGAAAAACAAATTCATGGTGGTTGTCATGCGGGGAGCGTTTCAGCCTGGACAAACAGGATTACAGAATTACTTCGTTATATCTCAATGCTGTCAACAATGATATTGAGCATGCTGGATCTTGTTATTGTGATTTGTGTGCTTCAGATAATAAAAGTTCGCTTAATTTCAAAGGTGAGTTTAATTCCCCCGTTATTCCCGGTGTTTTACTAGCCAGAGTGGTTGGTCCTGATTCCGAAGAATATCATACAGATGAAAATGGGCGTGTAAAAATCAGCTTTCTCTGGGGTGAACAGTCAACGTCAGGTACAGATAAAACCTCCTGCTGGGTCCGTGTATCTCAGGTATGGTCCGGAGAGGGGTTCGGTAGTCAGTTTATTCCTCGTATTGGCAGTGAGGTTCTGGTTAGTTTTATACAGGGTAATCCTGACTATCCAGTGATCGTTGGAACACTGTATAATGGCCAGAATAAACCGCCTTTTTCTCTTCCTGTGAATAATTGTAAGTCTGGATTTATCACCCGTAGTGTTAAGAATGGTAAAAAGGGAGAAGGTCACCAACTGGTTTTTGATGATAAAGAAAATGAGGAAAAAGCTATATTAACTTCTTCTGGTGATTGTCTCCTTACAGTAAAGAAGGATATGATCAGCAATATTAACCACTCCATGTTATTAACTATTGCTGAAGGTCGAAACTCTGAAATAAAAAAAGGGAATGACAGACTTATTCTTAGGGAAGGTAACTTACAGAATGATGTACATGGTAATATTGATATAAATGTTTCAGATGGAAATTATAATCTCAAGGTGACCGGGGGAAGTGGTAGTTTTATCACCGATAAAAATCTTACGCTTGAGTCAACTCAATCAATAAAAATAAAAGTGGGTGTAAATGAGATAACTATATCCACATCAGGGGTAAGTATAAAAGCCGCTAAAATTACCATAGAAGGGCAGGCATCAGCAGAGGTTAAAGCTGCCACGCTTAAGCTTGAAGGTCAGGCGATTTCTGAAGTAAAAGGCACCATGTTGACGCTTCAGGGCTCTGCAATGACACAGATAAAAGGTGGAATAGTGAATATTGGATAAATGATTTCATATGACAGAAGCTAAAAATAACACTGTTCCGGAAATTAATAAAACTATTGAGCAAATGCTGGTAAAAGGAAAATGGCAGGAGGCGCTTGATTTCTGGATTAATAACACAGATTCGTTAACATTAATTAAATGGCTGGCACAATTTATATCTCAGTCATCTTCTGAAGAGGATTTAGTTCTTTTACAATCCATTTTTAAATGGAAGG
This sequence comes from Escherichia sp. MOD1-EC6842, assembly GCF_002965705.1. Taxonomy (NCBI): domain Bacteria; kingdom Pseudomonadati; phylum Pseudomonadota; class Gammaproteobacteria; order Enterobacterales; family Enterobacteriaceae; genus Escherichia; species Escherichia sp. MOD1-EC6842. The sequence goes on along the minus strand of NZ_PTRF01000005.1, from coordinate 12,917 downwards.
AAGGCGATGATGAACAACGCTGGGAAATATTCAAAAATTCTGAGGCTGCTGGATTTTCCACTCAGACAGGTGCACTGGGGTTATCATTATTTGTATCACAGGGAAGTTTAAGTCCGGCTCCATATGATCCAGTCCATGCACCGTCATGTTCAGAAAAAAAAATTATTTATGGAGTATTAATGGATCAGTCGTGTAAATATTATGATGCGCCTGATGAAGGTGTGTTTTTTCTTTTTCAGCATTGGTGTAATCGTCAACCCTAGGAGCTGTATATGCCTCAACCAGCCGCAAGAGTTACTGATATGCATGTATGTCCTATGGTGACGCCTGGTTTACCACCTGTTCCCCATGTAGGGGGGCCATTGTTACCGCCAGGTTCTCCGTCTGTACTCATTGGTGGATTACCGGCAGCTACATTGGGGACCCAGGCACTTTGTACCGGACCAGTGGATGCCGTCATTATGGGAAGTTTTAAAGTTTTTATATGCGGCAAACCAGCTGCACGAATGGGTGATATCTGTGCTCATGGAGGGACAATTGTCAGCGGGTATCCTCAGGTATTAATGGGATAAAAAATGAATAAATTTGAGACGGATACATTACTGCTTCCTGTTATAGGAGAATCGCCGGCAGGTGATGATATTGAATATGATCCGGTGTATAGCGAAATACGGGAAGCAAGACAAAATGATCCAGACTATATGTTCCAGGGAGAATGGGCTGTCAGTGAACCCCGCAGAGCTGACTGGAGAAAAGTAAGAAAATTATGTGAGGTTACTTTACGAAATAAGAGTAAAGACCTACAGATTAGTTGCTGGTATGTGGAGTCCTTGACGCATTTGTATGCTCTGGAAGGGATGCGCTGTGGACTGGAATATCTTGCTAAATTTATTTCTCAGTACTGGACTGCATGCTGGCCATCGCAGGAAGAAGGTCTGGAAATACGTTACAGTAAATTAGTTCGTCTTGATATAGAGTTATCAGAGTATCTGAAAGCATATCCTCTTCTTGATGATAAAGAAATCACACTTTCTAAATGGTATAAGGCGCTGGCGTTTGAGCATGGTGCAAGTTTATCAGAAGATGGAAAGGAAAAATTAATAGAAAGCGAAGGTGATCACTCTGTTGAATCGTTCAAAAAATTTGTAGGTAAATATAATACACGTAAGATTAATGAACAATTTCTTCAGTTTTCTGATTTGCCGGACAAAATTGATGAGGTTGAATCTTTTTACTTTTTCCATACGCATGAAAACATACATCATATTTTCGCAAAAACCAGAAATACTATCAGTGAAATAATCGAGTTACTGAGTCGTTTTTTACCGCAAGAAGTACAGGATAACAATTCTGTTTCACAATTTTCGGTTGAACCTGAGAGCAGGGTGACAAGGAAGGCGTTTCCGGAGGAACAAAAGGAATTTTATACTGCATTAACACCCTCAATAGAGAAAGAGATGTCAAGAGAGAAAGCTATAGAACAACTGGAAAAAATAGCTATTTTTTTCAGGCAATCTGAACCCACCAGTCCTGTACCTTATCTTCTTGAGAGAGCAGTACGTTGGTCAACAATGACTATGTCAGAATGGCTTGAAGAACTACTTAAAGATAATGATTCTATGGAACAAATAAACCGTGTTTTAAAAGGATGAAAAATTAATGACTATTAAGCATCTGCTACTAATAGCTGTAGTTTTCATTACTGCTTGTCCTGATAAATATTCTGAGCAGGATAAAATGCAGGCCATTAATAATGTTGATGCTCCATTTGGCGCGGGATTGCTTACTTTTCAAATATCACCTGATACACAATTAAACTCACTTAACGAGCTATCCAATAGCTGCGCATTATTATTCTTACAGGCTTCAGGTAAAAAAACATTACAGGACTTAATGAATAATCCTGTGTTAATTAGACAGTTTTTCAGCGGGTCTGGTAAAGTTGATGGTATTCTTAAAGTTGATAAATACATAGCAATGCCGGGGCAGGAGATAACACTACATATAGACAGAAGTGAAGGGGCTAAATATATAGGCGTTATTGCTGGATACTATCCATTTCCAGGAAAGCAACATATGTTGCTTTTAGATATTCCAGTTGATGTTGTTGAGGAAGGTTGGTGGAATAAATCATTACATGCATCACTTTCACCTCTTTTTAAAAAGATATCGATGGGTAAAGAAAGTATCAGTATAAAATAATTGTACAGGTATTACTGCATGCAAGAAGAAGAGCAACTTGTTTATTGGTATTCAGGGCTTTATTTACAACCTCAGCACTTTCAGTCAATTGATTTGCATCATAGTTTTATGCTTGCCAGAACCAGGCAGTTATCACAACCCCATCATCAGGGGTACTATGAATGTCGTATAAATGATGATCTTCTGAAAGAAGATACTGTCAGAATTGAAAAAATAAAAGCAGTTTTATCTTCAGGGTATTATATCGAGTATCCGGGTAACTGTGTGGTGCAGGATAAATGCCTGACAAATCTCAGAGGTACAGATCCTGGCACCGTAAATTTGTGGCTTGCTCTTAAGCGATTTAATTCTAGTCATAAAAATGTATCCAGCGTAAATGATAAACGAGGATCTGTCAGATGGGTAAGTTCAGAAGATGAAAGCAACATGCGTAATGTTTATCATGACAGTCAGGATGCTGGTATTACAAGAATAAAATATGATATTCAGATTGTTACAGATGAGGAAAAAGAGAATAGCACTGACTTTGAATATTTACCTCTGACAAGGGTTATTTATGGAAATAATGTATTGTGTATTGATGATGAGTGTTCATTTCCTGCAATGAGGTTATCAGCGAATCACAAACTCAGAGATAAAATCATAGAAATTCATTCTGATATTAATGCCTACAAAAATAAACTTGAAGAATATAGATATACAGAACGAACAGTGTCTGATGGACATCTTTATAATTTTTTGATTCTGTGTGCTATTAACAGAACATTACCACTTCTTTCTTCATTTATTAATGAAGATGCAATTCATCCATGGTTGTATTATATGGCATTATGTCAGTTCACAGGGGAAATATCAACATTTCAAAATTTTGGTTTTTCAGATACCAGAATTATTGATTTGTCATACAATCATTATGATCAGATTTCATGTTTCAGTCATCTGCAGTATTATATTAAAGCAGTGCTGGAAAATTTATGCAGAGATAAGATTATTAGTGTTGAGTTTAAAAAAATAACAACAGATACATTTATCTGTGATTTTGATGAGTACAGTTCCAGAAATAATTCAGAGTACTATATTAAATTAACTTCAGATACTTTCAAAAAGAATAATTCAATTGCATTGTCAGAGATTAAGATTGCTCCATCCGAACATATAGATCTGATAATTCAGCATGCACTGCCAGGCATTAATTTTACAGTGATGGATGTCGTTACATCTGAGTTACAGGTAAGAGAAAATATAATCTTGTTAAAGATAGATAAACATTCAGAATTATGGAAGTTAGATAAGGCTCAAAAAAGGGTTGCATTTTATTGGTCATGTAGTCCTGATGATTTACTTGTAGAGTTAGTATTATCGCAGGAAAAAAATATGCAGTAAGCCAGCCTCAACTGGCTAATGGATCTGTCTATCTGGAGGCTGGCAGATAACGATTCATCCACTGTCAGTACCTGAAACATGCCTTTCTCCGGAAGTGGAATCCGGAGCTCAGTACAACATCTGTCAGGCGCTACAGGGTAAGCGGATAGCAGAAAAGAAAATGGCAGAATGTTCGTGGGATGAAGGAAGCTGCATCGCGTTCATGTCATAACCATATGTAAGAATGGTATTTCTAACTCTGCAGTGGTGATCGAACAATTAATGAGAACCATCAGCATGGCTCGCTGGGATGTCGTTCATCTGGCGAATATCAGCATCAATGGGCAAATTTTCAATTACAGATTATCGTTTCCGGGGACAAAACATGTTATATGAATGCTTATGTTATGGAGGTACTGGTGAATATCGTTGAATGCTATATGCCAGTATTTAGACTCATATCATCTGTTAAAGTCTTTCCTGAAGAATATAGTGATTACGGCAGTACCAGAAAGCATATAATTGATACTGTTGAAGACGTTGTTCGCAATAGTGAAAAAATATCGTTAAGTGACAGCGAACTTGATGCGGCATTTTATTCAATAGTCGTTATGCTTGATGAGGTAATATTGTGTTCTGAACTTCCTTACAGAAAAGAATGGCGTAATGAACTGTTGCAGATTAAATATTTTGGACATTCCACAGGAGGTGTCGAGTTTTTTAATGTGCTTAATAAAGTTATCGAATCTGGAAGTCAGGCAGGATGGATTTTTCTCTTATGTCTCTTACTCGGCTTCAGAGGTAAATATACTGTAAGCAATAATAATGAAATTAATGATTATATATCAAGGCTAAAGCAACAATGCGGATTAAATATAATCTCGGAAGAAAAAAATAAGACTGCATTAAAAAAAAAGAATAAATCATCGTGGCTTAATTTTTGTTTGTCACTTGCAGGTATCATTGTTATTTATTTTATATTATTATTTATGGTGTATGTGAGATGATTTTTTATGTTTAAGAAAACATTTTCATTATTTCTCTGGATTTTTGTTTCTGCTTTCGTTTTATCTGTTTGCTATGTCATCGGCGTGCTTAGAAACTGGACAGATACTACAACTGCATTTTACTGGTTTTTTGTAATTCTGGTTACTCTTTCCCTGAAACTGCTTATGGATTGTATCCATAATTGCTTTTCTGCAGAAAAATACAGAAAGCTGCTAAAGTTATTTTCTCGTAAAAAAAGAACATTAACGCTTGATTCATATTTTAAGAAAGGCTTAAATATCATAAGCAAAAAAGGAAGAGGAGTGGTCCCTTGGTTTTTACTTACCGGTGATTCAGAAAAAAATAATTCCCTGCTTAAGGATATTAATCTTCCTGTCTTTCACAGTGATGGGTTAAATAGTATTTCCCAACAATTTCGAACAATTCGTTGGTGGTTTTTCAGAGATTTAAGTGTACTGGAGTTGTCAGGTAAGATGTATGACAACCCAAGGGTGCTGAACTCCGTGATAAGTTTTTTATCAGCACGTAAATGTAAAAAACAACCACCTCATGGAGTTGTTCTTGTCATTCCGGTTGATAAGTTACTTGATCATGATTACACTTATATTCAGGTATTATCTCAAAAAACAAGGAGTTTTATAGAACAACTGTCGTCACACTTACATCATAATATTCCTGTCTTTCTGGTGATAAGTGGATGTGAGCACATCAGTGGATATTCAGCACTAGCGAAAAAAAATTATCAAAAAAATAATAAATGGTACCCAGTATTTTGGGCAACCAATAAATCAGAAGCAAATGTATCTGAATATGATTCATCATATATATTATCATCATTAAAATCTAATATTACGACATCAATATGCCATGTGCTTGATGATACATTAAGTGATCAGGAAAAAAATGAGATTCTGCTGTTTCCTGATAAATTGGATGATCTAAAACATTCACTTGATGTGTTTATTTCCACATTCAGTATCGATAATGTGTTTTTTTCTCAGACAGAGATCTCCGGGGTCTGTTTATCTGGTGAGCTAGTGTTGAGTAAGGATAAAAATTGTTCTTTTGCAGATGTTTTAATTTCTAAAATACTGCCACAAATACAGTATTCAGAAGTTATTCATGTTAATAAACGAAGAATAAAAATGTCACTTAAATCAGCTATAGTCATGACTGTGCTGTGTTTTGTTGGCTATAGTGCATATTGTTCATATCATGTATATGATATCAGCCCAGGTTCTGTTGATACTAGCCATGCATTTCTGACAGAGCAAATATTAAAATATGAAGATAAAGTCAGGTCTAATATACTGTATTTCCCTTTTAAACCTGCGTTGGATGATAAATATTTATTTTTCAGAGAGTCCCTTCGTAAAAATACCAGATTTTATACCAGTCCTGTCTCATGGCGCGTTGCCGAATATAAGAAAAAATTCATGCAGGCTTCCCCGTCAGAAAAGCGAGAGCTGATTCTGTCGCTTTCCTCATCACTCATCTGCTGGGATAAAATGATTAAAAATGAATCGCTGAGTGACTTAACAAAATCACCAGGTATTCATGAATCACTAAAAATAACCAGACCTTATGATAAAATATCATCAATAGCTTCACTAGCTATAGAAAGAGATGAGATACAAAAAAATAATGGAAGTGATAATATTGATGAGTTCAGAAACCTCCTGACAGAGTTGATTCAAAGTGATCCGTCTTATTCATGGTTTGTTTCTGAATCTGTTAATATTCCTGCCGTAAAAATTACGGATTTTTGGGAAGATGAAAACTCTTCTGTCTATCTTTCTGGTATGTGGACACAGCCGGGACAGGATAAACTTCATCATTGGTATGAGAATATCAAAGAGGCATATGGACGTGATACGATTCCGGAAGCATTTTCATCTTTTGTGCAGAACCTGGATGAAAGTCGTCAGGAGCATTTCAGACAGTTTATTATGGCTGTCGCAAGGGAGCGTAAAAATTCACATTCAGGTTTAATGAATCCGCTGCAACTGACTAATATTATACATAATCGTTCATCTGAGCATAAATTTTTTCAGTTTGTAGATGCTGAATTACATAACATACCAGCAAGTTCGGCGCAGGACTGGCTTTCTGATTTCAGACTGCTTTACCGTCTTTTTTCACTTAAAGTGGATAACGGAATAAAGCGTCAAATAGAACAATTTGATCTCATGTTACGTATATACCTGATTTCTGTTTTTAATAACAGTCAAATGAACAGGACGCCGGATCATGTTACCGCATGGAGAGATTGGCAGAATGCTCTACGTAATGCTGTAAATTCAGAGTTACATACAGCATCATCAGTTGAACTTATCCGGAATGCTATGCGTTCAGATCCAAAAAACAAGCTGGAATTATTATTTGATGAGTTTAAAAAGGTTCGTTCAGTCATTAACAGCAATAATACAGAACCAGTGATTGATTCTGTATGGGATATTTATGAACGGCAAAATTATCAGCTTCTCGACCATGCTGTCACTTATATGGGGTGCTGGGTTGATGAACAATGGAAGAATTCTGTTTTAAGCCAGTTAAATTCAAGTGAGCATAATTTCAGTCATTCTGAAATGCAAGGCAAAATATATAAAAACATTATTGGTTTTTTAAATGGCCCAGCTAACGGAGTTTTAGCGATTGATCCGGAAGGTGTCAGATTATTGTCTTTCAGGGGAAGAAGTATACCGTTTTCTCCTTCATTCATTAGTTTTATCAATGACATTGTTTCTCCAGATGATTTGATTGACGTTCAGCTCAGAGAGCGGACGCAAAACAAGGACGACTTAATAAATGTACAGGGACAATTAGACGTATTGGATCAGACCCTACAAGAAGTTGAATCACAGCCTTACAAAATTACGATAAGTAGTGCACCTGCGACAATTTCAGGTAGTCCAGGAATTAAACCAACAGGTACAACTTTGACTCTTGAGTGCAAAACAGGTAACAGTAGTATACGAAGTATGAATTTTGCCGATTCAGGTATTTTCACCTGGTATCCAGGACGTTGTCACTCTGTAAATATTGATATTTTGTTCCCTGATTTTTCTACCACCTATAAATTTACAGGTGAAACAGCCTGGATTGATTTTATCAACAAGTTTTCGGATGGTGAGGATGAGTTAATGACAAAAGATTTTTCTCCAGAATCAAGAAGTCTTCTTGAATCAATGGGGATAAAAGGTATTCTCGTCCGTTACAAACTGAGTGATACAAGCGATCTAAGTCAGGGATATATCGAATGGGAACAATTAAAACAGAAAAAGGATAAACTTGAAAATTTGCAGGTGAATTTGAGTACTAAACTGCTTACAAAACATAGCTGGGAGAAAAGTGGCTGGATTTCCAGACTGCCTAGAAATATAACAATATGTCCAGCAGTACAGGAGTGATAAATGAGTACCTATCTGAAATTAATTATTAATAAATTAACTCCAGAAAGCCGAAGTACTCTTGATTCTGCTATTAATTACGCAATATCAAGAGAACACCATGAAGTCGATTGTTTGCATTTTCTGTGGAAGTTATTACAGGAACATAAGTATATAACCGAAAGGTTTTATGAACTGTCTTTATTTAATCCTGAAAGGGTTCTTAATGCCATTGAAAGTGAACTTATCCATATCAATACAGCGCCACAATCCTCACCTGTATTTTCTGAGTCGATGCAAACTCTACTGGAAAAAGCATGGATACATGCCACTACTAAATGGCAATACAATCATATAGATCTCTCTGTTTTTTTGACTACTATTATTAACATCAGAGATTCTATATTTCCTTACAATGTGGCTGATGCATTATATTGTGATGTAGATGCGGCAGAGAAGTTGCTTATTTCTTTTTCAGGAAAAACAGAACATTCTGCTTCTCATCGCTCCACTGATAACACTCCACATAAATATATCAGTAAATATACTGAAAATTTCTCTTTGCTGGCAGAAAAAGGGAAATTAGATCCAGTTACTGGCAGAGAGAAGGAAATCAGACAACTTATCGATATTTTGCTTCGTCGCAGACAGAACAATCCAATACTGACCGGTGAACCGGGAGTTGGGAAAAGTAGTATAGTAGAAGGCTTAGCATTGCAAATTGCATCCGGCCATGTGCCTGATGCACTAAAGAATGTCAGGATTCTTGCGCTTGATATGGGCGCTTTGCTTGCGGGAGCCAGTGTCAGAGGGGAATTTGAAAATCGCTTAAAATCGCTGTTAACCGAACTTAATTCTTTGGATGGTACTGCTATTTTGTTTATTGATGAGGCCCATTCTCTTATCGGTGCAGGAGGACTTCCAGGACAAACTGATGCAGCGAATTTACTTAAGCCTGCTCTTGCCCGTGGGGAATTGCGCATTATAGCTGCAACGACATGGGGAGAATATAAAAAGTATTTTGAAAAGGACGGTGCATTAGCCCGGCGTTTTCAGATAGTTAAAGTAACAGAGCCAAATCAGGATTCCACTGCAGGGATGCTACGTGCTCTTTTACCCATGATGGAAAAGCACCATAATGTCTCTATCAGGGAAGAAGCAATAACTGCAACGGTACATTTATCAGATCGTTATCTGCATGGGCGTCATCAGCCAGATAAATCTGTAAGTCTGTTAGATACAGCCTGCTCACGGGTTGCTGTATCTCAGTCCACATCACCAGATGCCATTCAGGATATTGAAGCCTCATTAGCAAGACACCAGGGAGAACTTGCACTGCTGACACAGGAAAAATCAAATGTTCAGCGTCAGGAAATACTTGTAAATAAAATTACTCAACTTGAGAAGAATCTTGAGCAACTTAAATCAGCATGGCGTCATCAACGTGAACTGGTTGCCAAGATACAAAGTACACATGATATTTCATCAAAGGATATGTACAGAAAAGAACTGGAAAGTGCATACAAGAAAGACAGTCCTATGGTTTTTGAGTGTGTGGATAAAAATTGTGTTGCTGATGTCGTTTCCGGGTGGACTGGTGTTCCACTGGGAGTATGCCTTGATAGTGAACAACAAAAAACATCCGGTCTGTTAAGATATCTGGAGCAGCGAGTTTTGGGGCAACGATATGCTATGTCTGCTATAGCATCACAAATCCTTATTTGCCGGGCAGATCTTAAAGATCCGGTAAAACCAGATGGGGTATTTTTACTCGCAGGCCCTTCTGGCACCGGTAAAACGGAGACAGCCAGGGCTCTGGCCGAGTTTGTTTATGGGGATGAGAATAAACTTATCACTATTAATATGACTGAATTCCAGGAGGCTCACACGGTTTCCACTCTGAAGGGGGCTCCTCCAGGATATGTCGGTTTTGGTCAAGGAGGGACTCTTACAGAAAGAGTGAGTCATAATCCATACAGCGTTATTCTACTTGATGAAATTGAAAAAGCACATCCGGATGTTCTGGAGTTCTTTTTTCAGATATTTGATTTGGGGATTATCGAGGATTCTGAAGGTAAGATGGTGTCTTTCAGGGATTGTTTCATAATAATGACATCAAACCTTGCCAGTGAAAAAATCACAAGTCTATGGAATGATGGTGAGATAAATAAAGATAAAATAAAAGAAATGCTTCTTCCTTTATTTAATGAACATTTTGGAACAGCATTTATGGGAAGAGCTAACTTAATTCCGTTCACACCGTTGCATACCAAAATACTTAGAGATATCGTACTCATCAAAATCGATAAGATTTGCCAACGTTTTGAACAGGCATCTGGTAAGATGTATGAAATAGATTACACTGATTCTCTCATTGATTGGATTACACATCATTGTCAATGTGACAAGTCTGGTGCGAGGGATATAGATGCAGTACTTAACAGAATGGTTCTTCCTGTCCTTGCCAGATATTTAATTGACTCTGAAGATAATAAAATAATAAAAAGAATAAGAATGTCAGTAAGAAAAGACAATATTACATTACGTAATTTGTAATTTACTATGTTGATTTCTCCTGTACGGAAGTTAAATTGAACCAGAAATGTCTGGTTCTCATATGGCGATGTGCCAGGCATGGCGCGTAGCACCGTGACTGACACAGTTCTTCAACCGTTGTGTCTGAAAAACGACCTGGAGGTGTAAGTCCTTTACACATCCGGTGAGGAGAAGTGTTAGCGGAAGGTCAGGGGGGACGAAGTGAAATCTGAAGGAATCCGGATACAAAATGCTGGTCTGGCGAACAGGAAGGGATTAAGGCGATCGAGGTAAGATGGTATACATTCCGATACTCACACGTCACGCTGTAGCGAAGCACCGACAGGCATAAGCAGGAAAGCCACTCGAATTACCCCGGCAACTCAGCATGTGTGTCACTGGTGTCATGAGGTGTACTGGAACAGGCCGCTTAAGTCAGTCGACACCGTGGTAATGTGCAAACAGGTTGCACGTGAAGGGCTGAATATAATTTTAACCGTTATTACGGCATCCGAACCCGATGATGACGAATGAAGCACAAGTGCAGGCAACTGCGGTCATTGTCAGCCGCAGGGGAGGCGGATGGTATCCAGCTGTAAGAACGGTATTACACAATATTACCTTGCTGATCTCTCATTACAATGAGAACCATATTCATGTTGTCTTTATTGGGGGACAGGCGTAAGTGGGTCAATAAAAATGGCTTAAGAAAATGGACAAAAATTTTATACTAGATCTTTCTGTAAATACTACTGATCCAAAAAACAATAAAGAATTTCTTTGGCTTAGTTATAGTATAAATAATTTAACTTCGGTAAAATATGAAAGATCATATTGGATGACACTGGAGAAAAGATGTCTCTCTTTATTCAGGGAAAACGGATATGACCTTCAGACAGGAGCATGGTTCTGTCTTATTTCCGCCCATCTATATAGTTGGGAAGGACTGGCAATTTCCTCATGGAAATTTGCAGATTCATTTGTTAAACAAAAAAAATGCTGGCCTCATGTCACGGCCACTCAGATGCGAATAAATATTCTTGTCTGGTATATTAAAAATGTTATTCCTGCAATACAGACTCTGCCTGATGATGAAAAAACTTACACATCATTAACTTTACTGGAGTATGCTTTAACATTATTGACTGAGCTTGAGTATAACCTTCTTTCCGGAAAATGTTTTATTATTTCAGATGTGCTGGCTGAACTCAGGAGGCAAAAAAGTGATGATTCTGAAAGTTTTGATTCTGAAGTTTCTAATGCAGAAAAGAGTCAGCCTTCTAGCGGGCGTTTATCCCCACATGTTGACTCAAATGATATCACAGGGCAAAAACATAATACGTTGATAAATAATCGTAAAAAAACACGCGTATATTATAATGTGATTTCTTTTATATCAGGTGTTTTAATAACCATTTTTATAAATTATTCAGGAAAGCCTGAAACAGCACTGAAACTCAGGAGCATCATACCTGATAGTTTTCTTACTGAAATGGTTATGAATTATTCAGGATGTTCAGAATTCACTCCTGATTCAACAGACTCCTGGTCTCAGCTCAACAAGAAAATTGATGACTTTACAGAAACACTGAATACAATTGAGGATAATGGAGGTTATATTACCATATCAAAGTTAAAAACGATTGCGTATGATATGAAAAATACTTTTCTCGAGTATGACCCCCCTTTGAATGTAAGAATATCAAAATTGTATAATAACGTGAATATAAGTAAAGAGGATATTAACAGAGAACTTGAAATAATACAGTATAATATTAATAAGTTTAATTGTGAGATTGGTAACTTAAAAATGAAAAATGAGATGTTAAATGACAAATTAATAACAAAGTAAAATTTATATTTTGTTTCTTTCCATTTGAGTTTTCAGAACGTGATTCTTTCATTAATCCTGAGTATACCTATCAGAGAGGAAAAGGATGCAGCCCGCATATTGTAAATAGATGGTATTGTCAAACTTTGGCGTTTGTAGAACCTTAAGATAGACTGTATATAATTGCTCATGGAAATATAGCAGTAATTGGTGATGGAGTCCGTGGGACTGAAAAACTCAGGTGTGTCTAATAAGATGCCATTTGGCATGATAGTTATTTGTTCATATCTGGGGTCGCCCATACCCTCATTATGGAGGCAATTACTCTGAGCGTTCTGCCAACAATCCTGCCGTTGACAGAACAGTTGACAGCAACCTCTCTCTCTGTGATGGGGCTCGATGGTAACCGTGATATAAGTCAGCCAGTAACCACGAGAGTGGACAACGATATTCATGGAGTGAGTAAACCTCTGAATCACGTATCGTAATAGAATTCAACTAATTATGGATATCATGATTTATGAAACGTTTTTTTTCTAAAAACAAATTTAAAGAAATTGATGAAAAAATTTCTGATGGAGATCTTATTT
>NZ_PTRF01000059.1:0-600 GCF_002965705.1 Escherichia sp. MOD1-EC6842 | reverse complement strand
GTCTTTGTAGGTTTCCAGCGCCTGCTCCGGATCGCCCGCCTGCGCTTCAAACCCTGCACCATCACGCAGTACCATCGCACTTTCCATCGACGGCGGCTGAGATTTTGCCTTCGGGATCAGCTTGTTAAACGTCTGCTGCGCCGCTGCGGTATCGCCAAGCTGCGCCTGTACCAGCGCCACGCGCCGCTGTGTATTCAGTGAGGTATTGTCGGTGGCGGGCAGTTTCGCCAGCTGGCTACGTGCCGCCACTTTGTCACCGGCGGCGATATCCACTTCCGTCAGGCCAAGAATGGCATCAACGTTAGTTGGCTCCCGCGTCAGGACATTCTGATACGCCGCGCGGGCGGCGGTGTCATCACGTCGCTGCTGTGCCCAGTCTGCCAGGGTGAGGTCAATGCGCGTGGACGGTGGCTGTTGGCGCAGCATCGCTTCCGCTTCTGCCTCTTTGCCGCTTTCACGCAGGCGGCTGGCGGTTTCCAGTACCTGATCGCTTTGCAGGCGGTTTGCCAGTTCCTGAATATTGCTGTTCCACTGCGCGCGCGGCAGGCTGTTGATATGCGCCAGCGCGGCTCTGTCCTGGTCGTGACCGGAAAGATACAG
>NZ_PTRF01000058.1:0-711 GCF_002965705.1 Escherichia sp. MOD1-EC6842 | reverse complement strand
AGCGGCGCTGTGTTTTGGAAATGGTGACTTCTGGCGTAATATCGTGTTCAGCCATGATTAACTACCTTGATTAGTTGCTTGTGGTGAGCGGTGATTAAGGGGGGCAGCCCCAGGGAAAGATCACATAACGTTGTTTTTTGCACTAAATAATTCGCACTATATATTCAATAATTGAGTAATTCCTTATTACTCAAAACTGTTTTTCACAGCTTATATATAATCAAATACTCCTTACATAAATAAGGAGAACAAAATGGTACTTAAAAAATGATGGAGCATATTTCTATTATCCCTGATTACAGACAAGCCTGGAAAGTGGAACATAATTTGTCAGATATTCTACTGTTGACTATTTGTGCCGTCATTTTCGGGGCTGAAGGATAGGAAGATATAGAGGATTTTGGAGAAACACATCTCGATTTTTTGAAGCAATATGGTCATTTTAAAAATGCCATCCCTGTTCACGATACCATTGCCACAGCTGTATCTGTATCAGTCCTGCAAAATTTCACGAGTGCTTTATTAACTGGATGCGTGACTGCCATTCCTCAAATGATAAAGACGTCATTGCAATTGATGGAAAAACGCTCCGGCACTCTTATGATAAGAGTCGCCGCAAGGGAGCGATTCATGTCATTAGTGCGTTCTCAACTATGCACAGTCTGAGCCTTGGGCAGATTAAGACAGATGAGAAATCCAATGAGATTACAG
>NZ_PTRF01000057.1:0-845 GCF_002965705.1 Escherichia sp. MOD1-EC6842 | reverse complement strand
AGATAGTCAACGTTGAACACCAGTTCTTTCGGCAGTGCTTCTTCATCACGCCAGATAACCCAGCCGCAGCCCAGCGGAGCCAGACCAAATTTATGACCTGAAGCACTGATCGATTTCACGCGCGGCAGGCGGAAGTCCCAGACAATATCCGGAGCCACGAACGGTGCCAGGAAGCCACCGCTGGCGGCGTCGATGTGCATGTCGATGTCGATACCGGTGTCGGCCTGGAATTTATCCAGCGCATCGTGCAGCGGTTGCGGGAACTCATAGTTACCGGTGTAGGTCACACCAAAAGTCGGCACCACGCCGATGGTGTTTTCGTCGCAGGCTTCAATCATGCGTTTCGGATCCATGAACAACTGACCGGGGCGCATAGGGATCTCGCGCAGTTCCACATCCCAGTAGCGGGCAAATTTATGCCAGCAGATTTGCACCGGCCCGCACACCAGGTTGGGTTTATCGGTCGGTTTACCTGCGGCTTCCATTCGTTTGCGCCAACGCCATTTCATTGCCATCCCGCCGAGCATACAGGCCTCGGAAGAACCAATGGTGTTGGTGCCAACGGCCTGACCGTTTTTCGGCGCAGGCGCGTGCCACAGGTCGGCAACCATGTTTACACAACGCAGGTCGATAGCTGCGGACTGCGGATATTCTTCTTTATCGATCCAGTTTTTGTTGATCGACAGATCCATCAGCTTATGAACATTTTCGTCGTCCCAGGTCTGGCAGAAAGTCGCCAGGTTCTGACGGGCGTTACCGTCGAGAAATAATTCATCATTGATAATCTGGAATGCGATGTCATCGCGCATTTCGTGCAGCGGAAAACGTTTAGATTCCGCGATAGT
>NZ_PTRF01000056.1:0-851 GCF_002965705.1 Escherichia sp. MOD1-EC6842 | reverse complement strand
ACCTGGATGCCCGTACTGACATACATGACAGAAGGCTATGATTTAACCGGTGATAACGCCACGCTGGACATCAGCCAGCAGGCGCATGTTTCCGGGGATGTTCATGCAACCAGTTCATCCACAATTCGTATTGGCTCCGAAAACCCTGGTTCAGTTTCCTCTTCTGTCTCCCCTGTTCTGGCTGCCGGGTTGTTCAGCGGATATAACGCGGCGTACTACGGCGCCATCACCGGCGGTAAAGGAAACGTCAGGATGAACAGTGGTCTGTGGCAGCTGACCGGAGACTCCGACATCAACAGTCTGACGACCCGCAACAGCCGGGTACAGTCTGAAGAAAACGGTGCCTTCCGTACCCTGACGGTTAAGACACTGGATGCCACGGGCAGTGACTTTGTCCTGCGCACTGACCTGAAGAACGCCGATAAAATCAGCGTGACGGAGAAAGCCAGCGGCTCAGACAACACCCTGAATGTCAGCTTTATGAAGAACCCGACCCCGGGGCAGTCCCTGAACATCCCGCTGGTCAGCGCGCCGGCCGGAACATCAGAGGATATCTTTAAGGCCGGCACCCGGGTGACAGGCTTCAGCCGGGTAACACCGACGCTGCGTGTTGACACCACTGGTGGCAGTACGCAATGGATTCTGGATGGTTTCAGGACGGAAGCCGATAAAGCGGCTGCAGCGAAGGCGGACAGTTTCATGAATGCCGGCTACAAAAACTTTATGACGGAAGTTAACAACCTGAACAAACGTATGGGTGAGCTGCGTGACACGAACGGTGATGCCGGTGCCTGGGCCCGTATCATGAACGGCGCCGGTTCAGCCGATGGCGGGTATAGCGATAATTACAC
>NZ_PTRF01000055.1:0-941 GCF_002965705.1 Escherichia sp. MOD1-EC6842 | reverse complement strand
CATTAGTGCGTTCTCAACTATGCACAGTCTGAGCCTTGGGCAGATTAAGACAGATGAGAAATCCAATGAGATTACAGCTATTCCTGAAAATATTAACATGTTGAAGATTAAAGTAAACATTATCACAACTGATGTGATGGGTTGCCAGAAAGATATTGCAGAGAAGAAATCCGTCTTCATATTGTTTGCGATGTCCCTGATGAACTTATTGATTTTACGTTTGAATGGAAAGGACTGAAAAATTATGCGTGGCAGTCTCCTTTCGGTCAATAATAGCAGAACAAAAGAAGGAGCCAGAAATAACGGTCAGATATTATATCAGTTCTGCTGATTTAACCGCAGAAAAGTTTGCGGCAGCGATTCGAAATCACTGGCACGTGGATGTGGTAATGAATGAAGACGACTGCAAAATAAGAAGAGGAAATACAGCAGAATTATTTTCAGGGTTCAGGCATATCGCCATTAATATTTTGACGAAATATAAGGTATTCAAGGCAGGGTTAAGACGTAAGACGCGAAAAGCAGCCATGGACAGAGACTACATCGCATCAGTCCTTGCGGGAAGCGGGCTTTAGTAATCTTGCTCTGGTTTTCAATTAAATACCAAAAATATGAAAGCGTGAAGGATGAAAAATACCCAGAAATTCTGATTTATTATGGTATTAAAGGTTCGGGGATAAATAGAGTAGATGGATGATTTTTCTCATGTACAAAGGATGGGAGAGCTCGTGGTTTAGGTTTAATTTGCATGGCTGACGTTGGTGAAAGTCGCTATTTTAAAACTGCAAAAATATCTATGGATAAGAATAATTTGATTATAAAGATGAGTAATGTGGAAATAGTATTTAAGATAGCAAAGTGAATATTTGTTTTAACAGTATTTATGTTTTTTAAAAAGAGAAAAATGGTGTGCGATTATTGGGTTACAAATCAAATCATAG
>NZ_PTRF01000054.1:0-953 GCF_002965705.1 Escherichia sp. MOD1-EC6842 | reverse complement strand
AATTAGCTCAGAACTTTAGCTACAACGCCCGCGCCAACGGTACGGCCGCCTTCACGGATTGCGAAACGCAGACCGTCGTCCATCGCGATCGGGTGGATCAGGGTAACAACCATTTTGATGTTGTCGCCCGGCATTACCATCTCTACGCCTTCCGGCAGTTCGATAGTACCAGTCACGTCAGTAGTACGGAAGTAGAACTGCGGACGGTAGCCTTTGAAGAACGGAGTATGACGACCGCCTTCATCTTTGGACAGAATGTACACTTCAGATTCGAACTTGGTGTGCGGCTTGATAGTGCCCGGCTTAGCCAGTACCTGACCACGTTCGATTTCTTCACGTTTGATACCACGCAGCAGAACACCTACGTTCTCACCAGCACGGCCTTCGTCCAGCAGTTTGCGGAACATTTCAACGCCAGTACAGGTAGACTTCTGAGTCTCTTTGATACCAACGATTTCAACTTCTTCACCAACTTTGATGATACCGCGTTCTACACGACCGGTAACAACAGTACCACGACCGGAGATGGAGAATACGTCTTCGATCGGCAGCAGGAACGGCTTGTCAATCGCACGCTCTGGTTCCGGAATGTAAGAATCCAGGAAGCCAGCCAGTTCCAGGATTTTCGCTTCCCACTCTGCGTCGCCTTCCAGCGCTTTCAGAGCAGAACCACGAACGATCGGAGTGTCGTCGCCCGGGAAGTCGTACTGAGACAGAAGTTCACGAACTTCCATTTCAACCAGTTCCAGCAGCTCTTCGTCATCAACCATGTCGCATTTGTTCAGGAACACGATGATGTACGGAACGCCTACCTGACGACCCAGCAGGATGTGCTCACGAGTCTGCGGCATCGGGCCATCAGTCGCAGCAACAACCAGGATCGCGCCGTCCATCTGCGCAGCACCGGTGATCATGTTTTTAACATAGTCGGCGTGCCCCGGGCAGTCTACGTG
>NZ_PTRF01000053.1:0-978 GCF_002965705.1 Escherichia sp. MOD1-EC6842 | reverse complement strand
GTCGGCAGTTTTTCCGCCGACGCTGAGGGTAAATGGGATAACAACTGGGGCACCTGTACGTTGCAGGACTGTAGCGGTAACCGCAGCCAGTCGGATTCCGGCGCCAGCGTGGCGGTCGGCTGGCGAAATGACGTCTGGAGCTGGGATATCGGCACCACACCGATGGGCTTCAACGTGGTGGATGTGGTCGGTGGCATCAGTTACAGCGACGATATCGGGCCGCTTGGTTACACCGTTAACGCCCATCGTCGCCCCATCTCCAGTTCGTTACTGGCCTTTGGCGGGCAGAAAGACTCTCCGGGCAATACCGGGAAAAAATGGGGCGGTGTGCGTGCCGATGGCGTGGGGCTGAGTCTGAGCTACGATAAAGGTGAAGCGAACGGCGTCTGGGCATCCCTTAGCGGCGACCAGTTAACCGGCAAAAATGTCGAAGATAACTGGCGCGTGCGCTGGATGACGGGCTATTACTATAAGGTCATCAACCAGAATAATCGCCGCGTCACTGTCGGCCTGAACAATATGATCTGGCATTACGACAAAGACCTGAGTGGGTACTCACTCGGTCAGGGCGGTTACTACAGCCCGCAGGAATACCTGTCGTTTGCCATACCGGTGATGTGGCGTGAGCGGACGGAAAACTGGTCGTGGGAGCTGGGCGCGTCTGGCTCGTGGTCGCATTCGCGCACCAAAACCATGCCGCGTTATCCGCTGATGAACCTGATCCCGACGGACTGGAAAGAGGATGCCGCCAGCCAGACCAACGACGGCGGCAGCAGTCAGGGCTTTGGCTACACGGCGCGGGCGTTACTTGAGCGTCGGGTCACGTCCAACTGGTTTGTCGGTACGGCAATTGATATCCAGCAGGCGAAAGATTATGCGCCAAGCCATTTCCTGCTCTACGTGCGGTATTCCGCCGCCGGATGGCAGGGCGACATGGATTTACCGCCGCAGCCGCTGATACCTTACGCCGACTGGTAA
>NZ_PTRF01000052.1:0-1164 GCF_002965705.1 Escherichia sp. MOD1-EC6842 | reverse complement strand
TTTGAGCTTTATTACTACATACAACATAAAAAAACAAAAATAAAGTAGTTTTTTATTCCAATATTTGCCAAAAAATCAGACATTAACTCTGAATGCGATTTTTATTTTTATTTTTTACTGATTATTAATACTTTTTAATTGTCATGATGGAGGTGTGCGGGCAATGCAAATAAGAGATATCTTAAGTAATCTAGAAAAAGGATTAAACGCATATGGATTTGTATTTTCTGGAGATAAAATTTTATGAAAAATAAAGTATTAGCTGTCATGATCCTCACAGGTTTAACTATTGGGACAGCGAGTGCAGCTTCTGGTGACCTTGTTGGTACAGCACAGCAGACTATTAATGGTAGTATAGTTAATGCTACCTGTAATATTGAATTTCCTACTGATTATACTTTTCAGCCTATTACTCGTGCTACCTGGGATGCCAAGACTATTAGTCATGGCGTAGGTACCGAGTTAACTGGTAATATCAAACTGACTCAATGTCCAGTAAATACGGCCATGACTTATACTGTTGATGCCAAAGATAAAGCGCAGGGTAATCCTTATATGAGTCTGGTTCGTGCCGAAGATGGTTCAGTGCAATCTGATATTGGCATTCGCTTCGGAACAACCCCAGATGGTATGGGGACCCAATGGGATTTAACGGGTAAAACACTTAACTTGGGTACAACAGATGCTAATGGTGATCTGGATATTCCGGTATATGCAACAATTGTTAAATTAGGTGATGCAACCGGTTTTAGCGGTAAATTCTCATCAGTAGTGACTTATACTGTTAATTACAAATAAAATTTGTAA
Organism: Escherichia sp. MOD1-EC6842; assembly: GCF_002965705.1. Classification (NCBI taxonomy): domain Bacteria; kingdom Pseudomonadati; phylum Pseudomonadota; class Gammaproteobacteria; order Enterobacterales; family Enterobacteriaceae; genus Escherichia; species Escherichia sp. MOD1-EC6842. The sequence goes on along the minus strand of NZ_PTRF01000052.1, from coordinate 357 downwards.
AAGGCTCGGTAATATAGGCCGAGCCTTTAAATTAATGTTGTCAAAACATTAGCACAGACATGATATATCTCATGTTAACTGGTAGGTTGTTTTTATGCTCAGAAAATCCTTATTACAGATTATGACGAAAACATTGCTGGCAACTTTATTAATAGTATCTAATGCTTATGCAAAAGACGAGGGAGGAATTGGTCTTGATGTAACCAGAGTTATTTTTCCATCGTCCGCAGAAAGTGTTTCGTTACGAGCAAATAACACATCAAGAAATAGCTTATGGCTTTTAAGAGCATGGACTTCTCATTATGATTCAGATAGTACAAAAACTCCTTTTTTTATAACTCCTCCATTAGTAAGGAT
>NZ_PTRF01000051.1:0-1545 GCF_002965705.1 Escherichia sp. MOD1-EC6842 | reverse complement strand
CCAGGGGCGAGAGTAACCCAGATAAACGAATTGGCATTGATTGTTGCACCGTTATTAACGGTAAGGATACCGGTAGTATTAAAAGCAACATCTGGGCTGAATCCACCAAGATAAACATATTCAGCATTCAATGTTGAATTTTTACCGTCAACCAGAACCTCGCCATAACTATTACGATTTTTTGATATATCATTGGCTGGATAAGCATATCCAATAGCTACCTGAGCTGAGGTAGTGAGTGTGCCGCCATTAGTTATACGTAAATTGCCGGTTCCCTGATCGCCAACAAGAGTAATGTTAGAGGAAACTGATGAGTTTTCCCCATCAATAACCATCAACCCCTTGGCATCACCATAATATTCACCAACCCTTAGTTCCTGCAGGCCACTTATCTTACTGCCTTCTAACACATATACGGTGCCGGAACCTTCATTTGTACCCAAAAACAATTTGGATGTAGGGGTATCAAACTGCCAGTTGGTATGGTTGGATAAAGTGAGGGAACCTTCAGCATTATTACCTACGGTAGCATTAGCAGTAATAAGTGAAATATTATCAATGAGTAGTGAGCCATTAGAGTTTTGGCCTACATTCAAAGAAGTAAAATGATTCCATCCAGGATCGTAACCTTCGGAGGCAATAACTTTTGCCTCTTCGCCATTATTAATGATAACAACGCTATTTGCATCTGTGGGTGGGGTTACGGCCAGGGATACGGGTGTAAATAATACTGTTGAAATTGCTATCGCCCGTGTCGATAAGCTTTTTTTTGCTGATTTCATATCACTCACTATCATCCTTAAATTTAAATGGCGAGATGTTTTTTATTGCACTGTTTTTCTTCCTGAAGCCTTGTAAGGCGCATACATGCAAGTTACTAAATAAGAATATATGTAATATTAGATGTAATAAATTTATTAAAGTGTTAGTTGTTCATTACATTGATTGGTTTTAGTGGTTTGTAAGTGGAGTTAATGCAGTTTTTTTATGTCGTTTAGAAAAAATACATCTAATAATCCTAAAGTTTATGTAAGTGAAATAACGAAAGGGTATGGAAATCACATTAATAGATGGGTGGTGGTTTTTTGTCCAGAAAAGTAATATGGCTTATGTGAATTTTATATTGGATTTTAGCGGAGGCAGGCATTTGAGATTTTTATGAAAATTAATTTAAGGAACACCAGCGATAATTGTCGTGAGCATTATTCAACAACAGGAGAAATGTGGCTGTTTTTGAGAAAAATAGAAATATATCCTCTTTTTTTGTAGATTTTTCCTAACCGCTGAACTAATTATTAATCAACCCTGATGATGATTGATAGCTTTAGTGCATTGGCCTAATCACACATCATGGCCGGGTACGACGGTACCGTAAGAGAGGTCGGATATACGAATGCAACTAACTTCCGTTACACAGATGAAAAATAACTTGCACAACGGGAGGGATTATATACGGCGTGCAAGGGAGCCATAGTCATTTCACCCATGAATAAGCTGAATTAACTTCATCATATTTATAGTAAAAATGACTGAATGCGAGCGCGA
>NZ_PTRF01000050.1:0-1732 GCF_002965705.1 Escherichia sp. MOD1-EC6842 | reverse complement strand
ATCAGACAATCTGTGTGAGCACTTCAAAGAACGCTTCTTTAAGGTAAGGAGGTGATCCAACCGCAGGTTCCCCTACGGTTACCTTGTTACGACTTCACCCCAGTCATGAATCACAAAGTGGTAAGCGCCCTCCCGAAGGTTAAGCTACCTACTTCTTTTGCAACCCACTCCCATGGTGTGACGGGCGGTGTGTACAAGGCCCGGGAACGTATTCACCGTGGCATTCTGATCCACGATTACTAGCGATTCCGACTTCATGGAGTCGAGTTGCAGACTCCAATCCGGACTACGACGCACTTTATGAGGTCCGCTTGCTCTCGCGAGGTCGCTTCTCTTTGTATGCGCCATTGTAGCACGTGTGTAGCCCTGGTCGTAAGGGCCATGATGACTTGACGTCATCCCCACCTTCCTCCAGTTTATCACTGGCAGTCTCCTTTGAGTTCCCGGCCAAACCGCTGGCAACAAAGGATAAGGGTTGCGCTCGTTGCGGGACTTAACCCAACATTTCACAACACGAGCTGACGACAGCCATGCAGCACCTGTCTCACAGTTCCCGAAGGCACCAATCCATCTCTGGAAAGTTCTGTGGATGTCAAGACCAGGTAAGGTTCTTCGCGTTGCATCGAATTAAACCACATGCTCCACCGCTTGTGCGGGCCCCCGTCAATTCATTTGAGTTTTAACCTTGCGGCCGTACTCCCCAGGCGGTCGACTTAACGCGTTAGCTCCGGAAGCCACGCCTCAAGGGCACAACCTCCAAGTCGACATCGTTTACGGCGTGGACTACCAGGGTATCTAATCCTGTTTGCTCCCCACGCTTTCGCACCTGAGCGTCAGTCTTCGTCCAGGGGGCCGCCTTCGCCACCGGTATTCCTCCAGATCTCTACGCATTTCACCGCTACACCTGGAATTCTACCCCCCTCTACGAGACTCAAGCCTGCCAGTATCAGATGCAGTTCCCAGGTTGAGCCCGGGGATTTCACATCTGACTTAACAGACCGCCTGCGTGCGCTTTACGCCCAGTAATTCCGATTAACGCTTGCACCCTCCGTATTACCGCGGCTGCTGGCACGGAGTTAGCCGGTGCTTCTTCTGCGGGTAACGTCAATGAGCAAAGGTATTAACTTTACTCCCTTCCTCCCCGCTGAAAGTACTTTACAACCCGAAGGCCTTCTTCATACACGCGGCATGGCTGCATCAGGCTTGCGCCCATTGTGCAATATTCCCCACTGCTGCCTCCCGTAGGAGTCTGGACCGTGTCTCAGTTCCAGTGTGGCTGGTCATCCTCTCAGACCAGCTAGGGATCGTCGCCTAGGTGAGCCGTTACCCCACCTACTAGCTAATCCCATCTGGGCACATCCGATGGCAAGAGGCCCGAAGGTCCCCCTCTTTGGTCTTGCGACGTTATGCGGTATTAGCTACCGTTTCCAGTAGTTATCCCCCTCCATCGGGCAGTTTCCCAGACATTACTCACCCGTCCGCCACTCGTCAGCGAAACAGCAAGCTGTTTCCTGTTACCGTTCGACTTGCATGTGTTAGGCCTGCCGCCAGCGTTCAATCTGAGCCATGATCAAACTCTTCAATTTAAAAGTTTGATGCTCAAAGAATTAAACTTCGTAATGAATTACGTGTTCACTCTTGAGACTTGGTATTCATTTATCGTCTTGCGACGTTAAGAATCCGTATCTTCGAGTGCCCACACAGATTGTCTGATAAATTGTTAAAGAGCAGT